>QGVH01000001.1 GCA_003242735.1 bacterium | reverse complement strand
AGCACCTTGCTGGACTGGTGCCGGTCCCCGAAGTGGCGCAGCACGCCGCCGACCTGGATCCGCTCCTCCGCCTCGGGCAGCCCGTCGAAGCACGCGGTGGTCGGGCAGGTGAGCACCGTCTGCCCGATCCGCTCGACCATGCGCTTGGCCACGCCCTCCGCATCGAACGCGAAGAGCAGGACGCTGACGCCCTCGCGGCCGTCCGGCGTGGCGTCCGCATCGAGCTCCCGCTCGATCCCGGCCTCCACCTTGCACCCGATGACCGACGTCGCGAAGCCGGTCATGGCGCGCGCGGCCTCGAGCGCCCAGCGGCGCGAGCGCGCCGTGATCACGGCGCGGCTCGCCCACATGCGGAACGCCTCGGCGAACGTGTCGCGGATCTCGACGCCGTTGATCTCCACGCTTCCCTCGCCTCAGCGCTTCAGGGTCGCGACCCGCGCGAGGTCCGCCACCTCGGCCTCGTCCACGCGATACGCCTCGAGGCCGAGGGTGCCGCGCTCCTCGAAATGCCGCCGCAGCACGCGCTCGATGTCGGCATCGTACTCCGGCTCGACCTGGAGCGTCGTGCCGTAGACCTCGCGCCGGAGCTCGCCGTCCTCCACCACCAGCTCGCCGCGTTTGAACACGTAGCGCGGCGTGCTGAACATCGTCTCCACGTCCTCGGCGGGCGCGTAGATCGTGATGTCCGCATCCGCGCCCGGCCCCAGGTGCCCCTTGTGCTCCAGCCCCAGCAGACGCGCGGGCGCCGCGCGGGTGATGATCGCGATCTCGTAGAGCGTGTACTCGCGGTCGAGCCCGTCCGCCAGCGCGGTGCCTTCCAGCGCGCGGGGGTTGACCTTGCGGATCTGCTCGTCGCGGAACGTGCGGTCCATCAGCAGGCGGATCAGGCGGGGATAGGAGAGGAACGACCCGCCGTTGGGATGGTCCGTCGAGAGCACGACCCGCCACGGATCCCGCGCCAGCAGGAAGAACTCCAACCCCACAGCCCACTGGAGCGTGTGCACGTAGCTCTTCTCGCTGTACTCGTACGGCACGATGCCGCAGCCGCTCTCGAGCTCGACGTCCATGGCCACCCACTTGCGGCCGCTGAGCCGGTGCAGCAGGTGCGCGACGCGCGTGTCGGCGGTCATGGCGGTGGCGGCGCCGAACATGACCTGCCCCACGTCCACGCTCAGGTTCGGGTGCGCGTCCACGTACTCGACGAGCTCACGCGCCCGCGACGTCGGCCGCCCATCCTCCGTACTGCCGTAGGCGTGGAACTGGATGTGGGTGAAGTGCGCGCGACGGCCCTCCACCGCGCGCATCGTCTCGAGTGTCGTATCGGCGTTGCCGGGCACGCCCAGGTTGTTGCAGTGGATGTGCATGGGGTGCGGCAGCCCCAGCTCGTCCGCCGCGCTGGCGATCGCCTGGACGATGCGCCTCGGCGTGACGCCGTCGTAGCCCGGTAGCGCCTCGTCCAGCCCGGAGATCGCCGCGCCCGCCTTCCACGCCGCGACCCCGCCGGGGTTGACGACCTTGACGGCGTACGCCCGCGCCGCGCGGAGCATGTACGCCATGTAGTGCCGGGCCAGCTCCTGCTCGCCCCGGGCGAGGAGGCGGAGCAGGAAGTCGTCGTTGCCGAACAGCAGGAAGAACGCTTTGTCGATGACCGGCGTGTCGTTGAGCTCCTGGTGCGCCTGCCGCGCGCCGATGGCGGGGACGGCGGCCTCGAACGCCGAGGTGTAGCCCAGCCCGGCGTAGCGGTAGCCGGTGGCGAACGTGGAGGGGACCACGCCGCCCGCCCCGGACCGGAGCACGCGCGGGCCGTCGTCCGACCGAACGACGCGCCGCGGCACCGGGTCGGCCCGATGCCGCTCCGGCTCGAGCCGGCGGGCGAGGTTGACCTTGGGCCCCGCGATGTGGCAGTGGATGTCCACGCCGCCGGGCATGACGATCAGCCCGCGGGCGTCGAGGACGGGCGCGTCGTCGGGCAGACTCGCCACGATGCGGCCGTCCTCGATGCAGACGTCCGCCACCGCGCCGTCCACGCCGTTGCGGGGGTCGTAGACCTTCCCACCGGTGATCCGCAGCCGGCCCTTCACGCTGCACCTCCCTGCACCCGCGCGCGGACGGCCGCCGCGAGGTCGGCGAGCACCGCCGCGTCCGTGAGCCGCGAGCTCTCCACCCGCCGGTGGAGCGCCACGCCGTCCAGCCGGTAGACGCCGCCGGGCGACTCCTCGAGCGGCGCGGTCACCACCGCCACCCGCGCGCCCTCCACCCGCTCCGCCGCCGGCCCGACGACGACGCTGGGGACCTCGGCGAGGCGCTGGCGCTGCGCAGGGGTCAGGTGGCGGGTGGGATCGGCGCCGACCAGCAGCACGGCGTCCGCCCCGCCGGGCGCGAGCAGCGCGGCGCCGGTGTACTCGCCCGGGCCGTACCGCGGGTAGCCGCGGCCGAAGTGCACGGCGCAGGGGTAGCCCGTCTGCCAGGTCAGCACGGCCTCCGCCCCCACCGGGTTGCCGGGCATGCGGATGCCGATGAGCCGCACGCGCGCCTTCTCGTTCGCGTCTTCCACCAGCGAACCGAGCGCGAACGCCCGCAGCGGGTCGCGCCGCTCGGGCGGCGGGTCGGCGTCGTAGAGCAGCACGCCGTAGCGGCACGAGGCGAGCCGCCGGGCGAGCGGCCGGAGCCGGTCGGCCGGAACGCCCAGGGATCCCAGGCGCTCCTCGTCCACCCGGCGACCGCGGACCAGGGCGCGCAGCGCCCACAGCGCCTCGAACTCCGCGGCGGCCGGGATCGCGATCCGTTCGTCCGCCTCCTCCGGACCACGGGCGTCGCCGAGATCCACGGCGATCCGGGCCCGCGCCGGCGAGTCGGGCGATGGGGCGAGGTAGCGGTCCCGGAAGCCGGGCTCCCGGGCGTCGGGGTCGATGCCCCAGTACACGACCAGATCCGCGCGCTCCCGCACCTCGCCCAGCGTCGCCGTGATCTGGCCGATCCGCTGGAACGCCAGGAACGACGGCTCGTGTCCGGCCGAGGCGACGGTGTCCGCCGCGCCGCCCGTGAGATCGGCGATCTCCACCGCGAGCCGCTGGGCCTCGACGGTCGTCTCGACCAGCCCGTAGACCAGCGGTAGGCGGGCGCGGACGAGCACGTCCGCCGCCGCGGCAACGGCCTGCTCCAGGGTCGCCGGTGCACCGTCCACCCGGGCGACCGGCGCGGCCATGGCCCGGACCATCACGACGCCTCCCGCATCAGGGTCTCCTCCACGGCGCGGGCGGCCGCCACCAGTCCGGCGTAGCAGCCCCGGGCGTCCGGGGCCCGGGCGAACACGGTGCACACCGGCCTGCCGCGCCGGATCCGCTCGCCCGGGAACGGCAGGTCGCGCACGTCGTCCCGCCCCAGCCACGGGCGCGTGTCCGCCATGACCACGTCCCGGCGCGCGTAGACGATGGCTTTGCCGTACGCGCCCGACGGCGGCGCGGGCGGCGCGGGCAGCGCTCCGTCCAGCGCGGCCACGTGCGCCTCGAAGATGGACAGGCCCGTTGCGCGTTCGATGAGCTCCATGGACGCGGTGTACCGGGGGTTCACCTCGAGGACGTACAGCTCGCCGTCCCGGGCCACGAAGTCCACGCCGTTGACGCCCCGCAGGCCGAAGGCGGCGGTGACCGTCTCGGCGATGGCGGCGGCCTGCTCGGCGACGGACGCGGGGTCGGCGTCGTCGCAGACGAAGGGGAAGATGCTGCCCGCGTAGCGGTACCCGGTCGCGCCGAAGGCGGCGTCGCCGATCAGTTGGCGGGAGACGCCGAGGACGACGGCGCGGCGGCCGTCCGCGGCGAACGCGATCGAGCCGGGCGTCCCCTCGAGCCGCTCCTGGAGGATCGCGCGCGGCCCGAGCGGCTGCCCAGGCCGCCAGGGGCCGACCCCGCTCCCCCCGCCGCCGCGCACCGGCTTGCGCAGCCACGCGCGCCCGGGGTCGGCGCGTCCGGCCTCCGTGGCGGGGAGCGTACGCGGCATCCGGACGCCGGCGGAGCCGAGGACCGCGGCCAGCGAAAACGGGTCGCGCACGCGCGCGAGCACCTCCGGCCCGTTGCCCAGCAGCCGCCGCCCGGCCGCCAGCCGTCGGACCGCGGCAGGGTGGTTCTCGAGGTTCGCCACGTACGCCGCCGGGCCAGGCCACCGGCGGGCGATCGCCACGGCGGCGGCCGCGCCGTACGCCCGGCCGAGGTCGCGGGCGAGCGCCACGTTCTCGACCATCGCCTTCTGGTCCAGGTCGCCGAAGGCGTCGACCGTCCGGCAGCGATACCCCGCCCGATGCGCCGACTCGGCGAACGCGCGGGTCGAGACGCCGACGATCACGACGGCGCCGGCGTCAGAGCTCGGCCGCCAGATCGTAGATCGCTTCGGAGTCGAAGATCCGGTCGTTGCGCTCGAAGGCGCGGGCGATGCTCGCCTTGTGGAGCTTCATCTTGAGGCGCCCGATGCCGAGCGCGCCGAAGGCGATGACGCCCTCGCGCTCGACGCCGTCGTCGTTGGCCTCCACGCCCTCGATCCCGAGCGGCGGCACGGCGTTGACGTCCGCGACGACCCGCAGGCCGGGGCGGCCCACCCACGCATCGCGCGGCACGAGCTGCACGCCCGCGGGGCCGGTCGCCAGCACCAGCTCCGCCCCTTCCAGCGCTGAGGCCGTCCCCGCCGGGTTGGCGGCCGTCACGACCTCGACCGATTGGCCGAACCGTTCCCGGATGTGCGCCGCCGCCGCCTGGCCGCGCGCCTCATCACGGGAGGTGATCGTCACCCGGGCGCCGAGCCGGGCCAGCAGCCCCGCCGCCCGCGTGCCCACGGGCCCGGTGCCGGCCAGCACCACCGCCCGGCGGCCCTGCACGTCGCCCCCGACGGCGCGGACCATCTTGAAGACCGCCGCCGCCGCCGTCGTGTTCGAGCCGTTGGGATCGAAGACGACCGAGACGCGGAACGGGCCGAAGAACGTCCGCTGGACCTCCTGGAGGATCCGCTCGGCGCGGGCCATGTCGCCGCCCCCGACGAAGATCGCCGTGTTGTGGAGGTCGGCCGGGCCGCGCGTGAAAATGGCGCCGTGGACCAGCGCCTGGACATCGCCCTCCTGGACCCCGCCGTAGCTCAGCACCGCGTCCGCGCCCGCGTCGTAGCCCACGACGCGATCGAATACGCTGGCGTGGCGGTCCACGTCCAACTGGAGCAGAAGCTTCTTCACCCCCGCCTCCTCACGCTCACGACCAGGAGAACGACGGGGGAGACCCGAAGGTCGCCCCCGTCCTTCCTCTGTGGTCGGGCCGTGGGATCTCCGCCGGCCTCACGCCGGGATGAGCTCCTCCGCGCCCGCAGCGAACGGATGCCGCGCCGAGGCCTTGCGGCTGATCACGTCGTCCGCCTTCGGCTGGCCGCGCAGCGCCCGGGCGATCGCCTCCTTCGTGGCCTTGTAGTTGTACTCGAAGATCTTGCGGTCGTCCTGCGCCTCCCAGTGGATGAAGACCGCGACGAGCACGCAGAGGTCATCCACCTGGTCCTTCGGGATGATCCCCTCGGCCACCGAGTCCACCACCGCGCGCGCGACCGCCGCCTGCGCGGGCCCGAACATCTGCACCGCCTGCTTCTCGCCCTTGATGGTGACCTTGTTGAACATCACCGTGTCGGGCTTCGCGGGCAGATTGGGCTCGAGAACCGCGAGGCAGGTGGTGTGACCGGCCCGCTGGCCCGCCAGCGCGTTGGCGAACGCCTGGCCGGCCGGACCATCCTTGGGGCCGATGATCAGGTCAATGTGCGCGACCTCGTTGCCCTCGCCTACGAGGGCTTCGCCGACTGCAAACGGACGGATGGCCATGATCGCCTCCTAGCTGGAGAGTCTGGGAACCTATCTGCCGGCGTTCGGCAGGGGGTGAAACCGGCACGAATACCGGACACGGGACAGGCCCACGTCCGGCACCTCGACTCTTCCCAGAACAGGAGTCCAGGGCCGTTAGGCTAGTGCGGCCCCGCCGCGGTTGTCAAGATGCGGACCTTGACAGCGCGGTGTCCCGGGGCGCAAGTTGAACACGAAATCCTTGTACGGCTCTCCGGGGCGGCTCCGCAGGCCGCCCCGTCGTCCCGAGTTGGATATCGGCGCAGATGTCCGACTCGCCCCACACGACGGCTCCGCCGGTCGCAGGACCGGCGTCTCGATACACGGCCGCGTGGACGACCGCGCAGACCCCTGCTCGGGGGGACGCGGTCGGGCACGGAGTGGCTGGCTCGATCTGCGACACGCCGTTCGGACTACGTCCTCGCCGGGGCGGAGCGCGCCCCTGCGTCCACGGGCAGCCGGGGGGCGTGGCCGTCCTCACAGGCTGGGCCGCCCGGCCCGCACGTCGGCGCCGCCCTCCGGCGGGCGCTCGCGTGTGGCGACACCCGAGCAGGAGGAGCTCGCATGTTCCCACACGTCGGCTGGCCCCGCGATGGCCCCTCGCCCGCGTGGTCAGGGACACGATCCGAAGGAGTCACGTGGCCTTCACCATCTGCTTCCGAATGGAGAAAGGGGGCGAATCATGCGCCGGATGATCTCGGGAGGGCTGGTAGCGGCCGGGCTGTTGCTCGCGGTCGGTCCGGCCACCGCGCAGGACCTCGTCCAGCTCCAGAACGATCCCAACCAATGGGTGCTGCCCGGTAAGAACTACGCCGGCACCCGCTTCAGCGAGCTCGACCAGATCAACACCCAGAACGTCAAGGACCTGAAGGTCGCCTGGACGTTCTCGACCGGCACGCTGAACGGCCTGGAAGGCGCGCCGCTCGTCGTCAACAACACGATGTACTTCGTGACCTCGTTCCCGAACATCGTGTACGCGCTGGACCTGACGAAGCCGGGCGCGCCGATCAAGTGGATGTACAAGCCCAACCAGGACCCGACGGTCCAGGGCGTGGCGTGCTGTGACGTGGTCAACCGCGGCGTCGCGTACGGCGACGGCAAGATCGTCTTCAACCAGCTCGACGCCACGACGGTCGCGCTGGACGCGGAGACGGGCCAGGTCGTCTGGCAGGTCAAGCAGGGCGACCCGAAGAGGGGCGAGACGATCACGGCGGCGCCGCTCATCATCCGCGACATCGTGATCACGGGGATCAGCGGCGGCGAGTTCGGCGTCCGCGGCTTCGTGACCGCCAACGACCTCAAGACCGGCCGCCAGCTCTGGCGGGTCTACAGCACCGGTCCGGACAGCGAGGTCGGCATCGGCCCGAACTTCAAGCCGTTTTACGAGGACCACAAGGGCAAGGACCTCGGCGTGACCACGTGGCCGGGCGACGAGTGGAAGAGGGGCGGCGGCACGACGTGGGGCTGGTACACCTACGATCCGGAGCTGGACCTCTTCTACTACGGGACCGGGAACCCCGGCACCTGGAACCCGGACCAGCGGCCCGGCGACAACAAGTGGTCCATGACGATCTGGGCGCGTGACCCGAAGACGGGCGAGGCGCGCTGGGCGTACCAGATGACGCCGCACGACGCGTGGGACTACGACGGCGTCAACGAGAACATCCTGGTCGACCTGGAGATCAACGGCCGGCTGCGCAAGACGCTGGTCCACTTCGACCGGAACGGGTTCGCCTACACGATCGATCGGACGACGGGCGAGGTCCTGGTGGCCGAGCCGTACGGGCCGGTGAACTGGGCCAAGGGCATCGACAAGAAGACCGGCCGGCCGATCGAGAACCCGGAGAAGCGGACGAAGGAGGGGGTCAACACGACCAACATCTGCCCGTCCGCGATGGGCTTCAAGGACCAGCAGCCCGCCGCCTACTCGCCTCGCACGAAGCTCTTCTACGTCCCCACCAACAACCTCTGCATGGACTACGAGGGCGTGGAAGTCAGCTACACCGCGGGTGTTCCGTACGTGGGCGCGATCGTGCGGACCTACGCGGGCCCCGGCGGCCATGGCGGCGCGTTCATCGCCTGGGACGCGACGGTCGGCAAGAAGGTCTGGGAGAACAAGGAGAAGTGGCCGGTCTGGGGCGGCGCCCTGGTCACGGCGGGTGATGTGGTCTTCTACGGCACCATGGACGGCTGGTTCAAGGCGCTCGACGCCAAGACCGGCCAGGAGCTGTGGAAGTTCCGCACGGGCACCGGGATCATCGGTGCGCCGATGACCTACATCGGCCCGGACGGCAAGCAGTACATCGCGATCCTCGCCGGTGTCGGCGGCTGGGCGGGCCTTACGGTGTCGCAGGACCTGTCGCTCGACGACCCGACGGCGGCGCTCGGGGCGGTGAACATGTTCGGGCCGCTGAAGCAGGAGGTCACCAGGGGCGGCATGCTGTACGTCTTCTCCCTGTAGCCTGGGGCCCGCCACTTCCGGCGCAGGGCGGCTCGAGCCGCCCTGCGCCGGAAGCGGTTGTTTTGCGCCGGCTCCGGGGAAGTTCCATCGACAACGTCCTTCGCGCGGCACGCCGCTCCGGTGGAGCGATCCGTCGGGATCCGCGGAGAGGGGCGGCAACCGCACGCAGGACCATGGAAACGAGTCCGATGGCAGTTCGATCGAGGAAGGATGGGCGACCGCGGACGCTGGGGTGGGCCGTCCTGCTGCCGGCGTTCGCGGCGCTGCTCGTTGCGGGGGAGGTGCGGGGGCAGGAGGTGCGGGAGCTCCGGGTGTGCGCGGATCCGAACAACCTCCCCTACTCCAACGACCGACACGAAGGATTCGAGAACAAGCTCGCCGAGCTCATCGCCCGTGAGCTCGGCGCGACGTTGAGCTACACGTGGTGGCCGCAGCGCCGCGGGTTCATCCGCAACACGCTGCGGGAGCAGAAGTGCGACCTGGTGATGGGCGTGCCGACGAGCTACGAGCTCGTGCTCACCACCCGGCCGTACTACCGGTCCACCTACGTGTTCGTCTACCGGAAGGATCGCGGGTACCAGATCCGATCCCTGGATGACCCGATCCTCCGCGAGCTGAAGATCGGCGTCCACATCATCGGGGACGACTACAACAACAGCCCGCCGGCGCACGCGCTCGGGAGGCGGCAGATCGTCAAGAACGTCGTCGGCTACAGTGTCTACGGTGACTATTCGGAGCCGAACCCGCCGGCCCGGCTGATCGAGGCGGTGGCGCGGGGGGACGTGGATGTGGCGATCGCGTGGGGTCCGATCGCGGGTTACTTCGCGAAGCAGGAGTCGGTCCCGCTCGAGCTCGTGCCGGTCTCTCCCAGCATCGACCTCCCGTTCCTTCCTTTCGTGTACGACATTTCGATGGGCGTGCGGCGGGAAGACGAGGCGTTCAAGGAGGAGCTGGAGGCGATCCTGGTTCGCAGGCAGGCGGAGATCCGCGAGATCCTGGAGTCGTACGGCGTCCCGCTCGTGGGAGTCGGGAAGGCCCGTACTTCGTCCGTCACGACTGAAGGAGAACGGAGGTCATGAGGAGTGTGGCTTGGGCGGCGGTTGTCGTCGCCGTCGTTGGGCTCAGCGTCGCGGCGCGCCCGGCTGCGGCGCAGCAGCAGAGCGGTGAAGAGAAGGAAGCGGCGAGCCAGCCGGCGGCGGAGGCGAAGAATCCGTTCACCGGCCAGCCCGAGGCGATCCAGGCGGGGCGCAAGCTCTACATGAAGTGGAACTGTTACGGGTGTCACGGCACGATGGGGGGCGGCGGGATGGGGCCGAGCCTGATCGATTCCGAATGGCGTTACGGCGGTGAGGACGCCAAGGTCTTCGAGACGATCCGGAACGGCCGGCCCAACGGGATGCCCGCCTTCACGATGCTGACGGACGAAGAGACGTGGCAGCTCATCGCCTACATCCGGTCTCTCTACAAGGGCGATCCGGACAAGGTGGTGTGGTGAGTGGTGTCGTGAGAGGCGACGCCGGCGCCGGGCAGGTGCCGGCGTCGCGCGTGTGGACGCGACGCGAGGTCCTGGGCGCCGTGTTCGCGGCGAGCGGCCTGGCCGTGCTGGGCGGCCCGGCGGCGCTCCTGGCGGCCGGCGAACGGGACCTTCGTGTTGGTCTGGTCGTGCCGGGGGGCTCTGCCGGCGAGGCGCTGGAGCGGGGCGCGGTGCTGGGCGCCGAGGAAGCGGCCCGGACGGCCGAGCTGCTCCGGCGGAGGTTCGATCTGGTGACCGTCCGCGTCGGTGGCGGGCAGGAAGTGGAGGAAGCGGTCCGGCGGCTGGTCGCCGAGGAAGGCGTGTACGCGGTCATCGGCGGGGCCGACGCGGAGACGTTCGCCGCGCTGAGCAGTGCGGCGGAGCGCCACGGGGTCCTCTTCCTGAACGCCGGGTGCGCCGACCCGGTGGCGCGGGCGGAGCACTGCCGCCGGCACACGCTGCACGTCGCGGCGAGCGCAGCCATGTACGTGGACGCCGTGGTGCAATGGGCGGCGGGTGAAGCGGGGCTGCGGCGGTGGTGCTTCGTGGGCGCCGCCACGCCGGCCGGCGCGGCGGTGTACGAGCGTGCGCGGCGGGCCCTCGCGGCGCAGGGGGGCGAGGCGGTGGGTCGCATCGAGGTGAGGGCTGGCACTGACGACTTCGCCGCCGTCTTCCGGGAGGTCGAACGGACGGGCGCGGACCTGGTGTTCGTGGACCTGGCCGGCGAGGCGTGGCGCAGGTTCCTCGAGCACTACAGCGCCGCCGCGCCGGCGTTCGAGCTGACCGGCCTCGCCCCGGAGGATGCGGGGGAGTTCGCGGGACAGGGTGCCGGCCCTCGGGTCGGCACCTGGCCCAGGATGTGGCACCACACCCTGAGCCGGTTCGGTGCGACCCAGTTGAACGAGCGCTACTACGACCGCTTCGGGCTGGAGATGGACGCGCTCGGCTGGGCGGGCTGGTTCGCCGTCAAGGTCGCCTGGGAGGCGGCGAACAGAGCTTCCACGACCGAGGGGCCGGAACTCGTGCGGTTCCTGGAGAGCGCGCGCGCCACGTTCGACGGCCACAAGGGTCGGCGTTTGTCGTTCCGGCCGTGGGACCACCAGCTCCGTCAGATCGTGTACCTGGTCAAACCGGCCAAGGACGCTGGCGGCGCGGAGTGGGAGGTCGTGGCCGAGCTGCCGCGCATCCCGCGCGGCCCGACCGCGGCCTCCCAGGAGCTGCTCGATCGGCTGGGCGATGGCGAGGCGGAGAGCCGCTGCCGGCTCGCACCGCTGTCCTGATGCTGGGCGTACCGGATGGAGCCATTCGCGAAAAGGTAGGTCGTCCGATGATGGGTTCACGCTACTGGCGTCTGGGGATCGGAGTCGCGCTCGCCGGAGCGCTGCTGCTGCCGGCGGGCGTGCGCGCGCAGAACGCGCCGCTCGCCTACGTGTCGAACGAGGGGAGCGGGACCGTCACGATCATCGACACGGCGACGGATCAGGTCGTCGGGACCCTCACCGTCGGCCCGGGCCCGCGCGGCATCCAGGTCAGCCCGGACGGCAAACGGGTCTACGTCGCGGTCAGCGACCTGGCCCGCACGGTCGAGACCGATGCCGACGCGATCGTCGAGATCGACGTGGCGACCGGCAAGATCACGCGCCGGATCCGCGCAGGTTCGGATCCCGAGCAGTTCGCGGTGAGCCCGGACGGGCGGCGCTTGTTCGTGTCGAACGAGGACGCCGGGACCGCGTCCATCATCGACCTGGAGACCAACGAGGTGATCGTCACGCTCACGGTGGGGATCGAGCCCGAGGGCGTTGCCATCAGCCCCGACGGTCGCTGGGTGTACGTCACCGCGGAGACGAGCAACACCGTCTCGGTGATCGACACGAACCTCAACCAGGTGGTGGCGAGTTTCCTGGTGGACGTACGGCCGCGGGCGGCGGCGTTCTCGCCGGACGGCAAGCGCGCGTACGTGACGTCGGAGATCAGCGGGACGGTTTCGGTGGTGGACACGGAAACGCACGAGGTCATCGAGACCATCCTGCTGGAGGAGGGCGAGGCGAAGCCGGTGGGCGTGGTGGTCTCGCCGGACGGCAAGCGGGTCTACGTCGCGAACGGCCACGCGAACAGCGTCTCGGTCATTGATGCGGAAACGAACGAGGTCGTCGCCACGATCCCGGTCGGGCGGCGCCCGTGGGGGATCGCGATCACGCCGGACGGCAAGAAGCTCTACACGGCGAACGGCCTCTCCAACGACGTGTCGGTGATCGACACGGCCACGAACCAGGTCATCGCCACCGTGGATGTGGACGGCGAGGGCCCCTGGGGCGTCGCGATCGTGAACCCGGCCGGCAACTGAGCTGCCGGCCGGGTCGGCCGCCGCGCCGAGGGGCCGGCGTCAGATCAGCGGGATGCGCGGGAATCGCCGGGCGAGCCAGCCGTCGATCCCCCACACCCTTCCCGCTCTGGATCCCAGGAACGCGAGCATGCACGCCAGCAGGAGCACGTGGAAGCCCTGCTGGCACATGCCCGTCCAGTAGCTCGCCGCGAAGTAGTTGGCCATCAGGAAGAAGCCGATGATGGATGCGTAGCCGGTGAACAGGCCCAGCGTGAGGCCGATCCCCACGGCGGTCTCTCCGAACGCCGTCAGGTAGGCGAACACCCCTGCGTTGGGAATCGCGACATCGAGCAGGAACTGCCGGTACACCTCGATGGGGTTCTCGCTCGCGTACTCCATCAGGCGCCGCGGCAGGAAGTTCACCCACCGCTCCGACGCCCGGGGCAGAGGGATGAACCCCGCGAAGGCGAACCAGGTCATCTTGGTCACGATCCCCTTGAGGAACCACAGGCCGACCGTGATCCTGAGGAACGCCAGCCAGCGTCCTGGGAACCGCGGCGCGTGATGGGATGAGGCGTCCCCGGTCGCGGGGCGCGGCGCTGTTTCGATCTCGTGTCGACTCATGGGCGTTCGTCGGTCGGAGTGGCGGTCGGGAAACGGAGAGATCTGCGGCCAGCCCACTCGATCCGGCCAATCGATCTCGCGGGCGGGTCGACTTTCTTACGCCGCCGATGGCGACGGAGATCCAATGCGGGACGCTGAGCGGCGGCCCCACCGCGGGGGACGACGGCCCTGACGACAGGCAACCGTGACCCTCGACGGGTTCACGCGGTCACGCTGCTCGCTGGCCCGTTCCGTCCCCTCGCTCACGGCCGGACCTGCTCCAACAGCCCCTTCCACAGCGGATAAGGGACGACCAGCGGCGTGCCGCCGTCCCGGGCGTGGAGCAGACCGATCAAGGTGAAGACGACCTCCGGCTCGTCATCGCCCGGGCGCAGCTCGAGGGCGAAGACCGGACTCCCGCTCTGCCCCGGCCGGAGCGGCAGGTCCACGGCGTAGTCGTGGTGCGGGATCCCGAGCTCGTGATAGTAATCGATCGCCGTGAGTTCGCCGCGACCGATGATCCGGCGCGCGCCGATGGGGAACCCGACGGTCATGACCGGCGTGCCGGGCGCGAGGGTTCCGTCCTCGAAGCCGATCACTCCCCTGAAGACCGTGAGCGGCCTCTGTGCGCCCACGGTCTTCAGGAGCGCTGCATCGCTCGCGGCGTCACGGCCGATCTCGACCAGCAGGATGTCATCAGCCTGATACTCGTCGTCGGAGCCGTCGACGATGTACGACGCCTCGCGGCGCAGCGGCGAGCTGCGGTGGTTGTCCTTGCGCTCGCGCAGGAACCACGGCCCGTCGATCTCATAGTAGTTGCTCGGATCGGCGACGTGGTGGTTGGTGAGGATAATGTACTCGGTGCGGCCGTTCTCGCGGATCGAGTCGATCACGATCCCGGTGCCGTGGAGCGCGAGCGGCGCCTTGAACGTGGCGAAATCGCCGGTCTGGGGATCGACGCCCGAGAACTCCCGCTGGATCAGCGTCCGAATGCACACCACGCTCGCCGCGACCTGCGGGAACCGTCGCGCGATGAGGCGGTCCAGTTCGCCTTCTTCCACCGCATTCTGAGCGTGGAGGAAACGCGCGGGGAACAGGAGCCCGGCCAGGAGCGAGATCACGAGCAGCGTCGTTCTCACGTACAGTACCTCCGCGAGGTCGCACCGCCGGCTCCCGGACCGGCGACTCCGCCGTGTGGCACATGCCGGAGCGGGCAAGGGATGTGCCACCCGCGGGCCCGATGAGGGGTGAATCTACCTAGCATCGAGAGCCCCCATCGGGCAAGCCGCGGGCGGGGGGCGTGGCGGCTCGCCCCGACTTGCGTTCCACCGCGGGCGGCCCGGTCCTTCCGCACACCCCGTCATCGCGCGCGGCCACCCCGCACGGCCGTACGGCCGGCGGCCCCCACTCTCTTCCCCAGAGCGGACGCATGGCTCCGATCCTCGAGCTCCACGTCAACGGCCGACTGCACCGCGTCCAGGCGGATCCCGCGAAGAGTCTGCTCGCGGTGCTCCGTGAGGATCTCGACCTCACCGGCGCCGATCCAGCAGGCGTTCCTCGAGGAAGGCGCGATGCAGTGCGGCTATTGCACGCCGGGCATGATCATGGCCGCGCTGGACCTGCTCGCGCGTGCGCCCGCGCCCGCGGAGGACGAAGTCCGTCGCGCACTCGAGGGCGACATCTGCCGCTGCGGCACGCATTCCCGCATCGTCCGCGCGGTGCTGCGCGCCGCCGGCACGGCCACGGAGGCGGGCAATGAGTGAGCAGAGGATCGAGCCCGAGCGCTACGAGCTGAGTGAAGCGCCGCGATACCGCTCTGCGCTCACGCGCCGCCAGTTCGTCGGCGCCGTCGGCGCGGGCGTGGTCGTGCTGGTGGTGGCCCGCGACGGTCTCTCGCTCGAAGCCCAGGAGCCCGGCGAGGCCGAGGCGCTGGGCGCCTCCGCCGACCCGATCAGCGCGTCGCTGCACATCGGCGAGGATGGCGCGGTCACGGTGTTCACGGGCAAGGTCGAGGTCGGGCAGGACATCCGCACGTCGCTGACGCAGGCGGTCGCCGAGGAGCTGGGCGTTCCCCCCGCGCGCATCACGCTGATCATGGGCGACACGGACCACGTGCCGTACGACGCGGGGACGTTCGGCAGCCGCTCGACGCCGCAGATGGGCACGCAGCTCCGGCGCGCCGCCGCGGCCGCGCGTGTGGGCATGGACCCGCTCGCCTTCCGGCTGCGCAACCTGCGGGATGAACGGCTGCGCGCGGTGCTCGAGGCCGCTGCGGATCGCTTCGGCTGGAGCCGCTGGCAGCCGCGACCCGGCCGCGGCATCGGCCTCGCGTGCGGCGTCGAGGAGGGCGACTACGTCGCGACGTGCGCGGAAGTCGAGGTCGACCGCGCGAGCGGGCGGATGCGCGTCGGGCGCATCGTCGAGGCGTTCGAGTGCGGCGCGATCGTGAACCCGGACGGGCTGCGCAACCAGGTCGAGGGTGCGGTCGTGATGGGGCTCGGCGGCGCGCTGTGGGAGGCGGTCGAGTTCGAGGGCGGCCGCATCCCGAACCCGGGGCTCTCGCAGTACCGCCTCCCGCGCTTCGGCGACGTCCCGCCGATCGACATCGTGCTGCTGGACCGCAAGGACCTGCCTTCCGCCGGCGCGGGCGAGACGCCGATCATCGCGGTCGCGCCCGCGATCGGCAACGCGATCTACGCCGCGGCCGGCGTGCGGCTGCGTTCGCTACCGCTGGTCCCCCACGGGCTGGCCCGCACCGCGCCGTAACGCCGGGCATACGCGCGGGAGGCGCTGCGGCCCGCGAACAGGACCGCCGCGGCGCCCAGCAATGCGGCCGGCAGCCTGCCCCGCTCCGATCGGTGTACGAGCGCGAGCGCGCCGAGCCCCATCGCCGCAGCGGCAGCGAAAGACCTCGCCGCGCCGTGCTCCGCTGCGACCTGGTAGAAGCTGCGCGTCTTCGACTCATCCCCGAACGTGCCATACGCGCCGCCGTCGTGGTCCAGCGGCGCAAAGAGGTTGGCCGGCGCGTCCGCGCTCTTCGTCTCGGCCGTGCGCTGCGCCGCGAAGGCCGTGCGCTCGAGATACCAGTCGACGGCGCGGGGGCTGATGCGCTGGGCGATGCTCAGCACGGCGCCCCAGCCGCCCACGAAGAGGTCGCGCTCGGCGGATTCCGCGGCGTGCAGGATCGCGTGCGCCGCGATCTCCGGTTTGTACACCGGAGGAATCGGCCTCGGCTCGACGCCCAGGTACGTCCGTGACTTCGCGAACAGCGGCGTGTTCATCGAGCTGGGCTTGATCAGCGTGACGCGCACGCGCGAGCCCCGCCGCATCAGCTCCGCGCGCAGCGAATCCAGCCAGCCCTTGATCGCGTGCTTCGAGGCGCAGTACGCGCCCTGGAGCGGGACGCCGCGGTCCGAGAGCACGCTGCCCACACAGATCAGCGCGCCGCCCGTGCGCTCGAGGTGCGGCAATGCGGCGCGCGCGCCGTGGACGCAGCCGAAGAAGTTGACGTCGACGACGCGCCGGAACTCGTCCAGCGGCACGTCCTCGAACGTGCCGTACGCGCTCACGCCCGCGTTGCTGACCCACGTGTCGATGCGGCCGTACTGCTCCACCGCGCGCCGTGCCAGACGCTCGACCTGCGCGTACTCCGTGACGTCCGTCGCGACCGCGATCGCTTCGCCGCCTGCCAGCCGGATGGCTTCCGCCTCGCGCTCGATGTCCCGCGCGTTCCTCGCCGCCAGCACGACCTTGGCGCCGCGGCGCGCGGCCTCCCGCGCGGTGACCAGCCCGATCCCGCTGGACGCGCCCGTGATCACGATGACCTGGTCCTCCAACCGCTTCATGCCGCCTCCTCGATCCCCAGCGCGACGCGGAGCGCGCGCGCGGTCCGGCCCGGCGCATGCTCGAGCAGCCACGCCTTCAGCATCTCGTCCGTGCTCTCGTCCGCGGGCCGCAGGTCCTGCGGCGGAGCGCTGCCGGTGACGAACAGCAGCCCGTCGCGCTCGATCACGTCCCATGCCGTGGTGCCGTCCTGCTGACGCTCGAAGCGGATGCTCACGGTCGCATTGCCCACACGCAGGCGGTGCACCGTCACAACGGGCAGCCACTCCGGCAGCCGCGGCCGGATGACGGCCAGCGTGCGCGCGGGCGCGAACGGGTACAGCCCGAGTATGACCTGCACGAACTGGATCGTCGCGCCGGCGCTCCACGCCTGCGGGCTGTTCGCGTTGGGGTAGATCGTCGGAAACGGCGCATCGTCTCGCGAGTGACCGCCCAGCGCCTCGGGCAGCCGGTAGCCCTGGAAGTACGCGGCCGCGGCGAACTGGCCCGCGATCACGCGCTCGGCGTGCTCGTCCAGCCCGTAGCGCTTCATGCCGAGCGCGAACGTCGCGTTCTCGACGGTCCAGACCGAGCCGAGGTGGTAGGAGAAGGGGTTGTAGCTCGGGTGCCGGGTCGAGAGCGTGCGCACGCCCCAGCCGCTGAACATGTCTGGTGCGAGCAGCCGGTCCGCGACCGCGCGCGCCCGGTCCGCGCGCACGATCCCCGCGCCCAGCGCGTGCCCGGGGTTGCTCGTGATCGAGCGGACCTGCCGCTTCTCGCCGTCCAGCGCCAGCGCGTAGAAGCGCTCGTCCGGCATCCAGAACGCCTGCTCGAAGCGCTCCCGGAGCGTGGCCGCGCGCGCGAGATGATCCTCCGCGAGCGTTTCCTCGCCGAGCGCCGTGAGGATCTCCGCCATGCGCTGGAGAGCGATGAAGTAAAACGCCTGCTCCTCGACGGTCGCGATGGGCGTCTCGGCCAGCGAGCCATCGGCGTGGCGGATCCCCTCGTCTGAGTCCTTCCAACCCTGGTTGCGCAGCCCGCGGGGCGAGCGCCGCTCGTACTCGAGGAAGCCGTCGCCGTCGCGGTCGCCGTAGCGCGCGGCCCATTCCAGGGCGCGCAGCGCGGTGTCGCGATGGCGGCGGAGCAGCGCGTCGTCGCCCGTCCAGTGCCACGCCTCGGAGAGCAGCAGCACGAACATGGAGGGGGTGGTCTGCGTGCCGTAGTAGGCGTCGGTCGGGCGGATGCGCAGGTCGGCGAGCGGGCCGCGGTGCGCCTCGTGGATCAGCTTGCCGGGCTCGGCGTCGCGCCAGACGGAGTCCTCAGTGGCCTGCGTGCGGGCGACGATCTCGAGTGCGCCGCGCGCGAACTCGGCGCCGACCATCGCGCCCTGCCACGATGCGGTGAGGATGTCGCGGCCGAAGAGCGCGACGTAAGCCGGCAGACCGGCGTTCACGACCCAGTGGCCTGGCTCGGTCTCGAGGTCGCGGTTGCGCAGGCAGAACAGGTCGTCCGCCGCCTGATCGAACGCTGGTCCCACGACGCGATGGGCGCACTCCAGCCGCGGCCGCTCGCTGCGCCAGCGTGCCCGCTCGCGATCGCGCGTGGTGCCGGGCAGCGGCGCATCCGGCGGCGCCTCCTCCAGCGGCGCGCGCCAGCGCCCATCCACGAACGGCTCGTAGTGCAGCGTCGCGCTCCACACGCCGCGCGGCGGCAGGTTCAGCCGGAAGCGGAGCCGACGGCCGTCGCGCTCGGGCTCGGTGTCGGCGGTCACGACGCGGATGCGGACCGCGCGATGCAGCGTGCGGCCGGCGTGCTCGGCGTGGTCATCGAACGTGAGGCAGCGCTGCGCGTCGTCCCACCCAACGTCGACTGCTCCGCGTTGCTCGCGCTCGGTGCCGACCTCGAGGATGTCCAGGAAGTCCGCATCGAGCTCGAGCACCAGCTCGGTCTCTGCCGGGGCCATGCTGTGGTTGATGACGCGGATCCGCTCCTCCATGCCCGGGCCGACGCGGCGGAGGATGGCCACCTCGAACGTGTCCTGCGGGAGCACCGGCCCTGCGGGCGTGCCTCCGGTGCGCGGGACGCGCAGGTGCGCGTGCCAGCGGTCGCACTCCAGGGCGCCGGCCGCGTCGAGGATGGGCTCGATGCCGTTCAATGTCGCGCGCCAGCGTGAGAGGATGCGCGTCTCGTAGTCCCAGAGCCCCTCGCGACCCACGCCGGAGAAGGAGCCGTCCGGGTTCGTGACGAGCACCGTGTAGTCGGCGTGGACGGTCTGCCACGGGTGGTGGGCGTTCAGCGCGATGGCCGTGTGGCGCGGCGCGGCGAGGCCCGGTCGCGCGAGTGCCATGCCGTCCTCCGTTGCGGCGCGTGCTGCCTAGCGGGAGGGGCAAGACAGGGGCCAGGCTGTCGGCTGTCTATTCGTGCCTCAGGGCCACAGCCGGATCCAGGCGCGAGGCGCGGCGGGCGGGCAGCCAGAGCGCCGCGGCGGTGAGGCGCGAGCCCCCGTGACGTTCAGACGCTTGCGGCGGGCTGCGACGCGGCTCCACGCTCGGCTCCGGCGTGCCCGGCCGGCGCATCGGGCTCGGCCATGGGTTCTGGCGCCGACCGCCGCCGCGCCCCCCACTGAGCGGCCAGGTAGAAGAGCGGACCGAGGACCGCGCCCGCCGCTTCCACGACGACCAGCATCCGCGGGAACCGGCCCGGCCGGACGAGCCGCCCGAGGATCCAGCGCGCGAACCAGTCCTGCACGGCGAAGCGCAGGATGGCGTGCCGCGGCACGGTCCCTGTACGGAAACACGTGATCAGGTAGGCGCCGAAGCTGCGGCCGTTGTCGAAGAGCTGCCGCCGCAGCGCCCGCAGCGTGGGGCGATGGCGGTGCCACACCAGCGCATCGGGTTGGTAAGCGACGGCGTGACCCGAGACGACGACGCGATGCAGCATCTCGATGTCGCCCCCGCCACCGGCGGGCGTCCCGACGTCCAGGGCCACGTCGAATCCGCCGACCGCGTCAAAGACAGGCTTGCGGAACGCCATGTTCGCGCCGCAGCCCATGCCGCTCGCCCAGAGCAGTTGTGCGTTGCGCATCTCACTGCGGCGGTACGTACGCGGTTGCGTCCCGTGGGACATGCCGCCGTACTCGAGCTCGAAGAGCCGCTGGGCCGCGGTGTCGAGCGCGAGGGGGGCGACGTATCCGGTCACCGCCATGATCTCCGGGTCCGCGAACGTCGCGGCGATGTGCCGCAGCCATGCACGATCCACGCGCGTGTCGTCGTCCGTGAACGCGACGATCTCGTATCGTGCGGCCTGAATCCCGCGGTTGCGTGCCCGGTCGAGCCCCGGCACGTCCTCGCGCACGTAACGCACGCCCAGCTCACCCGCGAGACGCGCGGTTCCATCGTCGCTCGATGCGTTGTCGACGACGATCACCTCATACGCGGGGTAATCCAGCTCGAGCAGTGTCCGCAGGCAGCCGGCGAGCAGCTCCGTCCGGTCGCGCGTACACACCACGACCGAGATCGGCGGGCACGCCTCATCCCGCGGCGCGGCATCGACCTCGGCACCGTTGCCGTCGCGGAGCACGGCCATCCACGCCCCGGGTCCGAACCGCCCTGAGGTCGCCCTGCGCAGGTCGGCAGCAGTGATCCTGCGGTCGCTCGGGGTCGGGATCGTCAGCCAACCGAGCGGGCGTCCCCGAGCGCGGATGAGCACGCGGGCCGCGCCGTATCCAGGAGGGACCTCCAGGTCGTGCACTCCCCGAGACAGATCGACACTTGCGACGAGGAGCGGATCATCGATGGCGTCGCCTCCCTTGGTCTCTGCGGGCTCATCCATCGGCGCGCGCGAACCGGCAGCGAGCGCCTCGATCGCTCTCGCGTTCAGGAGCGGCGTGGCGAGGTATCGGGCGAGGAGCGGCCGCAGATGCCGCCCGCGAAGCCGCTCTGCGCCGGGGGCCGGCGGGACGTGACCGAGGAGGACATCGCCGCACCAGACGCGAAGGGCGGCGGGCCGCTCGACATCCAGCCGCCGCTCCGCGCCGTCGATGCCCGCGCTCAGATCAATGTCCAGCATGGGCTCGGCGTCTCTGGCCAGGGAACCATTCGCCAGGAACTGCTCCAGCTCGTCCAGGCCCCCCACCGCGTCCGCCACGCCGCGCCAGTACCAGTAGCGACGGGTCGTGCCGTTCAGCTTTCGCCAGGCACGGCGTAGCCGCAGCCATTCCAGTAGGTCGAGGGTGCGCCTCGCCAGGCGAGCGAGGGCATCGCCTGCCGCGGGCGCGCGGAAGGCGAGCGCCTGCACGGCGTTCTCCACCGGCCACGGAGCCGGGCTGCGGGCCGCCAGCGGGAGTGCTGGCCTCAGCTCCGGGTGGAGCAGGCCGATCAAGACGTCACCCTTCCCGTCTTGCCGACTGCGCCGGTACGACCGATCCAGGTCCGTACGGTCGTGATGCCAGGCCACGGCGTCCGCGACGTAAACGGGCCGGGCACCGGCCTTCAGGAGCCGGATCCCGAGCTCCCAGTCCTCGTGCGACGCGTCGGGGCCGAATGCGGCGTCGAACCCGCCGACCTGGGTGAACAGCGTCCTGCGCAGGGACAGGTTGCCCGTCAGGACATCCTGATACGTGAAGCGATGTCCGGGCTCCGCCATGGCGGTGAACCGATCGAACCACCAGCGCCGGAGGAGCACGCGCCAGAAGTCCTGCCGTCCGGGGAGGAACGGCAGACAGGGGCCGATCGCCACGACGTCGGCGCTGCCCTCGTGGCTGCGCAGATGCGCAGCGACGAGACCAGGTGCGGGCTCGACGTCGTCATCGAGAAACAACAGGATCTCGCCGGCCGCGGCGGCGGCGCCGGCGTTGCGCGCCGCCGCTGCTCCTCTATGCGGCAGCTCCACGCGGCAGAACCGGTACGGCGGGCGGTACGCGCGGAGCCACGTCGTCGTGTCGTCGGTGCACGCGTCCGCCACGACGATCACCTCCATCGCTTCCGCGGGAACGGTCTGTCGCGCGAGCGCATCCAGCGTCCGCTGCAAGGCCTCTCGGCGGTCCCGCGTCGGGATCACGATGCTGACGGCCGGCAGGATGGGGTTCACGGGATCGACTCCATCCAGCGGAGCTCGCGACGCGCCTCGAGGTACGCCCAGGGGCCTTCCAGGCAGCCGCGGAGCTCGGCGATGAGCAGGTCGAGCGGGATCGAGCCCGGCCGACGCAGCAAGGAGCGCAGCAGGTTCGGCAGCTGGGTGTGCAGGAACCAGCCGACTGCGAGCTTCGGCACGATGAACTCCCGATGGGCCACGAGGAGGTGCGTCCACGCGGCGTACACGCCCGTCCCATAGCCGCGGAGGACCTGTCGCAGCTCGGGCCAGGTGCGCCGATGACGGTGCCAACTGAGCGCAGCAGGGTCGTACACGATGCGGTAGCCGGCGGCCAGGATCCGGACGAAGAACTCGTAGTCGGAGCCGGTCCGCGACCGCGTCCCGCACCCGAGGGCCTCGTTGAACGGGCCGATGAGGTCGAGGGCGGAGCGGCGCACCGCCATGTTCGCCGAGGCGCCGGCACGCCACGCCGAGAGCGGGTTGACGTCGGCGCCATCGAAGACCTTCCGCACGAAGCCACGCCCGAACGGGCTGTACCGCTCGAACCAGCGTTGCGCCTCGGTCTCCAGCTCGAGGGGCATCGTGAGGCCGGTGACGCAGAGCACCAGCGGATCGTTGAAGTTGCGGAGCAGCGCCGGAAGCCAGCCCGGATCGGGCGTGGCGTCATCATCGGAGAAGGCGACGATGTCGTGGCCCGCTTCGCGCAGCGCCCGGTTCCGCGCCGCGCTCTCACCAGGGCGGTCCTCCCGCACGTAACGCGCGAAGCCGCAGGTCTCGACGATCTGCCGCGACTCGTCCGTCGAAGGCGCGTTGTCCACGACCAGCACCTCGTGGCCGTCCCGTGCGAACACCGCGAGCGAGTCCAGGCAGCGGCGCAGGTCCTCGGGGCGGTCCCGGGTGCACACGGCCACGGTGGCCGGCCCGTTGCGAGATCGATCCGGAGCCTCGAGCCCCACGACCGCCTCGATCAAGCGCTCCCAGATCCCCGGGCACCCGCTCTCGAATACGCGGCGTCGGATCTCGTCTGGCGAGATGCAGCCGTCGACCACGGGCACCGTCAACTGATGGACCGGGCGCCCGCGGAACCGCACCAGGACGAGTGCCTGGCGGCGGCCGTCGAGCCCTTCGACGCGGCCGCCGCGCTCGAGATCGAAATCCACGACGGCATCACCCATCTCGTCAGCACCTCAAGTCCCGGCGAAGTGTTCGCGCTGCCTGTCGGGCGCTTGCGGGTCACCCCTCGGGTCCTCGATCGGCGGTGCGCCGGCTACGGTCGCCAGATACGCGTCCACGACCTCGTCCGCCTCGCCCCGCATCCTGATCCTCCCCGCTTCCAGCCAGATGACCTCCGAGGCGTGCTTCCGGACCGCATCGAGGTCATGCGACACGATGATGGCGGCCGCACCGCCGTTGAGCCGCTCCGCGATCCGTGCGGTGCACCGCTCTCGGAAGGCCTGGTCGCCAACCGCCAACGCCTCGTCCAGCAGGAGGATGTCCGGCTCCGATGCCATGGCGATCGAGAAGGCGAGCCGCGAGAGCATTCCCGACGAGTAGTACTTGATCGGAACGTGGATGAAGTCTCCGATCTCCGCGAACTCGACGATCTCCGAGAAACGCGCTCGGATCTCCGATCGGCCCATCCCCAGGATCGTGCCGTAGAGATGGATGTTCTCTCTGCCGGTCAGCTCCGGGTGCAGTCCCATGCCCAACTCGACGACCGCACCGATCCTGCCCCGCGTACGGATCTCACCCTCCGAAGGCGCATAAATGCCCGCGATCAGCCGCAGAACCGTACTCTTGCCGGATCCGTTGGCGCCGATGATCGCGACGGTGCTGCCCCGACCCACGCTCAGGTCGAACCCCGTCAGCCGGAACGTGGGGGCGGCCCGTCCGACCTTGCGGCCACTGAACGTGCGGATGAACCATTCTCGGAGAGAAGTGGCCCCCGACGCATAGCGGAATTCCTTGCCAACGTTGCGGCACTCGACCAGCGGGAGCATGCGTCAAGCGACCTCGACACAAAGGGACTTGTAACGCCGGAAGATCACATAGCCTGCCCCGCAGATCGACAGCGAGAGAACCGCGACCCAGCCGAGCTGGCCGGCGGGAGGGAAACGTCCCTCGAAGAGTACGGCGTGGTAGAGAGACAGCAGCCCGGCGAACGGGTTCAGCATGTACAGACCACGGACGGACTCCGGCACCAGGTCCGCGGAATAGAAGACGGGCGATGCGTAGAACAACGCCAGGATGAGGAGTGGCAGGGCGTGCTGGACATCGCGGAACAAGACCGAAAGCACCGCGATCGGCGACATCAGGCCCACCACGAGGATGAATTGCAACGCGAGCAGCACCGGCAGGACCAGCAGACTGCCGGGCACGCCGTGGTGATGGAAGATCACCAGCACCACCAGCGTCAGGCCGATCTCGATCGCGAACTCGACGTGTTTCGCCGTGGCCGCGCTCAGCAGGAGGATCTCGCTGGGAAACGCCGCGCTCCGCCGGAGGCTCGCGTGCTGGTGCAGCACGTAGGTCGCAGAGGAGAGGCATTGCTGGGCGCAATTCCATACGAAGTACCCGCTCAGCAGAAACGCCCAGTAGTGCTCGATCGGCACCTTGATGACGTGCGTGAAGACCGCGGTCAGCACCGCCAGCATCAGGAGTGGATTGAGCAGCGTCCAGACGAAACCCAACACGGACGAGTGGTACTTGACCGCGAGGTCGCGCGCGACCAAGCTGCGGTACAGGTCCCGGAACCGCCACACATCGCTGATCCTGCCACGCGACCGCGGCGTGATCACTCGAACGTCGTCCCGCGTGGCCACGAACGCCTCACATCTCCTTCGCGGTTCCAGCGCGCTGCTCGGCGGCCACCCCGGTTCGGCTCGCCTGAGCCGGGCCCGCTGCCGCGGCGCCGATCGGCGTGACTGCCGGGCACGGCCTGCTGTGCTCGAGCAGCCGGCGTGCCGCGGTCCGACGCGCGGTCTCGTAGGCGGTCAGGCCCGCCCAACATTCCCTCCACATGCGGAGGAGCGCTCGCATGGGCAGCGGATCGCGTCCGATTCCGCGGGCCGCCAGGCGCACGCCCGGCTTCAACAAACGCCAGCACAGGAAGGCGAGTACCTCGACCCGGGTCCTGCCCGACGCCTCACGAACGCTCTTCGTCAGGAAAGCCAGCAGGGCACGCTGGTGGCCGACGATCTGTTCAATGGCCTCCGAAACGCCGTGGCGGTGCTCGTGCCAGGCCAGCGCCTCGGGCTCATAGACGAGTTCGTGGCCCGCCTGGAGCATCCGCCAGATCATGTCGAGGTCGCCGCCGCCGGGGAGCACGTCCCCGAGATCCAGAGCTTCGTCGAAGCCGCCGAGCCGCCGTGCGAGATCGCGCCTGACGGCCAGGTTCGCCCCGTTCCCGACGCTGAGGGCCCAGGCGATGGCTGGCGCGGGCAAGCCGTGCAGTCTGCACCGCGCATCGCGGGGGAGATGGCTGCGCCTGCCCCCCCGGCTGTAGCCGCCGTTCGCCTCGAACAGCCGCTGCCCGGCCGTCTCCACGGCGAGCGGCTCGACTCGGCCCGTACAAACGCCGAGGGCGGGCAGCCTCTCGAACGCCGCCTGAATCGCGGCGACCCAGCCGGGCGATGCGACCGCATCGTCATCCAGGAAGGCGACGACGTCGCCCGTCGCCTCCGCGAGCGCCCGGTTGCGTGCGAAGTCCAGCCCGGCGATCGGCTCGACGACGTACCGCGCGGCAGGACACACACGCGCGACGACCCGTTCGCCGGCATCGTCGACGGGAGCGTTGTCAACGACGAGGACCTCCGAGGGCGGCACCCGCTGCCTGCGCAGCGACTCGAGGGCGCGCGCAAGCTGCTGCGGCCGCCCGCGGGTACAGATCGCCGCGGTCACCCGCAGGCCGCCCATCGCGGCGCTCCGCGACCCGGTCGCCGCCGAGCTCAGCGGCCCATTCCGGGACATCAGTCCCCTTCCTCCTCGGCTCAGACCCAGCGAGGCCGTATCTCGATCGGCCCGCGGGCACGGCGTGACCGCAGCCAGCGAATCCCGCCGACCACCATCCCCGCAGTGTACGCGGCCCGGGCCACGAACAGCACGGGCAGCATCACGAACGGTTCCAGGGCTCCGGCACGTAGCCAGCAAGCCACGATGTACAACGTCTGTAGGAGCGCAGACGCCGGCGCCAACACGATCAGCAAGCACGGATGCCGGTACAGCCACGCCATCCTCGCCGCGCCGGTGGTCGCCTTGCTCTCGATCGCGCTGTATCCCCAGCGGTAGTTGCGCGCGAGGAGATTCCTGAAGCCGGAGCGGTTGCGGTGCAGCACCACGGCGCGCGGCTCGAAGTAGATCCGCAGACCACGCCCGAGCAGCTCGGCCTGCCACCGCAGCTCTTCGTGGGCAAAGGCGATCGGGTGGCGCTCGTCGAAACCCGATGTCGAGAGGAACAGCTCCCGCCTCACGCTCGCGTTGCCCGGCGGATGGTTGACCACGTAGCCGGCGGAGCGCCGGGAATGTACGTGGTACCAGCCACAGAAGTAGTCGCAGCGGGCCGTGAACGAGAGGTCGCTCGGGAGATCCAGAGCACCGCCGACGATCGCTTCGCCTCTGTCGTGCGCGTCGAGGAGCGAGCGGAGCCAGCGTTCCACGGGCATGCAATCCGCGTCCAGGAAGACGAGGATCTCACCACGCGCCGCCCGGGCCCCGAGGTTGCGCGCCACGGCCGGGTTGCCCGCCTGCGCTGCCGGGACGACCAGCGTCCTTGCCCCGGCCGCGCGGGCTTCCGCCGCCGTGTCATCCGTCGATGCGTCGTCGACGACGATCACCTCCATGTCCGCGCCCGGCGGCCGCTGCGCCAGGATCGCGCGGACGATTCCGCCGATCGACGCAGCGGCGTTCCTTGCCGGGATGATGACGGACACCGACCGGGCCTGCGCGAGCGGCCCGGGCCCCTGACGTTGGCCGGCATCGGGACGGTCGCGTGGCTCCGCAGCGGCGCACCCGGCCGCGCGGTCCACGCCGGGCGCCCGATCAGCTCCCGCGGACGGACATGGTCTCACCGGCGCAGACACGGTCATAGAGCTCCTCTACGGTGCGCAAGAAGCCAGCTTCCCCGAGATGGCGCTCTGCGTACGTGCGCGCCGCATCCGCCAGCCGTCCGGCCAGCGCGGGGTCGAGCAAGACGTCGCGGATGCCCCTGGCCAGCCCCTCGGCGTCGGCGGTGACCAGCACGGCCCGTTCCGGTGTCAGGATCGTACGGTGCGCAGGGATGTCCGTGGCCACGATCGGGCGGCCCGCCGCCAGGTAGTCGAAGATCTTGAGCGGCAGGTTCTGACCGTACACTCGTGGCGACACCAGCACATCCGCCATCGCGAGCAGAGCGGCGACTCGTTCCCGCGGCTGCCTGGGCAGCAAACGCAACCGTCCATCGAGGTTGAGCCGCGCCGCTGTCCGTGCCACCGCTCTGCAGTCGTTCGAGCTGCCGCCTGCGCAGACGAACACCGCATCCGGAACCGACCGACACACCGCCGGAATCGCCGCGAGGAGGACGGGCAATCCCTGGTAGTCCTCGAACGTACCGGCATAGACGACCAGTCGAGCGTGCCCCGGGATGCGCAGCTCGGCCCGCAGTCGCTCCACCTGTTCCTGGTCGATCGGGTACGGCTCGCTCGCGTACACCCACTCGCGGACCTCCGCTCGCGGAGCGACGGCGTGGACGCGCGCCGCGAGGCCCGCGCTGCTCACCACCGCCGCGACGCCGCGGAGCAGCCAGCGCTCGCAGGCGTCGAGCATCGCACGGACCGCCGGGATCCGGAACATCCAGTGCTGCGCGAGTTGCTCCGGCAGACTCGATTGCATGTCGTAGATGACCGGGATGCCGGCGCGCCGGCCGAGGAAGAGCGCCGGGAAGGCTGCCTCCTCGACCGCATGGATGCACCGATACCGCTGTGCACGCAGCCGGCGGCGTAGCGCGACCGCGAGTTCCGCATCCAGTATGAGCTTGCGGAGCGAGAGGCCGATCGGGACGGCGCGGATGCCGAACCGATTCGGTATGCGGAGCACCGTGACCCCCGGAAGCCGGACATCGCGGCCGACAGGGTAGGTCAGCAGGTCGACGCTGTTTCCGAGCCGACCGAGCGCCCAGAGAAGCTGATGGACCGCGATCGGCGTACCGCGGTCCTCGTAGAACGGTTGCGGCGCAACGACGAGAACGGGCAGTGCTGCCGCGCCCCCGTGCACCTCGCTCGCCGGCGGCCGTGCTGCCACCGTGCGGATTGCAGGATCCGTCTCACGGCGACTCACGGCACCGCCACTCTGGATCGAGAGGAACAGCCCGCGGTCATTGGTCGCCGTCCCATCCCGGTTCGACGGATCGGCCCGGTACTCTCTCCGTGCGGCCGGCCGGGCCCTGCTCGAATGACCGTGCTGCAGATCGAAACGAAGTGCGGGCGGTCTAGCAAGAGCTGTTCCGTGTGCTTTTTCCTTGGCAAGAAGCCAACGATGCCATGGCGATCCGGCGATTGTTGCGTCGGTCCAACACAGCGGGCAGGCGGCGGCAGCCCGCGGCCCTCGGCTCGACGGCGAGCCCGCTTCGGCAGGTCGTTCCCTTGCCCCGGAAGGTCCGACGCACGGCGCGGGGTGCGCCGTTCGCCGCTGGGCAGCCCGCCGCAGCCTGTATCGGTCTCAGCGTTGTTCCGCGCGCGACACGCTGATTTGTCCCGGCGGATCCATCCACGCGCAACTGTGTCGTACCCGCGGACAGTTCGGTGCGGCGGTGCATCACTCGTTCGAGCCGTGCTGCCCGCCGCAGGAGGGCCTCTCAGGCGAGTCGCCGCCCCGGCCGCGAACCGCGGCGCGGTGCTCTCGACGGGCTCGGACCGTATGCCCGCCCCGCCGGGTACGATCGGTCATGGATCGCCGACGGACCCGCGGCACTCCGCACCGTACGCACCTCGGTTCCCGTTCGGGGCGCCGCGCATGATCTTGCCGCGTTACCCGCTCGACGGTGCCTTCCCGCTGGGCGACGGCACCGCGGACACGGATGCGGTGGTGCAGTGCCCATACTGCGGCGAGACGGTGGAGATCGCCCTGGACCCGGGCAGCGGCGCGCGGCAAGAGTACGTCGAGGACTGCCCGGTCTGTTGCAATCCGTGGTTGGTGGTGGTGAGGTACGGGCCGGACGGGGCCGCCGAGGTGCGGGTCGAGGCGCAGGACTGAGGCGGTCTCTTCCCATCACGCTGCAGCTTCGCCCCGACCCTCCCGAGCGACGTCTGCGTCCTGCCCCGGCGGCCGCTGCTCCCCCTGCGCCGTCGGCTCCGTCCCGTCGTCCCGAGAGATCCAGATCCGCTCCAGCACGGGCAGCATGCCCGCGAGAGGGATGGCGAGGATGACGCCGAGCACCCCCAGCAGCTTCCCGCCGACCAGGATCGCGATCAGTGTGAGGACGGGGGGCACCTTCAGCCGCCCGCTGAGCACGCGTGGCTGGATGACGTTGTTCTCGATCTGCTGGTAGACGAGCACGGCGGCCACGACGACGAGCGCAATCGTCACGCCGCGGGTGGCCAGCGCGACCGTCGCGGGGATGACGTTCGCTAGGGTCGCGCCGATGTGCGGGATCGCGGCCAGGAAGAAGGCGAGGGCGGCGAACACGGCCGCGTACGGCACGCCCAGCACCGTCAGCAACAGGAACATGAACACCGCGAAGATCGAGGACACGATCGTCTGGCCGATGAAGTAGGCGCGGATCACCTCTGCCGTGCCGTCCATCGTCGCTTCGACGCGTCCGCGGTACTCACGCGGCGTCAGCCGCAGCACCGTTGCGCGCACGCGTTCGCCGTCGATCAGGAAGTACAGCGCGAGGGTCAGCAGCAGGACGCCGGCGAAGATCGCGGATGCCACGTTGAAGCCGACCTCGATCGCGCCGGACAGCAGCCTCGCCGGATCGCGCCGCAGCCGTTCGATGGCGTTCACGATCGCCTCGTAGACCTCGGGGCTGCCCGACAGCCGGGCGCGAAGCCCCTCCGCTGTGTTCGGCAGGTTCGCCAGGAACGCGCTGAGCTCCGTGACCAGTGGCGGGATGGTGATGGTGAGCACGCCGCCCACGACCAGCAGCACGCCGACGAGCGCGAGCAGCGCTGCGATCCCGCGTTTCACCCCCTTGCGCTCGAGCCGGTTCACGAACACGGAGAGCACGACGGCGATCAACACGGCGAGCGGGATCATCACCAGCACTTCGCCCAGCGACACCACCAGCCACATCGCCGCGAGCGTGAGCAGGGCGGCGAAGACGATCCTCGCCAGCGTTCGACCCGAGATGTCGACGCGCGCCTCGATCCAGGATGCGTCCCCCGGCGCTCTGGGCTCCGCGCTTCCATCCTCTGGGATCCGGCTGGCTGACATGGTCCGTTCGCCCTCCTGCGATGGTGTTTCCGCGGCCGAGCCGGGGATGCGCCTGCGCGGGCGCCGCCCCGTGCTACCCGCAAGTGTCCGGCCCGTCCGGAGCCGCGGAGACGCGGGCGGCCTTGCCCCGAGGTACAGAGCCGCGGACGTCGGAGTGGTCGGGATCGGCGGCCATCCGTGGAGGGGCGGCGGAGGCCCCGGCGGGCGAAGCGGGGGGCGCGGCATGGCGATCCCCGGATCATCGTCGGCGGGCTTCGAGCCTGCGCCCCCGTGTTGCATAGTACGAATCGTACTATTAGATTCCCGGGCCATGGCACCCGGACGCGACCAACGCACCACGCTCGAGTACGCGCTGATCGGGCTGATCCGCCAGATGCCACGCTCCGGCTACGAGCTCCGCAAGGTGTTCGCGGAGACCGCGATGGCGGGCTACAGCGGCAGCCCGGGCGCCATCTACCCGGCGCTTCGGCGGCTCGAGGCGGACGGGCTGATCGAAGGGTCGGAGCAGCCAGACAGCCGCAGACGACCCCGCCGCGAGTACCACCTCACCCCCGCAGGCGAGGCGGTGCTCCAGGAGTGGCTGGCGCGGCCCGTGACGCGGGACGACGTGGCGCTCCGGCTCGACGAGCTGATGCTCCGCTTCGCGTTCCTGGGCTACGCCGTCGATTCACGACGCCGGACGCTGGACTTCCTCGCGAGCCTGGAGACGCACCTGGACGCCTTCCTCGGCGAGCTGGAGCAGCAGCTCGAGGCCATCGACGCGGCGTCGCACCACGTCCCTGTCACCCACGCGCGGCTCGCCCTCGAAGCGGGCATCTCCTCCATCGCGGACCGACTCCGCTGGGCGCGCGCGGCCCGTGCACGGCTCTCGACCACCGGAGGGAACGAATGAGCGACATCGTCGCGGCACCGAGTCCGACTACGGCAGCCGTGGGCGGGAGCGCCGCCTCCACGGCCGGACGCACTGCCGTCCTCGCGCTGGGCCTGTTCACGGCAATGGGGGTGGGCAGCACGCTGGCCGGGTTGCTGGTCCCGTCGGTGGGCGAGGCGCTGGCGGCGCGGCAGCAGGAGGGTTCGGCGGGCGCTGCAGCCGTCGCGTTTGCCGCCCTGCTCCAGGCGCTGATGCTCGCCCCGACGGCCGCGCGGGCGCGACCGGGCCGCTGGCGCGCCGCACTCGGCATCGGCGGCGCGTACTGGCTGATCACACCGGTGCTCATGCAGATCGAATCCGCGGTGTTCCTCGCCCCGGTGCTGCCCGACGGGTTCCTGCTCTCGGTGGGGATCAGCGAGACCGTCATCGCAGCGACCGCCGGCGTTTTGGCCGCAACGTTGTTCGGGCGCCGGGCGGGAGAGTCGGCCGCGCCACGCCACCAGGCGCTGCTGGACCCGAACGTGTCGGTGCATGGGTGGGTCGCCCGGCTGGTGGCGATCTGCGTGATCTACATCCTGCTCTACCTCCTCGCCGGCGCGTTCATCGCGCTGCGGGACCCTGCGCTCCAGGCGTTCTACGACCAGATCGGCATGCCGTCACTCGGGACCATCTTCGGCGTGCAGGCGCTGCGTGGGGCGTTGTGGGCCGCGGCAGGAGCGCTGCTGCTCGGCGTGCTGGATGCGAACCGCCGGACGGCTGCGGGGCTCGTCGGGCTGGTCTTCACCCTGCCCGTGACGTTGCTGCTCATCCCGAACCCGATCATGCCGCCCGAGGTCCGGTCCACGCATTTCGTGGAGGTCGCGTCGTCGAACTTCCTCTTCGGCCTGGCGACGGCGTGGATCCTCACGCGGCGGGCACGGGGATCGAGCCTCGCGCAGAGTCGGGCACCGGCTCCGGCTGTGACGGAGCAGGCCGATCCATCGGAGATCCACTGACCCGACGATCGCTTCGCGCTCACGGTCGCACGATCCAGGTGGCCGGGAGCGCGTCCCTGCGCCGAACCCTGCTGCCTGTCCCGATCCGCACAGCCGGGATCCGGGTGTCCGCCCGGCGGTAGGCTGGTTCGGGGTCGAACCATCCGGTCGGCCCGGGGCGCGCCGCGGGCCGGGCATCCGCGGCAGACCTTCGCTTGACCGCACGCCCGGCCCGGGAGATACTCGTCATCGGGCTTCAGTCGTTCGAGAGAGGTGGACCAGCGCCATGCCGCTCACCTACGGCAGTTATCTGCGGCTTGACGAGCTGCTCTCGCTCCAGACCCCGGTCTCCGAGGGGCCGGAGCACGACGAGATGCTGTTCATCGTCATCCACCAGGTCTACGAGCTGTGGTTCAAGGAGATCCTGCACGAGCTGGATCACCTCCAGGACCTGCTGGCGGCCGATGACACCCCGCGCGCGCTGCACACGCTCAAGCGCGTGCTCACCGTCCTCAAGGTCCTGGTCGCGCAGATCGACGTGCTCGAGACCATGACGCCGCTCGAGTTCCTGTCGTTCCGCGACCGGCTCGAATCCGGAAGCGGGTTCCAGTCCTTCCAGTTCCGCGCGCTCGAGTTCGCGCTCGGCCAGAAGCGCGAGAGCGCGGTCCGACACTACCCGGAGGGCAGCCCGGCGCGACGGATGCTGGAGGAGCGGTTCCGTCGCCCCACGGTCTGGGACTCGTTCCTCCACTACCTCGCGCGCCGCGGCTACGACGTGCCGCGCTCGCTGCTCGAGCGCGACGTGACGCGCCCCGTCGAGCCGTCGCCCGAGGTCCAGCGCATCCTGATCCACATCTACCGCAACGACCCGACGGTCACCGGCGTGTGTGAACGACTCGTCGACATGGACGAGGGCGTGCAGGAGTGGCGGTACCGGCACGTGAAGATGGTGGAGCGGACCATCGGCTCGAAGCGCGGGACTGGCGGAAGCACGGGCGCGGAGTATCTGCGCGGCACGCTGTTCCGGCCCGCGTTCCCGGACCTGTGGGCGATCCGCACCGAGCTGTGAAGCGCGGGGCCGGCCGCAGATGCCCGTGACGCCCGAGCAGCTCTACCGCTCGCCCAACGCGCTGGCGCCGCACTACAGCCGGTTCGACGTCGCGAACCGGTTGCTCCTCACTGGCCACTCCCACCAGGCCTGGCCCGACCGCGGCTTCGAGGGCCAGGTGCAGGCCTGGCTCGACGCCGCGCGTTACGTGGACGACAAGTGGGAGCACGCCTTCGCGCGCGCCGAGCGCGTCCGCCGGGGCTACGCCCGCCTCTTGGGGGACGACGATGGCGCGATCGCGCTCGGCGCGAACACGCACGAGCTCCTCATCCGCTTCCTTTCGGCGCTGCCGTTACGGGAGCGGCCGAGGCTGGTCACCACCACCGGCGAGTTCCATACGATCCGCCGGCAGCTCGACCGGCTCGCCGAGGAGGGCATCGAGATCCACAAGGTGCCCCACGAGCCCGCCGCCGACCTGGCCGAGCGGCTCGCCGCGGCCGTGAATGCCCGGACCGCCGCGGTCCTCGTCTCGTCCGTCCTGTACATCAACGGCCACATCGTGCCTGGCCTGGGCGCGGTGATGGCCGCGTGCCGGCGCGAGGGCGCTGCGCTCCTCGTCGACGTCTACCACCACCTCAACGTCGTGCCGTTCTCGGTTCGTGACGAAGGCCTCGAGGACGCGTTCATCACCGGCGGCGGATACAAGTACTGCCAGCTCGGCGAGGGCAACGCGTTCCTGCGCACGCCGCCGGGCTGCGAGCTGCGCCCCGTCATCACCGGCTGGTTCAGCGAGTTCTCCGCGCTGACGGTCGAACGGCGGGATGGCCGGGTGCCCTACGGCGTCGGCCCCGACCGCTTCGCCGGCGCGACCTACGACCCGACCAGCCACTACCGTGCGGCCGAGGTCTTCGCGTTCTTCGAGGAGCACGGCCTGACGCCGGAGCTGCTCCGCGAGGTGAGTCAACACCAGGTCGGCCGGCTGGCCGAGGCGTTCGACGCCGCGGACCTCGATCCCGCCCTCATCTCGCGTGACCGCAGCGTCCCGCTCTCCGCGCTCGGCGGTTTCCTCGCCCTCCGGTCCCCGTACGCCGGCGAACTCGTCCGCCGGCTCCGGCAGCGGGGCGTGTACGCCGATCACCGGGGCGACGTCCTGCGGCTCGGCCCCGCGCCGTACCTGTCCGACTCCCAGCTCGATGACGCGGCCGCGGCGCTGGTCGAGAGCGTGCGGTCGCTGGAGCGCTGACCCGTTGCCGCGGTTGCGTGCGGCGGCTCGTGCGAAGATCCTTGACATTCCAGCAGGCCTCAATATCTTAGCACTGAGAAATTAGAACCCTGCGACACAGAACGAACCGAGCGCCTGCCGCGAGGGGCCCGGCACCGGGCCCGCGTGCGCGGCTCCACCATCGAGCAGGAGGAACACACATGTCGACCACCACGTCCAAGAAGACCACCTGGGTCATCGACCCCGCGCACACCACCATCGAGTTCGCCGTCAAGCACATGATGGTCACCACGGTCCGCGGCCGGTTCGGGCAGGTCAGCGGCACGATCGTGCTGGATGAGGAGGATCTGACGCGCTCGTCCGCCGAGGTCACGATCCCGGTGGCGAGCATCGACACGCGTGAGGAGCAGCGCGATGCGCACCTGCGCTCGGCGGACTTCTTCGATGCGGAGAACTATCCGAACATGACGTTCCGCTCCCGCAGCATCGAGCGGACGGGAGACAACGAGTTCCGGGTGACGGGCGACTTGACGATCCGGGGCGTGACGCGCGAGGTGGTGCTGGACACGCGGCTCGAGGGGCGGGCGAAGAAGCCGACGGGCGAGGAAGTGATCGGGATCACGGCGTCCACCGCCATTGACCGCCAGGACTTCGGCCTGAAGTGGAATGTGGCGCTCGAGGCCGGCGGCTTCATGGTTTCGAACCGCGTGCAGATCTCGCTGGACGTGCAGGCCATCCGGCAGGACGGCTGAGCCGTCAGGCGCGGAGGCCCCGCGCGGAGGGCAGCGGGTTCGCGCCGCTCCCCGCCAGCTGACCCGTTCCGTCCCGGGGCGGGGGTGGAGAGCCCCCGCCCTCACCCTTGCCGTTTCGGAGAGACACCCGCCGACGTCTCCGGGGTATGTCAGGGGCCGGCAACCCCGAACCGCGAGGAGCACGTTGAGCACACCTCAGTTCATCTACGTGATGAAGGGGCTCCGGAAGGTCGTCCCGCCGAACCGGGAGGTCCTGAAGGGGCTCTGGCTGTCGTTCTATCCTGGCGCGAAGATCGGTGTGGTGGGCCCGAACGGCGCCGGCAAGAGCACGCTGCTGCGGATCATGGCCGGCGTCGACACGGACTTCCAGGGCGAGGCGTGGGCGGCGAAGGGGACGCGCATCGGCTATCTGCCGCAGGAGCCGCAGCTCGACCCGAACCTGGATGTCCGCGGGAACGTCGAGCAGGCGGTCAAGTACGCGCGCGACCTGCTCCGTCGCTTCGACGAGGTGAACGCGAAGTTCGCCGAGCCGATGTCGGATGAGGAGATGGCGGCGCTGCTGGAGGAGCAGGCGCGGCTGCAGGATGCGATCGAGGCGGCGGGGGCGTGGGACCTGGACCGCAAGATCGAGATCGCGATGGAAGCGCTGCGGCTGCCGGCGCCGGATGCGGATGTCACCAAGCTGTCCGGTGGTGAGCGGCGCCGCGTGGCGCTGTGCCGGGTGCTGCTGGAGGAGCCGGACCTGCTGCTGCTCGATGAGCCGACGAACCACCTGGACGCCGAGTCGGTCGCCTGGCTGGAGCGCCACCTCGCCGAGTTCAAGGGCACGGTCGTCGCGGTCACGCACGACCGCTACTTCCTGGACAACGTCGCCCAGTGGATCCTCGAGCTGGACCGCGGGGAGGGCATCCCGTGGGAGGGGAACTACTCGTCCTGGCTCGAGCAGAAGCGCGAACGGCTGCGGATCGAGGAGAAGCAGCACACTGCGCGGATGCGCACCCTGGAGCGCGAGCTCGAGTGGATCCGCATGGCGCCGCGGGCACGACAGGCGAAGAGCAAGGCGCGGATCAACGCCTACGAGCAGCTCCTGAACGAGGACGTGCGGGAGAAGATCGGCCGCGCCGAGATCGTGATCCCGCCCGGCCCACGGCTCGGAGACGACGTCGTCATCTTCGAGGGCGTCACCAAGGCGTACGGCGACCGTGTGCTGTTCGAGGACCTCACGTTCCGGCTGCCGCGCGGCGGCATCGTCGGGGTGATCGGTGCGAACGGCACGGGCAAGACGACGCTGCTGCGGCTCATCACCGGGCAGGAGAGTCCCGATGCCGGCACGATCCGGATCGGCCCGACGGTCAAGCTCGCGTACGTGGACCAGACCCGGGACACGCTCGATCCCGAGAAGACGATCTGGGAGGAGATCTCCGGCGGCGAGGAAGAGATCGAGCTGGGCAAGGCGAAGGTCAACTCGCGGGCGTACTGCTCCTGGTTCGGCTTCAAGGGTGCGGACCAGCAGAAGAAGGTCGGCGTGCTGTCCGGCGGCGAGCGCAACCGCGTCCACCTCGCCAAGCTGCTCCGCTCCGGCGGCAACCTGATCCTGCTGGACGAGCCGACCAACGACCTGGACGTGGACACGCTGCGGGCGCTGGAGGAAGCGTTGCTCGGCTTTGCCGGCTGCGCCGTCGTCGTGTCCCACGACCGCTGGTTCCTCGACCGCATCGCCACCCACATCCTCGCCTTCGAGGGCGACAGCCGGGTCGTCTGGTTCGAGGGCAACTACCAGGAGTACGAGGCGGACCGGAAGAAGCGGCTCGGCCCCGAGGCCGACCAGCCGCATCGGGTGAAGTACAAGAAGCTCGTGCGGTCGTGAGACGAGGAGCGGGCCGCCCGCGCATCCCGCGTGCGGATGCGCGGTCGGCCCGCTGGACCCGGAACGCAGAAAGGGCGGGCGCGCCGCGAAGACGGCCGCCCGCCCCTCTGCTTCTTCCGTCGTCGGCTCTCGAGCCGCCGCGTCACATGCCCAGCGGGACCGCGTAGCCGATGAAGAGGCCGAACGCGCGGTTCTTCTGCTCCGGCGAGTTGGGCTCCTCCGGGATCACTGCCCTGAGCCCGAGGTCGTAGCGCCCCTCGACCACCAGCCTGCCGGGTCCGGCGGCGAAGCCCAGACCAGCGCCGAAGACCGCGCCGTAGTCGACCGTCTCGTGGGTGTCGTCGCCGCAATCCTGCTCATCGCCCCGATCGTTGACCTTGCACGACACCTCGAAGGCGGCGTACGGGCCCGCATAGATGAACGGGCTGATGGGCGCGCCGACCAGCGGGATGTCGAAGCGTGCGAGCACCGGAATCTCCACGTAATCGAAGCGAGGCCCGCTGTCGTCGACCTGCGGCTCTCCGGCGCCCTTGCGCACGAACAGCAGCTCCGGCTGGAGGGAGAAGGTCGGCGTCAGCCCGAAACGGAGGTGCCCGCCGCCCGCGAACGTCGTGATGCGTTCCGGATCCGGGTCGCCCGGCTCAAACGGGTTGGTCAGGTTCGCGAACGCGGCTCCCAGCTTGAAGCCGATCTCGAGCTGCTGCGCCCGTGCGCTCTCCGCCGACACTGCGAGCGCGGAGAACGCGAGGGCGGCTCCCAACGCGACTGCACGGTAGCACTTCCACATAAGCAACCTCCTTCGAAGGGGTCACTCCCGCCCGGCGCATCCTCGGGCCGGGCCTGCCCACCAGATTCGCGGCGCCAGGTGCGAGGCGCAACAGCCCGGGACGGCGCGTCCCTGGTCCGCGATCGCCGCAGAGACGGACGATCGATCGCGCAACCGCATGCGGAGCAGCGCCGTCACGGTCCACCGGAACGACAACTCCGCACGGACCAGTTTGCGTGCCACGTCACCGCTGGCCGAACCCGCATTGCGGGCGGTAGGTTTACCGCCGCCGACAGCGACTGGGTTCCACCGTGGCCGGTGTCGCCGATGCGCGGGCGGATCGTCGCGCGGGTGGATGGATGGAGTCGGGTCCGCGCGCGACAGCGCCGCACAGGCCGCCTGGCCCGCTGTCCGGCACGCCGTAACCGCTGACCCCGGAGGTCGTCCGTGCACCGCCGTTCCGTACGACTCGTCGTTCGCTGCCTCGGCGCGCTCGCCCTCATGGCCTCGCCCGCCGCCGCGCAGCACGCCTTCTCGCCGCCGGATGCTGCCTACGATCCCGCCGTCCCTACGCCGCGGGCCGTGCTGGGCTACGAGATCGGCGAGCGCTTCACGCCGCATCACATGATCATGCGCTACGCGGATGCGCTGGCCGCGTCGAGCCGACGCGTGCGGCTGGACACGCTGGCCTACACGTTCGAGGGCCGTGAGGTGCTGCTGGCCATCCTCACGAGCGAGGCCAACCAGGCGCGGCTGGAGCAGATCAAGGCGGACGCCCGGCGGCTCATGGACCCGCGCGGCGCATCGCCCGCCGAGCTGGACGCGGTCGTGGCGCGCATGCCCGCGATCGTGTGGCTGGCCTACACGGTGCACGGCGGCGAGGCGTCGGGCACGGAGGCGGCGCTCGCGATGATGTACCAGCTCGCCGCCGGCCGGGATGCCGAGACGCAGCTCATCCTGGACAGCACGGTCGTGCTGATCGACCCCGTGCAGAACCCGGACGGCCACGAACGCCATGTGCAGGACGTCATGCGCATGCGCAGCGCGCTGGGCGTGCCGGCGACGCCCGGCGCGATGGTCCACCAGGGCACATGGCCCGGGCCTCGGACCAGCCACTACTACTTCGACCTGAACCGTGACTGGTTCATCCTCTCGCACCCCGAGACGCGGGGCCGCGTCGCGGCGTTCAACGAGTGGGGCCCGCACGTGGCCGTGGACCTGCACGAGATGGGCTCGAACTCGTCCTACTTCTTCGCGCCGCCGATGGACCCGGTGAACAAGAACGTCCATGTGAGCATCCTGAAGTGGTGGGACATCTACGCGGCGTCGAACGCGGCGGCCTTCGACCGGCACGGCTGGTCGTTCTTCCGGCGTGAGGGCTACGACGAGTTCTATCCTGGTTACGGCGTGTCGTGGCCGATCCTCACGGGCGCGGTCGGGATGACCTACGAGCAGGCGTCCAGCGCGGGCGGCAGGATCCGCCGCAACGACGGCACGGTGCTGACGCTGCGCGATGCGGCGCACCACCATTACACGACCTCGTGGGCCACGGCGCTGACGACCGCGCGCCGGCGAACGGAGCGGATCCGCGACTACCTCGAGTTCCGCCGCAGCGCCATCACCGACCATGAGCGCGGCCCGATCCGCGCGGTGGTGGTGGAGCGCGACGTGGACGGCCGGGCGGACTCGCTCGCCGCGCTGCTGATCGCCAACGGCATCGAGGTGCACCGGCTCCGCTCTGCGACGAACGTGCGGGACGCGACGCCGTACGGCGCCACGGCATCACGCAGCGTGACGCTGCCGGCGGGCTCGTACGTCGTGGACCTCGCACAGCCGCAGGGCCGGCTCGCCAAGGCGTTGCTCGAGCCGGACGCGCAGCTCGACTCCGCGTTCATCCGTGAGGAGCTGGAGCGCCGGCGCACCGGCCAGCCCAACCGCTTCTACGACGTGACCGCCTGGTCGCTGCCGTACATGTTCCGCGTGCGGGCCTGGTGGACCCGCTCGCCGGTGGGCCCGCTGGAGCCGGCGTCCGCCCTACCCACGCTCGCCAGCCCGGCTCTCGCGGAAGCGGGCTACGCCTACGCGTTCGAACCGGGCAGCGAGGCCTCGCTGCGTTTGCTCGCGGGCCTGCTTGCGGACAGCGTGCGCGTCCGCTTCGCACAACGCTGGTTCCGCGTCGGTGAGCACCACTTCCCGCGCGGCGCGTTCCTCGTCCGCGTCGAGGCGAACGGCGACGATGTGCACGAGGTCGTGCGGCGCCACGCGGCGGCCTCCGGCGCCCGCGTCGTGCCGCTCGCCTCCGCGATGGTGGACGAGGGCACCGACCTCGGCAGCAACAGCGTGATCCCGATCCGCATCCCGCGGGTCGCGCTGGTGGGTGGCCAGGGCGTCAGCGGCAACTCCTTCGGGTTCGCGTGGTACGCGTTCGACCAACGCCTCCGCTTCCCGGTGACCACGGTGAACCTCTCGTCGCTGGCCGGGCCACTGCTCGAAGAGTTCGACGTGGTGGTCATCCCGTCTGCGTCCGCGAGCGCGCTGGACGACGCGCTCGGCCAGAGCGGCCGCGAGCGGCTGCAGCGGTGGGTCCGGGACGGCGGCGTGCTGATCACGCTGGATGCGGCGACGGCCTGGCTCGCGAGCGAGCGAGCCGGCCTGGCGCGGCTGCGCATGCGGCGCGACACGGTCCGCGCGGACAGCACGGGCGGCGCGCCGCTCCCGGCGAGCGTGCCCGGCGCCATCGTGCGTGCGCTGCCGGACACGCTCTCGCCGCTCCTCGCCGGCATCCGCGATGCCGACATCCCCGTTCTCGTGAACTCGGACCGGATCTACGAGGCGCCGCGCGACCTGCGCCCGGGCGAGGTGGTCCTGCGCTACGCGCCCGTGGATCGGCTGCGGCTGGCCGGGTACCTGTGGCCCGAGGTGCCCGAGCGCCTTGCCGAGACGCCTTACCTGTGGACCGAGCGCGTCGGCCGCGGGCGCGTCATCGGTTTCGCCGGCGACCCGAACTTCAGAGACCAGTGGCGCGGGTTGCTGCCGGTGTTCGCGAACGCGGTCTTCCTCGGCGGGAGCTTCTGAGAGTGTTGGAGGGCGGCGAGCTCGGGTGACTCGCCGCCCTCCGCGCATCTCCGGGCCCTCCGCGTGCCATCGAGCCGCAGAGGGCGCGGAGACGAGTCGAGCGAACAGCGTGACAGCGGGTGGATCAGGAGCCGGACGTCACGATTCCCGCGCGCCTCAGCATCTCCTCCCGCTTCGCCCGGAACTCGGTGCCGGGCTTCCACTCCGGCCACGCCTCGTCGGTCGCGACGCGGTAGCCGACCGCGAACAGCAACCGGAGATCCTCCACGGCGCCCGAGAGATCCCAGTCGGGCTTCACTTCATCGCTCGGCTTGTGGTAGTCGTTGACCGTGTACTCCTCGCGCTTTTGCTGGCCGTACTCCGGCGGCTTGCCGATGTATTCGACGCCGTTGTCCGTGTAGAGCGCCGGCACGCCCTGCTTCGCGAACTCGAAGTGGTCCGACCGGTAGTAAAAGCCCTTCTCCGGCTCGGGGTCGGGCGCGAGCACGCGGCCCTGCACCGCGGCTTCTTCGGCGAGGATGTCCTCCAGCGTGCTGTTGCCGTAGCCGATCACGACCACATCGCGGGTGCGACCCCACGGGTTCAGCCCGTCCATGTTGATGTTGGCGAGCGTGCGCTCCAGCGGGTAGAGCGGGTTCTCGGCGTAGTGCTTGGCGCCCAGCAGCCCCTGCTCCTCCGCGGTGACCGCGAGGAAGAGCACCGAGCGCGCCGGCGGTTGCGGCAGCCGGGTGAACGCCTTCGCGATCTCGATCAATCCGGCCGTCCCCGTGGCGTTGTCCAGCGCGCCGTTGAAGATCTGGTCGCCCTCCCGCGACTCGTCCTTGCCGAGATGGTCCCAGTGCGCCGTGTAGATCACGTACTCGTTCCTGCGCTCGGGGTCCGAGCCCTCGAGCTTCGCGATCACGTTGCGCGACTGGACCTGGCGTGTCGTCGTGCGGATGTGGAAATCGGCGGTCGCGCCCAACGTGACGGGACGGAAATCGCGCCGCACCGCCGCCTGCTTCAGCGCGTCGAAGTCGTGCCCCGCGGCGGCCAGGAGCTCACGGGCCTTGGCCTCCGTGATCCACGCCTCGACGCGCACGCGGTTCGGCGCCGTCGCGCCCGCGATCGTGAAGTTCTCGCCGCCCCACGAGCCGGCCACGACCTCCCACGGGTAGCCGGCCGGCCCGGTCTCGTGGACGATGATGGCCGCCGCCGCGCCCTTCTCGGACGCGATCTCGTACTTGTACGTCCAGCGGCCGTAGTACGTCATCGCTTCGCCGCGGAAGACGTTCGGGTCCAGGCGGCTCGGATCGGCAGGATCGGGGACCGCCGGGTCGTTCACCAGCATCAGGATCGTCTTGCCGCGTACGTCCACGTCCTTGTAGTCGTCCCAGTCGTACTCCGGGGCGACGACCCCGTAGCCGACGAACACGATCTCCGAGCCCGTGAGGCTCAGCGCCGGCTCATCGAAGTGCTGGGTCCACGCCACGAAGTCCGACGGGAACGAGAGCGGGATCGTCCGCCCCGCGACGGTGAACGACGCCGTCGGCTGCGCCCGGTACCCGATCAGCGAAACCTCCTGCGTGTACGTGCCGTTCGGGTTGCCGGGCTGGAGGCCGAGCTCGCGGAACGCGTTCACCAGGTACTCCACGGTCCGCTCCTCGCCCACCGTGCCCGGCGCGCGGCCCTCGAACTCATCCGACGCCAGCGTGCTGATCCGGGCCAGGAGCTGATCGGCGTCGATGGCCTCGGCCGCGGCGCGCACCTCCTCCCGAGCCAGCGCCGCGCCGCTCTCGGTCCCGGCCTGGGGGGCGCCGCCGCAAGCGGCGAGCAGGAACGACGCTGCGAGCCAGCGGGACGCTCTGGACATGGTCCGCACCTCTCGATGGAATGGGACGGTTGTGGTTGGCTCTCGGCCGTGGTCAACACCCGGGCGCGGCCAATGTTCCGGGCCGCGCCGCCGTACGGCCCCGCCGACGTCAGGGCGAGCGGGGCCGACCCGAGGCAGTGGCGCACGGCCTCCGGGCCTCATCCCCCTTGCGGGCGTCACGGACATCCGCCGCGTGAACCTCATCTTAATACGGTGTTCGCCTCCCTCGCAGCAGTCCCGGTCGTGCGTGCCGCCGCGACCCGTGTTCCCTTCGCCGCCTCGCTCGCCGTCATCGGCGTGTGTGGGGCGGGGCCCGACGAGCTCGTCGAGCCCCGCGCGGCGCCGCGTCGCTCTGGCTCGAGGAGTGGACGGCGGAAGGGGACGGCTGTCTGGAGCCCCGTCCTCCCGGACGGCCTGAGCCCGATGATGGTGGCGCAGCACGGCGGCACGGACGCGGGAGTCATCCGCGCGGCGGCCGGCCGGCTCGCGGCCGCCTCGTGCTCCCCGGCCCGGTGCCCGCCACGCCTCCCTCAACGTTCCCCCCGGCCCGCGTGTCAAACAGACAAGGCGGAACTCCTTTCCCACACGAGGCCATCGAGCGGGCACGCCGGCCGCCGCGCGCCTGCCGCCCGCTCCCCGACGGCGCAGCGGTGCGCGGCGCGCCGGCGCACCCCCTGTTTCACCTCGACCCGTGGAGGACGATCATGAGGACACCCACTGCAGTGGTACTCGCCTCCATCGTCTGGCTCGGAGTGCCGGCCGGCTCGGCCGCCCAGAGCGAGCAGGTGCACATCGAGGAGTGGACCGTCCCGTGGGAACGGAGCCGGCCGCGGGACCCGTACGTGGGCCCCGACGGCCGCGTCTGGTTCGTGGGCCAGGTCGGCAACTACGTGGCGTACCTCGAGCCGCGCTCCGGCGAGTTCAAACGCTACGAGCTCGACGAGGGCGTACACCCCCACAACGTGATCGTCGATGCCCAGGGCACCGTCTGGTACGCCGGCAACCAGGCCGCGCACATCGGCAAGCTCGATCCGAAGAGCGGCCAGATCACGAAGTTCCCGATGCCGAACCCCGCGGTCCGCGACCCGCACACGCTCATCTTCGACCAGAACGGCGACATCTGGTTCACGGCGCAGGGCGGCAACCACATCGGCAAGCTGACGGTGAAGACGGGCGAGGTGGAGCTGATCCCCGTGCCGATCGAGCGGTCGAGGCCGTACGGCATCGCGATCGACTCCAAAGGCCGGCCGTGGATCAACCTGATGGGCGCGGACAAGCTCGCGACGGTGGATCCGCAGACGATGGAGCTGGAGCTGATCCAGATGCCGCGCCAGGGCTCGCACAGCCGCCGCATCGGCATCACGTCGGACGACCGGATCTGGTACGTGGACTACAACGGCGGCTACCTCGGCGTCTACGATCAGGAGACCAGGCAGTTCAAGGAGTGGGTGTTGCCGAGCGGCCCGCAGTCCCGCCCGTACGCGATGGCGGTGGATGACAGGGACCGGGTCTGGGTCGTGGAGACGGGCGTGCAGCCCAACCGCTTCGTCGGCTTCGACCCCGAGACCGAGACGTTCTTCAGCAACACACCGGTGCGGAGCAACGGCGCGGCGCGGAACACGATCCGGCACATGTACTTCCATCCGCCGACCGGCGAGATCTGGTTCGGCACGGACGCGAACACGATTGGCCGGGCGCTGGTCTCGCCGCGGCCCGTCCGTACGGAGTGAGGTTCCTCGCCGTGGAGCGCTGGTGGTCCGGCCGCACGCGCCGACACGGTCGTGACGCCGCGGCCGCGCCCCGGGCTTCCGGGGCCGGTGTGACCGGCCGGCGGCGGTCGTTGCCGGCGGCGTGGTCCATCGCGCCCGCGATCCTGCTCACCGCCGTCACGGCCGCGGTGCTCGCCCAGACGCGGTACGTCACGGGCCCGCCGCCGGCGCACACGGGTGGGTTCGGCGAGCCGACGTGCTACGCCTGCCACATGGAGTCCGGGCCCAACACGGGCGAAGGCACGCTGGTGCTGCGCGGGCTGGACGGCGTCTATAAGCCGGGCACCGCGCACCGCATCGCGGTGGAGCTGACGAGCCCGCAGATGCGGCGGGGCGGGTTCCAACTGGCGGTCCGCTTCGCGGAGGGCCCCGCCGCCGGCAAGCAGGCCGGGACGCTGCGCGCGGTGGACGAGGGCGTCGCCGTCACGACGGACAGCACCGGCATCCAGTACGCGCACCACCTGGAGACGGGCACCGAGCTCGTGGCGCCCGGCACGGCGCGCTGGACCCTGGAGTGGACCGCGCCGCCGGATGGAGCAGAGGGCGACGTCGTCGTCTTCCACATCGCGGCCAACGCCGCGGACGACGACGCCTCCCCGTTCGGGGACCTGATCTTCACGGACAGCGTGCGGGTGCGAGCGGCGCCGGCCGACAGCCGCTGAGCGTACGGTGGCGCGGGCCGGGACGCGGGGGATCCCCGTGGACCGGTGGGTCAGCACCGTCCCCGGTGGCTGGCCGCACCCGCGCCCGTGGCGTGCGCGCCGGGAACCTGCCACGCAGTCCGTCGTACCCAACACGCCGAGGAAACCAACCGACACCTGCGATCCGTGGAACCGGAGGCCGACGCATGTCGTTCTTCGCACGGCAACCCCGCAGCGCGGCGGTCCTCGCCGTCGCCCTGCTCTTCCCTGCGCTCCGGCCATCGCTCGCCGCGCAGCAGATCAAGGCCGGCGCACCCTCGGTGGCCGAGGCCATCGCCTTCGTGGACTCCGCCGAGGCGGTGCTGATGGACCTGGCCGTGAGGGCCGAGCGCGCCGCGTGGATCCAGTCCACCTACATCACCGAGGACACGGAACTCCTGGCCGCACAGGAGTTCGAGAAGTACGTCGCCGCGTCGGTTGCGCTGGCGAAACAGGCGGCCCGCTACGTCGACCTCGACCTCCCGGAGGATGTGCGCCGCAAGCTCACGCTGCTGCGGCTCTCGCAGACCATGCCGGCCCCCGCGGATCCTGCCAAGACCGCGGAGCTCACGCGCATCGCGGCGCGCATGGAGAGCACGTACGGGCGGGGTCGCTACTGCCGGCCGAGCGGTGAGTGCTTCGACCTCGAGGAGCTGAGCGACACGCTCGCGCTGAGCCGCGACCCGGACCGCCTGCTCGAGGCGTGGGTCGGCTGGCACTCGATCTCCATCCCCATGCGCCAGGACTACCAGCGCTTCGTGGAGCTGGTCAACGAGGGCGCGCGCGGACTCGGCTTCGCGGACGCCGGCGCGATGTGGCGCTCCGGCTACGACATGCCGCCGGACGAGTTCGCGGCGGAGGTAGACCGGCTCTGGAGTCAGGTCAAGCCGCTCTACGACGCCCTGCACTGCCACGTGCGCGCCAAGCTCGGTGAGTACTACGGCTTCGATCTCGTGCCGCAGGACGGGCCCATCCCCGCGCACCTGCTCGGCAACATGTGGGCGCAGGCGTGGGGCAACATCTACGAGCTCGTGGCGCCCCCCTCGTCCGATCCGGGCTACGACCTCACCGAAGTGCTCCAGTCCAGGCAGATCGACGCGAAGGAGATGGTCCGCTACGGCGAGCGCTTCTTCACGTCGCTCGGGTTCGACCCGCTGCCCGAGACGTTCTGGACGCGGTCGCTGTTCACCAAGCCCGCGGACCGCGACGTGGTCTGTCACGCCAGCGCGTGGAACATCGACGCCGTGGAGGACCTGCGCATCAAGATGTGCATCCAGCCCACGGCGGAGGACTTCCAGACCATCCACCACGAGCTGGGCCACAACTTCTACCAGCGCGCGTACAACAAGCAGCCGTTCCTCTTCCGCTCGGGCGCGAACGACGGCTTCCACGAGGCCGTGGGCGACGCGGTCGCTCTGTCGGTCACGCCGAGGTACCTGGTGCAGGTCGGGCTGATCGACCGTGAGCCCGATCCCTCCGGCGACCTCGGCCTGCTCATGCGCGACGCGCTCGAGAAGGTCGCGTTCCTGCCGTTCGGCCTGGTCGTGGATCAGTGGCGCTGGAAGGTGTTCTCGGGCGAGATCGGGCCGGAGGAGTACAACCGGGCGTGGTGGGAGTTGCGCGAGAAGTACCAGGGCGTAGCCCCGCCCGTCGAGCGCACGGAGGAGCACTTCGACCCGGGCGCCAAGTACCACGTTCCCGCGAACGTGCCGTACACGCGCTACTTCCTCGCCCACATCCTCCAGTTCCAGTTCCACCGCGCGTTGTGCCAGGCCGCGGGCTACTCCGGGCCGCTGCACCGCTGCTCGATCTACGGCAACCGGGAAGCGGGCCGCCGGCTCCAGGCGATGCTCGAACTGGGGCAGAGCCGCCCGTGGCCCGAGGCCCTCGAGGTGCTCACCGGCCAGCGCGAGATGGACGCCACGGCGATCCTCGACTACTTCGCGCCGCTCAAGGCGTGGCTGGACGAGCAGAATCGGGGGAGGACGTGCGGGTGGTAGTCTCGCCGTTCCCGCGCGGGCGAGACCCGCGCTCGACGGGCGCGATGCCGTTGTGATGCGACGAGGCGGGCCCGCCGCTCACGCGGCGGGCCTTTGCCTTTCGCATCCCGCGAGCGCCTCTCCCTCTGAAGCCCGTTTCACGACAGGCGCGCCGCCAGCGTTTCCGCGAGCTGCCGCGCCCGCACGACCCGGCCCGGGATGCCCGCACGGGACTCGTAGTTCGCGGCCAGATGGATGCGGGGCGGCAGCTCGAGCCCGTCCAGCGCTTTCCAGGACCGATCCCATGCGGGGATGCGCGTCCGCGACACGCGCAGCACCCGCGCCTCCGCGCCGGTGACCAGCTCGAACTCCGCGCTGGCGATGGCGGCGATGCGGAAGTCCGGCAGGTCCACCAGCCGCGGGTGCCGCGCGCCGCCCAGGAACGCGGTGTAGATGCCGTCCCGCCCGAACAGGTTGGCGTTGAACGTCACGCCGCGCGTCTCGAGGCGCTCGCCGAACGAGACCTGGTAGCCTGAACCCTCCAGCCGCGCGTCCGAGTGCAGGTGAACGATCGCGAGCGGGTTGTACTGGAGCCGGGCCAGTCGCCCGGCAGCCTCCGGCGCCGCGTCGCGGAGGAGCGCAGCGGTGACATCCGCGGGTGTCGTCAAGACGACATGGCTGGCCTCGATCGTTCCTCGGTCGGTCTCGAGCTCCACACGGCCATCGGCAAGACGGACGCCGTGCACCCGCGTCGAGAGCCAGATGCGGTCGCGGTGCCGCGCGTACAGCGCATCAGTCAGCGTTTGCATCCCGGCCCGGAACGAGACCACCGCGGATCCAGCGCCGCGTCGCCGGCGCAGGGCGCGGGTCAGGCTCCGCCGCACGCCCAACTCGCGCAGCAGCCCCGCCAGCGAATGGCGCACCAACATGTCCGCCGGGTCCGAGGCGTACAGCCCGCCGAACAGCGGGCCCGCCACGCGCTCGTACGCCTCGCGCCCGAGCTTCCGCGTCAGGTAGTGCGCGACCGTCTCGTCACCCCGAGCGCCGCCGGTCAGCGGCTCCACCAGGAGGCGGAGCTTGCCGCGCCACCCGAACAGGTCGCTCCGCAACGCCTCCCGCAAACCCATCGGCACCCGATGCAGCGCGCCGGCGTGGTAGATCAGCAGCGGCAGCCCCGCCGGCGCGTCGATGCGCTGCCCCTCGAGCCCGAGTTCTCCGATCAGTCGGTCGAGCTCGCGCGACGTCCGCATGCGCTGCGGCCCCAGCTCCAGCACGCGGCCGTCCTCGTTCACCGTGCGGATCGCCCCGCCCGCGGTCTCGGCCGCCTCCAGCACGATGCACTCCACGCCCAGCGTGGAGAGATAGTGGGCCAACGCGAGCCCCGTGATCCCGGCGCCGACGATGGCGATCATTCCCCCGCCCCCTCGGTCGCGCGTCGGTCAACCCGCTCCGATCTGAGGACGACCGAAAAATTATTCTTCTCGAAAGAATCCGATGCAGAACTCATCCGTTCGAACCCGATGTCGTGCAAGTGACGTGGGGTCAGCGGCTTTCCAGCGTATGGCCCGGTGCACGGGTCTCTTGACAGCGGCGTGGGGCCGGATATTCTTTCCCACGATTTTGCCTGAGTTTCCTCCCACCCGTGAAGCGCGATGCATCACCACACACTTGCCCCTCACGTCCAGTATTGTCGTGAAGAGGTACGTGCGGGCCGTGCAACGTGCCGTGAGCTCGCCAAGAAATTCGGCGTGACAGAGAAGGCCGTCCAGGCGGCCGTGTACGGGCACACCTACGCGCACATCCCGGGCGCCTTGCCGAGCCCGAAGAAGCCGGGTAAGAGGAAGAGGTCGCAACCCCTTTCCCCCGAGGAGATCGAACAGATCCGCAAGGAGTACCTCGAGGGGGAGCGGCCGGTCCGCGAGATCGCCGAGCAGTTCGGCATCACGCCATCGTACGTGGTGCGTCTGGGGCGTTCGGTGAAGGGACCGGACGGCCAGCCGCTGCCCCGGCGTCCGCAGCGCACGTCGCGGCGGCCGCCGGCCGTGCGGCGCGGGGAGCGCCATCCTCAGGCGCGGCTGGATGCGCTGTCGGTGGTGGGGATCCGTCATCTCGTGGAGCGCGGGATCTCGCCGACCGTGGTTGCGGAGATCTTCGACACGACGCCCGAGAACGTCTCGATGATCGCGAGCCGTCGGCGCTGGAAGCACGTGCCGGACATGCCGCTGACGCCCACGGCGCTGAAGTACCTGCCGCCCGCAGCGGTGCAGCTCCTGGAGAACCTGCTGCCCATGGCGTCCTGACGGTCCACGGCAGTCGAGCGGCCCTGACGTTCGGATCCACTCGCGCGCAGCGGCGCCGTGTGCGTGCCGCTGCGCGTGTTGTTCACCCCGATCTCCGGAGGAGGCGTGTATGTGGGCCGAGTTTCGCAGCTTCATCGCACGGGGAAACGTCGTGGACCTGGCGGTCGGCATCGTGGTCGGCGCGGCGTTCACCTCTGTGGTGAACTCGCTGGTCAATGATGTCCTGATGCCGCCGTTGGGGCTCCTCACCGGTGGCCTGGACTTCTCCAACCTGTACATCAACCTGTCGGGTGAGGAGTACGCGTCGCTGGCTGCTGCGCAGGAGGCAGGGGCGCCGACGATCAATTACGGGATGTTCATCAACAACATCGTCTCGTTCCTGATCGTCTCCTTCGCCGTGTTCCTGCTGGTCAAGCAGTACAACCGGCTGCTCCGCAAGCCGGCGCCGGCGGGCGATCCGACGGAGAAACCCTGCCCGCACTGCAAGTTCTCCATCCCGATCGACGCCACGCGCTGCGGCCACTGCACGTCCGAGCTGATCCCGGCGTAGCTCGCGGCCGACCGGGCCCTGACGCATGGAGCAGGGCCGACGGTCGACGCACCCGCGCGTCCGCGAGCGCGCTCGCGCCGGAGAAGGATCCCCCCAGCGTGCCTCGAGCGATCGGCACGCTGGGGGCCGGCGCGATGTGCAGCGGGCGGGAAACCGCCCTCCTTTGTCTCGGTCGATCCGGCGGAGGAACCCGGGTCGCCACGGCCAGGGCACGCGGCGCAACGCACCCGCCGACCAGGCAGGCTTCGTCGGCCCCGGTATGGATGTTGCCCCACCCGTCCTCGTGTGGGAACGGGAGGTGGCGATGGTCCTTCGGCGTTCCGGTCTCAACGTCGCAGCACCGTCGGGTCGGTGGGGTGCCGCGATCGGTCTGCTGCTCGCCCTCGGTCTCGGCGGCTGCGAGCTCGCCAAGGGGATCTTCCGGGTCGGCCTCTGGGCCGGCGTGGTCCTCGTCCTCCTGGTCGTCCTCTTCATCTGGCTGGTCTCGAGGCTGTTCCGCTGAGCCCCGAGACCGGCGCGCCGGTGGCCCGCGACCCGCGCCTCGCCGCGGCGTCACACGGCGGTCGCCGCACCTGTCGTCGCCGGTGTCGCGGCCGGGGAGGCCGCGTGGTTCACGAAATCCTTACAATACCGTGCAATCTTTGCGCAGTCCGGCGGCCGGTCGCGCGCCCCCCGAAAATCACAATTCGTTGCACGACAATGAGTTATCCGTTTGTCCAAGATTGGAACGCCGCGTGCACTCGTTCCGGGGCACAATTCGGTTGCGCGGCGACGGGAACTCCGGGGAGAGCGCCGCGCAAAGGACGGACGGTCGCCGAAGCCGGCGGCCGTTCTCCTTTTTCGGGGCCCGTCGCGCCCGTAGGACGGCGCGGCGGGCCTCTCGTTTCCAGGGCCGACGAGCCGCGCGCGACCGCTGGGCGCCCCTCGGAGCCCCGCGCGCGGCGGTGCGACGCCCCGGGTCGGGTGCTGCATCGGCGTACCCGCCCCGGAGCCGTGCGCGCAGCGGCGTGACGTCGTCGAGCGTTGCCCCCGCGGCGGCGGATCGCTAACGTGCGCCGCGCCGGCGGGGTGGCGCGATCGCGCGGAGCCCGCACGCCTCGACGCGCGGTGCCACTGCGCGCTGCGCTCTCCCCCGGCGCGGTGTGGACCCCGGAGGGGCCGAGTCGTGGAATGAACGATCGCCTGTTGAGGGCGTTGCGCCGGGAGCCCGTGGACCGCACGCCGGTGTGGTTCATGCGGCAGGCGGGCCGGTCGCTGCCGAAGTACCGGGCGAGCCGGGCGGAGCGCGGCATGTTCGAGCTGTTGCGCGACCCGGAGGCCGCGGCGGCGATCACCACGCTGCCGCTGGAGTACTTCCCGGTGGACGCGGTGGTGCTCTACAACGACCTGGTCACGCCGTTCTTCGCGGCGGGGTTCGAGGTGGAGCTGCGGCCGGGGGAAGGGCCGGTCGTTCTCCAGCCGATCGAAGCCGCGCGGGATGTGGAGCGGCTGAAGCCGTTCGACCCGCGCGTCGCGCTGGACTGGGCGCTCGCCCAGATCCGTCTCCTCGTCCAGCGGCTCGATGTGCCCGTGATCGGCTTCGTGGGCGCGCCGCTGACGCTGTGCTCGTATCTGGTCGCCGGCGGCCGTGTGCACGATCTGGCGAAGCTCAAGGCGTTCATGTGGCGCGAGCCCGAGGCGTGGCAGCGGCTGGCGAGCTTCTGGGCCGAGCACCTCGCGGAGTTCGCCATCGCGCAGCACGAGGCGGGCGCCGCGGCGGTCCAGGTCTTCGACTCGTGGGCGGGTGCGCTCGCGCCCGAGGACTACGAGCGGCACGTGCTGCCGTACGTGGCGCGCATGTTCGAGCGCCTCCGTGCTGCGGGGGTGCCGAGCATTCACTTCTACACGGGCAACCCCGCGCTGCTGCCGCTGGTCGCTGCGGCGGGCGGCGATGCGGTGAGCGTGGACTGGCGCATCCCGATCGACCGTGCGTGGGAGTTGATCGGCGAGGACCGTGCGATCCAGGGCAACCTGGACCCTGCAGCGCTGCTCGCGGGGCGCGACTACGCGGTCGCGCGCACGCGGGAGATCCTGGAGCGCGTGAACCGCAGGCCGGGCCACATTTTCAATCTCGGGCACGGCGTGCTGCCGGAGACGGATCCGGCGGTCCTGCGCGCGGTCGTCGAGACCGTGCACTCGTTCTGAAATCGACACGGAGGCAGGAACGGCGACATGGCCATCGGTGTGATCCTCCTCAACTTCGGCGAGCCGGAAGAGCCGACGGAGGAGGTGGTGGTTCCCTTCCTCGAGCGGATCTTCATGACCAACGCATCCCTCGAGGGCAGAATGACGGAAGAGCGGGCGCGGGCGCGCAGCCGGGCGCTCGCGCTCGAGCGCGCGCCCGGGTTGATCGAGGAGTACCTCGAGATCGGCGGCTCGCCGCTGAACCGCCAAGCCGCGGCGCAGGCGGAAGCGCTGGCGGCCGAGCTCGGCCGCCGGGGCATCGCCGCGCGCACGTACGTCGGCATGCAGTTCACCGACCCCACCATCCGTTCGGCGGTCGAGCGCGCCCGTGAGGATGGCGTCGAACGGCTGGTCGGGCTGCCTGTCTATCCGCTCTGCGGCCCATCCACGACCATAGCGGCGCTGGCCGAGCTGCGCGCGCAGGTCGGCGCGCTGGGCTGGGATGTGGACATCATCGAGATCACGGGCTGGCACCGGCACCCGGCGTACGTCGCGCTGCGCGCGGAGGGCATCCGGCGCACCGTCGCGGAGAACGGGCTCGACCTCACGGACGGCCGCACGCGGCTGGTGTTCTCGGTGCACGGCACGCCGATGCGCTACATCGAGCAAGGCAGCCGTTACGTGCAGTACGCCGAGGAGTCGTGCCGCGCCATTGCGGAAGCGGCCGGCGCGCCTGCCTACGACATCGGCTACCAGAACCACACGAACCGGCCGATCCCGTGGACGCAGCCGGACATCGAGGCGGTGATCGAGGGGATCGATGCCGAGCACGTCGTCGTCGTCCCCGTGAGCTTCATGCACGAGCAGTCCGAGACTCTCGCGGAGCTGGACATCGAGCTGCGGGAGGCGGCGGAGGCGCGCGGCCTCGGCTTCCACCGCGTGCCGGTCCCGCACGACGACGCGCGCTTCATCACGTTGCTCGCGGATCTGGTGCAGGCGGCGCTCGCGGGCGGCCGCACGGACGGGCTCGCCCTCACCTCGTGCGCGTGCCGCCGCACGCCGGGCACGTGGTGCCTCGGCGGCGCCGACGTTCGGGCCCTGTGATGGCGCGTTCCAGCCGCTGGGACGCCCTGCTGTTCGATCTCGACGGCACGCTCGCGGACAGCATCGAGCTGATCCTGCGGTCCTTCCGGCACACCATGCAGGTGCATCGGGGCACGGTGCCGCCGGACTCCGTGTGGCTGGCGAGCCTCGGCACGCCGCTCCGCGAGCAGCTCCGGGCGTTCGCCCGTAGCGATGAGGAGCTGGAGGCGATGGTCGAGACCTACGTCGAGTACCAGCGGAGCGTGCACGACGAGATGGTCCGCGCCTACCCCGGCGTCACGGACATGCTCGAGGCGGTGGCCAGGGCGGGGCTCCGGCTCGCCGTGGTCACCGGCAAGCGCCGCGAGATGGCGGCGCGTACCCTGCGCGTGTGCGGGCTCGACCGGTTCTTCTCCGTCGTCATCACGGCGGACGACGCCGTGCCGGGCAAGCCGGATGCCGCGCCGGTGCGTGCCGCCGCTACCGCGCTGGGCATCGCCCGGAGCGACCGCATCCTGTTCACCGGCGACTCGCCGCACGACATCGCCGCCGGCCGGGCCGCAGGCGTTCGGACGGCGGCAGCGTTGTGGGGTGCGCGGGAGCGGGACACGCTCCTTGCCGCCGCTCCGGATTACCGTGTCGAGACCATCCCGGAGCTCACCGCGCTCGCGCTCGGCTGAGCGCGGGGCAGGACGGCGCGGCCGCGGCCCCGCCCCGCACGGGGGCTGGACGCGTCCTGCGACCGGGTTGCAGGATGGTGTTCCGACGAGGTCGAGCGCTGACCCGTGAGGCGAGGGGCGCCTCGCGGGCGTCGCTCCGTTCCGGCGCTTCCGGTGTCCGCTGACACGCTCAGCCCGCATCGCGGGGTTCGACGCATCTGGGGGGACCGCCGCCCGGTCATCGTCGGCATGGTCCACCTGCTGCCGTTGCCCGGCGCACCGCGATGGGCGGGGTCGCTGGACCAGGTCCGTGAGCGCGCGCTGGCGGACGCCCGGGCGCTCGAGGCGGGCGGCGTGGATGGCATCATCGTCGAGAACTTCGGCGATGCGCCGTTCTACCCGGACGCGGTCCCGGCCGAGACCATCGCCGCGATGGCCGTGATCACCGCGGAGGTGGTGCGCGCCGTCGGCGTGCCCGTCGGCGTCAACGTGCTGCGCAACGATGCGGCTGCCGCGCTCGCCGTCGCCGCGGCGTCGGGCGCGCGCTTCATCCGGGTCAACGTCCACACGGGCGCCATGCTCACCGACCAGGGTTGGATCACGGGTCGCGCCCACGAGACGTTGCGGCTCCGTGCGCGCATCGCGCCGACCGTCGCGATCGCGGCCGACGTGCTGGTCAAGCACGCCGTGCCCCCAGCCGGGCTCGAGGCGGCCCGCGCCGCGGAGGACGCCTGGAGCCGCGGGCTCGCCGACGTCCTCATCGTTTCCGGCGCCGCCACCGGCAAGCCGACGGATGTCGAGCGCATCCGCGCCGTGAAGGCCGCCGTCCCCGAGGCCACCGTCTGGGCCGGCAGCGGCGTCGACGCCGACAACATCGCGGCCGTTCTCGCCGTCGCGGACGGGGCCATCATCGGCAGCGCGTTCCAGCGGGGCGGTCGCGCGGGCGAACCCGTGGAGCCGGATCGCGTGCGCGCGGTTCTGGCGGCGGCGGGTCGGAGCTGAGCGCCGGCCCGACCGCCTCGGCGCCGGCGCGGCCCCGCGCGGCGTCGCCCCATCTTCCTGCCTCTCTTCTCGCCCCCGTTCGCCCGCTGTCCGGTTGCGGGAATCGCATTCCCGGAACGCGGACGCGCCGGCGACGACGCGTCCGCGTCCGGAGGAGCGCAACCTCAAGTGGAGAGGTCGCTTGCGCATGGCGCCCCGATTGGCACGGAGCTTGGCTGGTCCACGTTCTCCGCGAAGCGATCCGCGGCGGCGAACGGGAAGGAGCAGCGACTCGTGGACATCCCACGCGCACCCGCCAGGAGGCGGAAGCGATACATCTACATCGGCGCCGGCGTCGTGGCGGCGGTCCTGACCAGCCTGGCGTTGACCCGGCTCGAGCCGGCCCCGCCCACGGTGGACCGGGCCGTAGTATTCACGGATACCGTCAAGCGCGGGCCCATGGTGAGGCAGGTCCGCGGCACGGGCACGCTCGTGCCCGAGGAGGTCCGCTGGATCACGGCGGTGACGCAGGGCCGCGTCGAGGAGAAGCTGGTCGAGCCGGGCGCGCAGGTGGACGAGAACACCGTCCTGCTGCGACTGTCCAACCCGGACGTGGAGCTCCAGGCGCTGGAAGCGGACCGGCAGCTCAACTCCGCCGAGCTCGAGCTGGTCAACCTCCGCGCGAGCCTCGAAACCCAGCGGCTCAGCCAGGAGGCGACCGTCGCGTCCGCCCAGATGCAGTACAACGAGGCGATGCGACGGTACGAGGCGCAGAAGGAGCTGGCCGAGCGGGGCCTGACCTCGCAGCACGAGCTGGCCCAGGCCAGGGACGCGGCGGAGGAGGCCGCGCGCCGGCTCGAGATCGAGAAGCAGCGGCTCGAGGTGCTCTCGCGGGCCCAGGCCGCCCAGATCCGGTCCCAGGAGGAGCAGATCCACCGGCTCCGTGGGATCGTACGGTTCCGTAGGCAGCAGCTCGAGTCCATGACGGTCCGGGCCGGCGCCGAGGGCGTCGTCCAGGAGCTCCCCCTCGAGGTCGGGATGTGGGCCAACGCCGGCGCCACGCTGGCCAAGGTCGTCCAGCCGGGCCGCCTGAAGGCGGTTCTGCGGGTGCCCGAGACGCAGATCCGGGACGTGGCGGTCGGCCAGCCCGCGATCATCGACACGCGGAACGGGACCATCCCGGGCCGCGTGGTACGGATCGATCCCGCGGCGGTGTCCGGCACCGTGGGCGTGGACGTGAAGCTGGAAGGCGAGCTGCCGCCCGGCGCGCGGCCGGACCTCAGCGTGGACGGCGTGATCGAGGTCGAGCGGCTGGACGACGTGGTCTACATGGCCCGCCCGGCGTACGGCCAGGCCAACAGCACGATCGGGATCTTCAAGCTCGAGCCGGGCGGCAACACCGCCGTACGGGTGAACGTGCGACTGGGCCGCAGCTCGGTCCACACCATCGAGGTCGTCTCGGGCCTGCAACCCGGCGACGTGGTGATCTTGTCGGATATGTCGCAGTGGGACGAGTACGACCGCGTGCGACTGCGCTAGCTGGGGTCGGTTGGAGCCGTCGCTGTCACTCCCCGGAAAGGAGCAGCCCATGGACGGGCAGCCGCTGATCAAGCTGGAAGGCGTCAAGAAGGTGTTCTACACGGAAGAGGTGGAGACGCACGCGCTCTCGGACATCCACCTGGAGATCCACCGTGGCGAGTACGTGTCCATCGCCGGACCATCCGGCTGCGGCAAGACCACGCTGCTCTCGATCCTCGGCTTGCTGGACACGCCGACCGAGGGGGTCTACCTGCTGAACGGCAGGCCGGTGTCGGAGCTCTCGGCCTCGGAGCGCGCGCGCATCCGCAACCGCGAGATCGGCTTCATCTTCCAGGCGTTCAACCTGATCGGCGACCTCACGGTCTTCGAGAACGTCGAGCTGCCGCTGACGTACCGCGGCATGCCGTCGGCGGAGCGTCGCCGCCGCGTGGAAGCAGCGCTGGAGCGCGTCGGCATGAGCCACCGCATGAAGCACTATCCGTCACAGCTCTCGGGCGGCCAGCAGCAGCGCGTCGCGGTCGCACGTGCGATCGTCGGCGACCCGCTGATCCTGCTCGCGGACGAGCCGACCGGGAACCTGGACTCGGTGAACGGCGCGGCGGTGATGGAGCTGCTCAGGGAGCTCCACCAGGGCGGCGCCACGATCTGCATGGTCACGCACGACCCGCGCTACGCCGGGTACGCGGAGCGCACCATCCACCTCTTCGACGGCCGCGTCGTCGAGGAGACGGAGGCGGTCGGGGCGGGCCACTGATTTTCCCGACGGGGGCGGGCCGGCGGGCGACCGCCGGTCCGACGGGTGCGGGGCGGCGGTCGCGGCAACGCGGTCTCCGCCTCGCCGGCTTTCAGTGCGGCTTCGGCTGCCGCTCATGATCGCTCTGTTCCGCTCGCCGCCTACCTCCGATCCACGACCACGAGGCGGGCCTCCGCGCTCGCCCTCTCGTTCGTCCGGCCGTTGGTCACCGTCAGCGTCAGCGCGTACGCCCCCCGGCTCCAGCTCCGCGCCGATCTCCCGCTGCGCCCGTACCACGCCGCCCTCCGGCGCGGCCTCCTCCCGATACTCGACCTGCAGCGCCGCACGACGGTCGAGCAGCTCCCGCAGCCGCCGCAGCAACGACTCCTCCCGCCCCGGCGCGATCAGCAACTCTACGTTCAGCGGGTCGCCTTCCCTGACCCCGTACAGCTCGGAGTACAGGCGGAACTGCCCGCCCGCCGCCACCACGTGGCCCGGCAGCGGCGCCAGCCGGTGCGGGCCGCGCGCCCAGGTGCCGTCCCGCGGCTCCGCGATCACGGTGTCGCTGGTCCCGAACGCCTCCGCCCGGTACGCCGCCACCGCAGGCGTCGCCGAGAGAACCTACCCCTGTCCGCGGTCGTTTCGGTTCGTCACCCCCACCGTCAGCCGCGCCAGCTCCATCGGCGGCATCTCCAGCGCCACCGCCGTCCCCACCGTCGCATCTTTCGGAAGCGGCCGGGGCGAGGTGAACACGATCGTGGTGTCCGCACGCACGACGCGCTGGCTCACCGGGTCGCCGGGGGCGAACAGCGCCTCGAGCGCGTACATTGCGTGGCCGTCCGCACTCCTGGTCGAACGCAGCTCCCCGGCCGGCACGAACACATACGCGACGAGTTCCGTCTCGCGCTCGCCGCGGAATGCGTAGATGTTGGCAGAGACGCCGAGCGGATCGCGCGGCGGCGTCGCGGTCTCGCTGCTCAGCGCCTCCTGGACGGCGCTCTGAGCGTCCGTCCGGGCCCGGAGGTAGCGGCCCATGGCGGCGAAGTACCGATCCGCGGCGTTCGCCCGCGTCTCGGCCGCGCACGAGACGTAGTACATCCCGAGAGCGGGATCGAAGCGCCCGACCGCGCTGGCCCAGTCCAGGCGATCCTCCGGGGCCTCGTGTCCTCGAGTGCGAGGCGCACCTCCTTCCCGTCCCGCGTCCTGCAGACCGCGATAGGAGCGGCAAGGAAGTAGTCGGAGCGGTCACCCTTGTCGAACTCGAACAGCCGCCGGCCGCCACCCGCGCCCGAGTAGCCCCACGCCCGCCGTTGCAGCTGGTGACTGCGCGTCATACCGGGTTCGGCCTGAATCCGCATAACGGCCTCCGGCTCGCCGTGACGCACGTAGATCAATCCGCGATCATCGAGCGGAAGCAGCGACAGACCCGGCGGCCGGCGGATCGCCGCAAGCGCACGCCAGAGCGCCGCCGACCGTTCGCCCCCGGCAGAGACTCGATCGCCCGCGCGGCCTGCCGCAGGCTCTCGTCGCTCCGCGTCGCCAGCGCGGTCTCGGCGAGCTCCAGCGCCACCTCGGGCCAGCCCGTCTCCCGCACCACGCCGGCCAGCAGCCGGACGCCCTCGCGCGCCGCCTTCTCGTCACACGCCCGGTACCAGCGCTCCAACAGCGCCAGGGCCGCAGCCACGTCGTTCGCGCCGATGCCCGCCCGACCGGCGTGCTCCTCCAGGGCCGGCGGCCTGGCGGACGGGGTGAAGAACGACCAGCCGCACGTCGAGGCGGACCGGACGGGTGCGGGCTGGACGCGGGCGATGGTCGGCTGCGCGCTCGCCACAGCGGTCGTGAGGAGGAGGCTGAGGAGAACGAGTCCGGTCGGCATGGGGACCTGCGCTCTCCGCGCCGCAGCGGAGTCAGGGAGCGGCGCGTGACACGGTGGCGGTCAAACCCACGTTATGCCGGGCGGAGGGCGACCGTCGACGCTCTTCTTGCGACCCCGGCCGCCCCCCAGCCGGCCTCGGCGGAACGGGCCGGGCTGCCCCGCGCTCGGCCTCCGGCCAGGCGCGCGGGGGGGCGGCGCGACGCGCAGGGCGGCCCGACCGGGCAACGGCGGCTCCCGCCCAGGCGCGCCGGGGCGGCGCCGTGCGGCCTCGTACACCCGGGCGGCCACCCCTCGGGCCACTGCCCGTGCTCGCGTGGCTCGTCACAGCACGTTATCTTGCTCGTTGAAAACGACTTGGAGAGAGGAAACCGCGGTGGGCAAGCCGAGGATCCTGATCGCGGACGACCAGCCCGACGTCCTGGAGGCGCTCCGCCTGCTGCTCAAGGCCGAGGGGTTCGAGATCGAGCTGGCGCAGTCCCCGGCCGGCGTGCTGGCCGCGCTGGAGGCCCGGGACTTCGACGTCGTGCTGCTCGACCTCAACTACACCCGCGACACGACATCGGGCAAGGAAGGCCTGGACCTGCTCTCCCAGATCCAGGCGTTGGACGCCACGCTGCCGACCATCGTCATGACCGCGTGGGGCAGCATCGAGGGTGCGGTCGAGGCGATGCGGCGAGGTGCGCGGGACTACATCGAGAAGCCGTGGGACAACGCGCGGCTGCTCACCACGCTGCGCACGCACATCGAGCTGGGCCGCGCGCTGCGCCGCAGCCAGGAGCTGGAGAGTGAGAACCGGCTCCTGAAGAAGGCGGGCGTTCCGGAGCTGATCGCGGAGTCGCGCGCGATGCGGCAGGTGCTCGACCTGATGGAGCGCGTCGGCCCGTCCGACGCGAACATCCTGATCACGGGCGAGCACGGCACCGGCAAGGAGGTGGTCGCGCGGTGGCTGCACGCGGCGTCGCCGAGGGCGAACCGCCCGCTGGTCGTCGTGAACGCGGGAGGGCTGTCCGAGGGCGTGTTCGAATCCGAGATGTTCGGCCACGTGAAGGGCGCGTTCACGGATGCGAAGACGGACCGCATCGGGTACTTCGAGCTCGCGGACAGGGGCACGCTCTTCCTGGACGAGATCGGCAACATGCCGCTGAGCCAGCAGGCGAAGCTGCTGCGGGTGTTGCAGACGGGCGAGTTCCAGCGCGTGGGCTCGCCGCGCACGCGGCGGGTGGATGTGCGCGTGATCTCGGCGACGAACGTGGACATCCACAAGGAGGTCGCCGAGGGGCGGTTCCGCGAGGACCTGCTCTACCGGCTCAACACGATCGAGATCCACCTCCCGCCGCTGCGCGAGCGGCGGGAGGACATCCCTCTCCTCGCCAACCACTTCCTCGCGCAACACGCGCGGCGGTACGGCCGGCAGGTGACCGGCTTCGAGCCGGAGGCGATGCGGGCGTTGCTGGCGCACCCGTGGCCGGGCAACGTGCGTGAGCTGGAGCACACGATCGAGCGGGCGGTGCTGCTGACGCGGGGCGAGTCCATCCGGCTGGAGGACCTCGGCCTGCGTGCCCGCCCGACAGACGGCCCGGTGCGGCTGGAGGAGATGCCCCTCGCGGAGGCGGAGAAGCACTTGATCCGGCTGGCGCTCGAGCGCTATGACGGCAACGTCAGCCGGGCGGCGCAGGCGCTCGGGCTGAGCCGGAGCGCGCTGTACCGCAGGCTGCAGCGGTTCGGCTCATGAGCTCGTCCGGGCGGCCCCGGCACCCGCGCAGCAGGCACGAGCAGCGGGTCTTCGCGCTGGCCCTGCTGGCCGGCCTGCCGGGGACCGCCCTCGGCCTCTTCCTCCTCTGGACCGGCGACTTCTCGATCCGCGTGCAGTGGACGCTCAGCCTCGGCGTCGTCGCCGGGTGGTGGGGTTTCGCGTGGACGGCGCGGGAGCGGGTCGTCCGTCCGCTCCAGACCCTGGCCAACGTGCTGGCCGCGCTGCGTGAAGGCGACTATTCGATCCGCGTGCGCGGCGCTCGCCACGATGAAGCACTCGGCCAGGCGCTGAGCGAGGTGAACGCCCTGAGCGCGACGCTGCGGGAGCAGCGGCTCGGCGCGCTCGAGGCGACGAACCTGCTGCAGCGGGTGATGGCGGTGATCGACGTGGCGATCTTCGCCTTCGACGAGCGCGAACGGCTGGCGCTGGTCAACCGCGCCGGGGAGCGGCTGCTGGGCCAAGCGGCCGAGGCGCTGCTCGGCCGGCGGGCGGCCGAGCTGGGGCTCGTCGACTGCCTGCGGGGCGAGGCCCAGCGCACCCTCGACGCGACGTTCCCCGGGAGCGGGGGCGGTCGGTGGGAGCTGCGGCGCAGCGCCTTCCGGCTCGGCGGCAGGCCCCATCAGCTCCTCGTGCTCTCGGACCTCTCGCGCGCGCTCCGGGAGGAGGAGCGGCAGGCGTGGCGGCGTTTGATCCGCGTGTTCGGCCACGAGATCAACAACTCGCTCGCGCCCATCAAGTCCATCTCCCGGAGTCTCCAGGACCTCATCCGGCGCGAGCCGCGTCCGCCCGACCTGGACGAGGACATTGCGCAGGGGCTGGCGGTGATCTCTGCGCGTTCCGAGGCGCTGGCGCGGTTCATGTCTTCGTACGCGCGGCTCGCTCGTCTGCCCCCGCCCCAGTTCGAGCCGCTCGACGTGAAGAGCTGGGTGCGACGCGTCGTGGATCTGGAGACGCGGCTCGACGTCGAAGTCGTGGAGGGTCCGCCGCTGGTCATCGAGGCCGACGGCGCGCAGCTCGAGCAGCTCCTGATCAACCTCGTGCGGAACGCGGTGGACGCCGCGCTGGAGACGGGCGGCGGCGTGCAGGTCGGCTGGGCGCGCGCGGGTGCGCACGTGGAAGTCTGGGTCCGGGACGGAGGCCCGGGCCTGTCCGAGACGGCGAACCTCTTCGTCCCGTTCTTCACGACCAAACCCAACGGCACGGGGATCGGGCTGGTGCTGAGCCGCCAGATCGCCGAGGCGCACGGCGGCTCGCTTTCGCTCGAGAACCGGACCGACGCGCGGGGCTGCGTGGCCCGGCTGCGGCTGCCCGTCCGGCAGGCGGACTGCGTCGCCGGCCAGGCTCCTTGACGCGGATCGGGATCGCGGCTATTCGCAGAGCATGGGTTCGATGGACCAGACGAGGCGACGCCTCCTCTCGACCCGCCGCGTCGTTCCGGCGGACCGCCTCGACGAGTACGCAACCGCGTGGGAACGGGTGCAGCGCGTGGCGCGGGAGCAGGGCGCCCGCGCGTGGCTCTTCCGCCTGAGCGAGCGGCACGACCACTTCATCGAGTTCATCGAGTACGGCGACGCGCCGGGCGCGCTGGACACGGATGAATTGAGGCGCGCCCGGGCCTCGCTCGAGGAGCAGTTCGGGCCGGGCGCCACGGAGGAGTGGGAAGGGGTGGCGTGAAGCGCCGTCACGGCGCCACGGTGGGACCGGGCCAGGGCTTCGGGTCGATCGTGCGCGCCATGGGTTCCAGCAGCCGCTGCGCCTCGTCCAGCTTCGCCTCGTAGATCCGCCTCTTCTCCTCGCCCATGTTCGCGCGGAAGTAGTCGCTGGTCATCACCGGAGCGGACGGGCCCTCGTAGACGGACACCACATCGCCGAGGAAGAACGTGGCCGCGCCGGCGTCCATGGCGTTGACCACGCGGCACTCGAACGCGGCGCGGACGTCCACCAGCAACGGACAGCCGGTCTGGCCGATCCTGAGCTCCAGCCCTTCCAGCTTGTCGTGCGTGCGGCCGCTCTCCAGGCCGAGCTTCCAGATCAGGTCCCACTGGTCGTTCCGCAGCAGGTGGATCCCGAACACGCCGCTCGCATAGATCAGGTCGTGCGTCAGGTTGATCTTCGAGACGTAGAGCGAGATCCGCGGCACGCTCGGGACCAGCGAGGCGCGCTGCGCGCTGTTCGAGATCATGCCGTTGCGCCGCCCGCCCGCACTCGTCGTCACCGCGACCACGGGCGTGGTGAGGTGGCGCATCAACTGGTACAACGGATCGATCACGGACGAACTCCTCTCACTCCAGCAGACGGAGCGGCATCACGAGGCACAGGTAGTCCGGCACCTCTTCTCCCTCGGCCGCCAGGGGCTCGATCGTCGCGGCACGCTCGGGCGCCTTGAACGTGAGGCGTACCGTGTCGCTCGGCATGTACCGGAGCACCTCGAGTAGGTACGCGGCGTTGAACCCGATGTCGAGCGGCTCGCCCGTGTAGTCGATCTCGAGCTCCTCCTGCGCCTCGCCGAGGTCCGGCGTCTCCACGGTGAACCGGACCAGACCCGGCCGGAACGAGAGGCGGACCCGGTGCGTCTGCTCACTGGCGACCACCGCCATGCGGCGCAGCGCTTGGGTGAGCGCGGCCTTGTCCGCGATCGCGATCTTGTCGTTGTCCCTCGGGATGACCTGCTCGTAGTTCGGGTACGGCCCCTCGATCAGACGGGTGAAGACCTGCGTGCCGCCCTCGCGGAAGCCGAGGTGGTTCTCGCTCCGGGCCACCTCGATCTCCGAGGTCTCGCCGAAGAGCCGCTGCACCTGCGCCATCGCCTTGGGCGGGACGATCAGGTCCGTGGCGGGCGGCGTCGGGCCCGTCGTGGGGACCGCCATGCGCGCGAGACGGTGGCCGTTGGTCGCCACCATGCGCATCTCCCGCTCGCCGAGCTGCCAGAGCATGCCGTTCAGGATCGGCCGACTCTCTTCGGTCGAGACGGCGTACGCGGTGTGGTGGATCAACTGGTGGAGCACCTTCCCGCTGACGCGCCAGCTCTTGGAGAAGTCCACCGACGGGAACGTCGGGAACTCGTCCTTCGGCATCCCGTTCAGCCGGAAGGTGGCGCGGCCGCACGCGAGCTCGAGACGGTCGCCCTTGGTCGAGACCCGGGCCGGCTGCTCCGGCAGCTCACGCGCCAGCTCCTGGAGCTTCTTGGCCGGCACCGTCAGCGCGCCCGGCTCCTCGACGTCGGCGGGCACGCGCAGGCTGACCGCGATGTCCAGGTCCGTTCCGCTCATGCGCACGCCCTCGCCGTCCGCCTCGATCAGGATGTTGGAGAGTACGGGCAGCGTCGTCCGTGTCGGGATGCTGGCCCCTACCGCTGCAAGGCCGTGCTGCAGGTTCTCCCGGGTGATCGTGAATCTCATGGCCGCCTCGCGCGCCGGCACCGTTGCCGGCCTGGGTCCACAGTGAACTTCGCTAGTACGATGAGAGAGATATATCCCGTAACCATCGTAGGGCCTGTGGAGCTGTGGGCAACTCCGTCGCCGTGTCCGTATCGCCGCATCCCATCGCCGCATAGCCGGCCCGGTCCGGAGTGGAAAACGGTGTTGGCTCCGGGCCGGGTCTCCCCGGCTGCCCACAGCGCCGGGCGCCGCGAGTGGAAAAATCGCCGGATTCCCACAGGTTATCCACGGCCATTGTGGTCAACGCGCCAGCTCCGCGCGGATCGCTTCGACGCGGGCCCGGAACTCCTCGTCGCTCGCCAGTTCCTGCTTGACCTTCTCGATCGAGTGGATCACCGTCGAATGGTCGCGGCCGCCGAACAGCCGGCCGATCTCGACGAGCGAGAGGCCGAGGAGCTGGCGCATCAGGTACATGGCGACCTGGCGCGGGACCGTGAGATCCTTGGTGCGCCGCTTGGAGCTGAGCGCCTCGACCGGCACGCCCCACGCCTGGGCCACGCGGGTGCGGATCAGGTCCGGCGTCAACTCGGGTCGCGCGTCGGCGGCGAGCACCCCGCCGAGGGCCTCGCGCGCCAGCTCGATGGTGATCTCCCGCCGCGTCAGCGATGAGTAGGCCAGCAGCTTGATGATCGCGCCCTCGAGCTCCCGCACGCTGGAGCGACAGTTGCGCGCGATGAAGTCCAGGACCTCGTCCGCGAGGACGAGCTGGTCCTCCTCCGCCTTCTTGCGGAGGATGGCCACGCGGGTCTCCAGGTCCGGCGGCTTGATGTCCGTCACCAGTCCCCACTCGAAGCGGGAGACGAGCCGCTCTTCGAGCCCGGGGATCTCCTTGGGCGGCCGGTCGCTCGTCAGGACGATCTGCCGCTGCGCCTCGTACAGGGCGTTGAACGTGTGGAAGAACTCCTCCTGCGTGCGCTCCTTCTCGCCGAGGAACTGCACGTCGTCGATGAGGAGCACATCGATGTCGCGATAGCGCCGGCGGAACTCCGCCATGCGCCCTTCCTGGATCGCCGCGATCAGGTCGTTGGTGAACCGCTCGCTGGAGACGTACGCAACGCGGCGGTCGGGCATCCGGGCGAGCACGGCGTGGCCGATGGCGTGCATGAGGTGCGTCTTGCCGAGGCCGACGCCGCCGTAGATGAACAGCGGGTTGTACATCCGCGCCGGTGCCTCGGCCACGGCGCGGCACGCCGCCGCGGCGAGCTGGTTGTTGGCGCCGACGACGAACCGCTCGAACGTGTAGCGCTCGTTGAGCGCGGTGCCCAGGACCGTGCCCGGCGCGGGATGGGACGCGGCAGGGGGAGGGGGCGGAGGCGCGACCCTCGCCGTGGCGCGCTTCCCCGGCCCACCGCCTTCCTCCCGCGGCTGGTGGTGGACCGCGATCGTGAACGGGCGCCCGAACAGCCGCTCAGCCGCCTGCGCCAGCAGGCTGCCGTACTGCTTCTCGATCCACTGAACGGCGAACTCGTTGTGCGTGACGATGGCGAGCTGGTCCTGCGACAGCGCCAGCGGCTCCGTCTGCTCCAGCCAGCTCCGATAGATCTGCTCCGGGAGCTGCGCCCGCGCGCGCTCCAGAATCCGCGACCAGGCCTCGGCCGCGGTCAGCTCCATCGCGGTCATGCGTCCGGCAGAAAGGGTGGTGGTTCGCCGCGCGCAAGCTAGGATCGGGTTGTGGACAAGTCAACAGCCCGGCGATGGGGTCCGCCGCCGATCCACCGGCGCCGGGGCGGGTTGACCAGCGGCCCATCGGGTCAGTAATATAAAAGACTTTGCGAATGGCAGCTTTGGACCCTGGAGCAATGCATGGGCAAGCCCACATATCGGCCGCGCAACCGGAAGCGGAAGAACAAGCACGGGTTCAGGGCACGCATGAGCACGGCGGGCGGCAGGGCGGCGCTCAGCCGGCGCCGGAAGAAGGGCCGCAAGCGCCTGACGGTGGCGATCGGCTCCAAGTAGATCGCGTGTCCGTGAGCCCGGCTTCGCGGGGTCGCGCCAGGTCCCACCGTTTTCCCCGGGCCCGGCGGATCACGCGGAGCCGGGAGATCCGCAGGCTGTTTCAGCGGGGGAAGAGGAGCAGGACGGCGCACCTGGACGTCTTCGACTCCTCCTCCCCCGTTTCGCATCCGCGGGCGGGGATCGTCGTCCCGCGGCACAAGCACACCGTTGTGGAGCGGAACCGGCTGAAGCGCCGACTGCGGGAGATCGTGCGCCAGCAGGTGCTGCCCCGCCTCGACGAGGCCGGCCTGGCCGTGGACGTGCTGGTGCGGGCCCGGCGGGAGGCGTACGACGCCACGTACGCCACGCTCGAGCGCGAACTGATCGAATGGACGGACAGGCGATGCTCGCGCGGATCCTCCTCGCGCTGATCGGCTTCTACCGGGCGGGGATCTCGCCGCGCCTGCCCCCGGCCTGCCGGTTCACGCCGACCTGCTCCGCGTACGCCGAAGAAGCGATCCGGCGCTACGGCGCCGGGCGCGGCGTCTGGCTCGCGGCCCGGCGCCTGCTCCGGTGCCACCCTCTGGGCGGACGCGGGTACGATCCCGTTCCGTGATCGGAGTCGGAGCCCGGCCCTCCCGGGCTGCCGGATCCCGAGCGCCGCTGTACGGAGTGATGCCTGGGACTGTGAATGGATAGCGCGCGTCTTCTGTTGGCGGTCGTCTTGATGATCGCCGTTGTCGTCATCACACACCTGCTGTTCCCGCCCGTCCCCCCGCAGCCGGCCGGCGTGCCCGACACGGTCGCGGCAGCCGCGGACACCGCCGCGCTGCGTCGGCCGCCTGCGCTCGAGCCGGCGGAGCCGCCCGGCGCCGCGCCGGCCCAGCCGGCCACGGCCGTCGCGACCGACACCATCTTCATCGAATCGCCGCTGTACCGGTACGGGATCTCCACCGCCGGAGGCGCGCTGGTCTCCGCCGAGCTGCTGCGGTTCGAGTCGTTCACCCGGGACGGGCCCGTCCAGCTCGTGCCGACAGACGCCGGCGCGCTGGTCTCGTACGCGTTGAGCTGGCCGGGCGTGGAGGACGTGGACCTCTCCCGCGTCGCGTTCCGGGCGGAGCCGGCCGAGGACATCCGGCTCCAGCCGGGCGATGCGCCCCGGACCCTGACCCTCACCCACACGGATGAGGCGGGCCGCACCGTCGAGCTGCGGTACACGTTCGATCCGTCGAGCTACCTGGTGAACGTGGAGGGCCGGCTTTCCGGCTTCGGCTCTCCGCCGCGCACCGTGCTCCTGGAGATCGGTCCCACCCTGGCCATCAACGAGGCCGACCCCCGTGAGGACCACCGCAACCTCGCCTACGTGGTCAACGGCTCGTCGCGCGGCATCCGCAGCGTCCGGCTCGATGACGTGGACGAGCGGCGCGTCGAGGAGGGGCCGTTCTACTGGGTCGCGCTGAAGAACAAGTACTTCCTGGTCGCGGCGCTGGCGCCGGGCGAGGAGCCGGGACGCCGGCTGGGCGGGCTGATCGCGGAGCCGGTGCCGACGCCGCACGCGGCGGACCTGGCGGCTACGATTCCCGTAACTGCTGATCAGACATTCGGTTACGAGCTCTACGTCGGCCCCCAGGACTACAAGATCCTGGCGCAGATCGGGCGCGGCCTCGAGGACGTGAACCCGTACGGCTGGCGCCTGCTGCGGCCGATCATCCGGCCGCTGGCCCACCTGGTCACTTGGGCGCTGGTGGGGATGCACGAGGTGCTCGGCATCGGCTACGGCTGGGTGTTGATCCTGTTCGGCGTGCTGATGCGGGCGGTGCTCTGGCCGCTGAACGCGAAGGCGATGCGCTCGCAGCTCAAGACGATGGAGCTCCAGCCGCGGCTCCGGGAGATCCAGGAGAAGTATCGCAACAACCCGGAGCAGCTCCAGAAGGCGATGCTGCAGCTCTACAAGGAGGAGGGGTTCAACCCGTTCGGCGGGTGTCTGCCGCTCCTGATCCCCTGGCCGCTCCTGATCACGCTGTTCTTCGTCTTCCAGGGCACGATCGAGTTCCGCGGCGTCGGGTTCCTGTGGCTGCCGGACCTCTCGCGGCCGGACCCGTACTTCATCCTGCCGCTGCTTCTCGGCGTGAGCATGTTCGTGCTGCAGAAGATCGGCCAGGCGGGTCTGCCGCCGAACCCGCAGATGAAGTTCATGAACTGGTTCATGCCGGTCTTCATGGTGTTCATCTTCTTCTCGCTGGCGTCCGGGCTGAACCTGTTCTACACGGCGATGAACTTCGCGACGATCCCGCAGCAGGTGATGCTGAACCGGGAGCGCCGGCGGCTGAAGCAGGCGGGGGTGGGTGGCGGCACGGAGCGGGTGCGGGCGTCGCCGTGAGAGCCGGCGGCCCGCCGCGCAGGGCGATGTCGCCCGTTGGCTTTCTCGGCCGCCGGAATCGTCTGAGTGGTTTCGGGACCCGCCCGCCCGGCGCTGCCGGGCGGGCGGTGTGTTTTCGTCGGAGGGGGCGGATCCGGGCGAGCTAGCGGATCTCGAAGCCGGCGGGCAGGTCGCCCGCCGGCGGCTCGGTCTCGTCCACGCGGGCGACCTCCGCGGCCGGCGGGCCTTCGTGGAGCAGGGTGCGGAGCCGGTCGAGGGCCTCGAGCGGGCCGGCGGCCACCACCTCGACGGTCCCGTCGGGCATGTTGCGGACGGTGCCGCGGAGTCCGAGCTCGCTGGCCGTCCGATACGTCCACATGCGGAAGCCGACGCCCTGGACGCGGCCGTGGATGCGGAAGGCGCGGCGGGTTTCGGTCAGTTCTGGCATTTCGGTTCCGGAGTCGGTGTGGTGAGTGGTCCGTTGTGGCGCGCCGGGCCGGCCGCGGGAGCCACAGGAAAGGCGGGGCGCGAGTGGCGCCCCGCCTTTGGTCTCTGGCCGGGGCGTGTGGCCCTATGCCCGGAGCTCCTGCCGGAACTCCCTGGCCTCGCGGCCGAGCCAGCGCCGGTCCTCTTTCAAAGTGTCGATGGTCTCGTCCGGCCTCAAGTCCGTTTCGCGGATCTTGTTGACGGAGCGCCACGCCATGAGCGCGCCGAGGAGGACGAACACCGCGCCGACGATCAGGGCGCCGGCCCAGTAGGCGCCGTCGAGCGCCATCCCGATCAGGAGGATCAGGCAGGCGGTGAGGGCGAGCCCGCCGACGAGGGCGATGCCTCCCCAGAGGGCCGCGCCGATGGCGCCGCGGGTGATCTGGCTGACGGACTCCTTGATCTCCAGCTTGGCCAGGTTGATCTCCTGGCGGACGAGATCGACGCTGTCCTGTCCGAGGTTCCGGATCAGGTCGCCGATCGGGGCCTGGGCGCGGGTCACGGGCCGCTCTTCGCGGTCCCACCGTCGCTGGACTGCCATCGCTGCACCTCCCGCTCGTGGACACGGGCGCTCCGGCCGCGACCGTCGCGGGTGTGTCTGGCCGCCGGCCGGGTCGCCCCGGCGTCCGCCCCACGCAACGCCGGCTGGCCGGGCCCCGGCCAGCCGGGGGCGCCTCCCTACCCCAGGGGGTGCAACGGGTATGCCACCTAACTGCGTGGCAGCAAAGATCTTCGGAGCTCTGTTTCACGTGAAACAGGCACGCCGCGGGCGGGTGACGGGGCGGCGAGCAGCCGGCCGCCGGCGGGGCGAGGCTGGAGGGGGAGGGCCGCCGGCCCGGGCGGGGCCTAGCCCGCTTTCGGCCACCCCCTCACACGCCGGCCGGGGAAACCGGACTCCACGGGCGCGAGCACCGGAGAGGGCGCGGCGGCCGACGCCCGGATCGCCAGTGGGGGTCGGTCGCGCCGCCACGGCGTGACGGGCCGTGGAACCCGGGAGCGCAGGTGCCGGGCGGACCGGGGTGCGCCGTCGTGCGCCGACCCGGACCCGCTCCCGGCTCTACCGGCTGCGCGCGACCGGCGAGGACACACGCTGGAGGACCGCCCGCACCCGACCCGGGTCCGGCTGCCCGTCGCCGTCGAAGTCCACGTTCCGGAGCTCGTTCTGGTAATCGAGGGTGAGGGTGGAGCCGGAGATCGAGTACGTCGCCGTGTCCACGGCGCCCGAGGGCAGCGTGATGTAGATCTTGGACCCCGCCGTCCGTGCCGTCCCCGCCGACACGAAGTCCAAGCCGTACAGCTCCGCTCTCAGCACGAACCCGCCGCCCGTCGAGACCTCGACTTCGATGGAGGCCGAGATCGGCGGATCGAGGAGGCTGATGGTCTGGCCGGGGCTCTCCGTCAGCGTCACGCTGAACTCGCACGCCGGCCGGCACTCGGGCGTCGCCACCCAGCGGCCGGCCAGCACGTCCGGCACCGGATCGGTGGGGGCGACGTCGTCGCTGTCGCACGCCGCGGCGAGCGGCACGAGCAGCACCGCCGCGATCGCGCGGAGGGTCGGGTTCCGCGGCCTCATGGTCCTTCTCCGGATCACGGGATGATGTGGTGTGGGGGTTCGCAATCTCTGACGCGCGCCCCGACACGGTCAAGCCGCCGAGCCGCGTCCATCGGTGCTTCGTCGGTCAGGCCGGGACGCGGTCGCCGCAGCCCTGCCCCGCTCTCCCGGGCGCCTGCCACGGCGGCGGCCGGCCTCCTCGCCCGGCCCCGGCGGGATCCCGCCCCCAGGGTCATTTGCGCGCGCGGACGAGTGCGTTATATTGCTGCACTCCCCAGTCGAGCGACGACCAGAGCTGGAGCGCATGTCCCGCATCATTGCCATAGCGAACCAGAAGGGCGGCGTCGGCAAGACCACGACCGCCATCAATCTGGGTGCCTGCCTGGCCGTCGCCGAGCGGCGCACGCTCGTCATCGACATGGACCCCCAGGGCAACGCGACCAGCGGGATCGGCGTCGACCGCGCCAACGTGGAGGCGTCGATGTACGACGTCATGGTCGAGGGGGGGCCGATCGACGACGTCCTCATCCGCGGCCTCCACTTCCCGTTCCTCGACGTCGCCCCCTCGAGCCGCGACCTGGTCGGCGCCGAGGTCGAGCTGGTCAACCGACCGGAGCGCGAGCTGGTGCTGCGGCGCGCGCTGGAGCCGGTGCGCGAGCGGTACGACTTCATCCTGGTGGACTGCCCGCCCTCTCTCGGGCTGCTGACGCTGAACACCCTCGCCGCGGCGGACGCCGTGCTGATCCCGATCCAGTGCGAGTTCTACGCCCTGGAGGGGCTGTCCCAGCTCCTGAACACGGTCCGCCTCGTCCAACGTAACATCAATCCGCGCTTGCAGATCGACGGTGTGCTGCTGACGATGTACGACCAGCGCCTCAACCTCTCGCGCCAGGTCGCGGACGAGGCGAAGGAGTACTTCGGCAACCGCGTCTACCGGACCGCCATCCCACGCAACGTACGGCTGGCCGAGGCGCCGAGTTTCGGCAAGCCGATCGTGCTGTACGACATCCAGTCCGTCGGTGCGCAGAGCTACCTCGCCCTTGCGCGGGAGGTCATGGCGCGGGCCGCGCGGCCGGCGGGGGGCGCGGGTGAGCCGGACGCAGGCGCGGGCTGGGAGCAGGGCGCGGCCGCGCCCCCGTCCGAGCCGGCGGTGGCGGAGAGCTGACCCGGAGCGTCTGACCGATGAACCGCCGAGACCGGTTGGGCCGTGGGCTCGGAGCGCTGCTGGGCGAATACCTGACCGCGGATGCGGGATCCGGTGGGGAGGCACGCCGGATTCCCATCGCCGACATCGCGCCGAACCCATTCCAACCCCGTCGTGAGTTCCGCGAGGAGGAGCTGGCCGAGCTCGCGGAGTCCATCAAGCAGAACGGGCTGCTGCAGCCGATCGTGGTCCGCCCGGCGCGGGGCGGCGCGAGCGGCCCCGCGTGGGAGTTGGTGGCGGGGGAGCGGCGGTGGCGCGCGTCCATGCGGCTCGGGATGCGGGAGATCCCGGCGGTGGTCCGGGAGGTCGACGACCGGACGCTGCTGGTGCTGGCGCTGGTGGAGAACCTCCAGCGGGCCGCGCTCTCGCCGCTCGAGGAGGCGGAAGGGTACCGCCAGTTGATGGACGAGTTCGGCCTCTCGCAGCAGGAGGTGGCCGAGGCGGTGGGGCGGGACCGCTCCACCGTCGCCAACTCTTTGCGGCTATTGCAGTTGCCTGCTGTGGTCCGGAGGCTGGTGGAGGAGGGGAAGCTGAGCGCAGGCCACGCCCGGGCGCTGCTCGGCGCCGGCAGCGAGCGCCAGATGATCGAGCTCGCCGAGCGCGCCGTCCGGGAGGGGTGGAGTGTGCGGAAGGTGGAGGCGCAGGTGCAGCGGGCCCGGGCGGTCCGGACGCCGAAGATGCAGGAGCGGCGTCGCGATCCCACGGAGCGCCGCCTGGAGGAGGAGCTCCAGCGCGCGCTGGGCACCGCGGTGCGCATCCACCGGAGGCGCGGCAACAGGGGCTACATCGAGATCCCGTTCTACGGGGCCGAGGATTTCGAGCGGATCTACGAGCTGCTGGTGGGCAGCCCTGCCGCGGAGGCGGTGTCGTGAACGTCTTGCCCTTCCCGGGCCGGCGGGCCGTCGGGACGCGTCCGTCTCGAGCGGGCGGGGGCACACCGGCGAACACCGTGGTTTCGCGTCGCGCCGGAGGAGCGCGCGGATAGGTCGAGGCGCCCGTCCCGGCCGGAGGGAGTCGAGTCACGGTGGTCGAGGGGATCGTCTCGCATGAGCGCCACGAGCGCCCTGCGGCGCAGCGCGCCCGTTCAGACCGGGCGAGACCCTGCGGTGCCTGGGCGGGCCTCTCCTGGGAGTGAGGGCTGGCATGGCGGATGAGCGCCGGTTAACGTTGATCGTCGTTCCGCACGGCGATCTGGAGACGCGGACCTACGAGATCTCGTATCGCCGTCTACGGCTGCTGCTCGGCGCGGCGGGCGGGTTGCTCGTGCTGTTCATCATCATGGCCGCATCCTGGTGGTACATCGCCGCACAGGCCGCCCGGGTCCCGGCGCTCGAGCGCGAGGTCGCCCGGCTCGAGGAGGAACGCCGGCAGGTGGCGGAGCTGGCGCGTGCGCTCGCGGAGGCGGAGGCGCAATACGAGCGGGTGCGGAACCTGCTCGGCGCCACGGGCGACGCGAAGCAGCCCGAGCCGGTGCTCCCGCCGTTGCGGCAGGAGTCGTCGCTGCAGGACGCGGGTCCGCAGCAGCCATCGCAGCCGGACGCGTGGCCGTTGAGTGAGGCCGGGTACATCACGCGCCGCATGGCCGCGGGCGAATCCAACCACCCGGGGATCGACATCGCGGTGCCGAAAGATTCCTACATCCGCGCCGCGGGCCCGGGCGTCGTCTCGGCCGCGGGCACCGACGAAGTGTACGGCCAGTTCGTGCTGATCGACCATGGCGGCGGCATCGAGTCGATGTACGGGCACGCGTCTCGCCTGTTCGTGGCGCCCGGTGACCGCGTCGAGCGGCACGAGGTCATTGCGCTCAGCGGCTCCACCGGCCGCTCCACGGCCCCGCACCTCCACTTCGAGGTACGCCGGAACGGCGAGGCCATCGACCCCCTCGTCATGATAAGGCAGCCGTGATGTTGGGTCGATTCGGAAGATCGAAGGACCTCCAAACGAGTGGCGAGGCGATGTCGAAGGACAATCAGATCCCGCAGCCCCCGCGTGACGGCGTCATCTCGATCATCGGGCCGGGGATGCGCGTCATCGGCGACTGTGAGACCGAGGGAACGCTCCGGATCGAGGGGACCGTCGAGGGCACGGTCCGCGCCGGAAAGGCGGTGGTGATCGGCAAGGACGGCGTGGTGCAGGGCGATGTGATGACGCAGGACGCCGTGATCGGCGGCCGGGTCAGCGGCTCCATCATCGCCGAGAGCCGCCTCGAGCTCCAGGCGACCTGCGTCATCGAGGGCGAGATCCGCGCGCGCCGGATCAAGCTCGACGAGGGTGGGCGCGTCAACGGCAACGTCTTCACCGGCGAGGTCACCGTCCCGAAGGCGCAGGCGAAGCCCCAGGCGGCGCCTGCCGCGGCCGAGGCCTCCAAGCCCGGCGCAGGGCAGCCCGAGCAGGGCAAGCCCGCGATCGCGCGGTAAGGCGCCGGCGTCTGCACCCGCCCGGCCTGGAGACGGGCCGTGTGCGCGGGCGGACCATCCGGGCCAGGGCCCCGCGGCACCCCGGCGGACGGACGGGGCGGGCCGGGCGCATCCCTGAGCCGAGCGCCTCGCCGCACCCGGGCCTGAGCGGTGGCGGGTCCGCCCCGTGTGCTGGCGGCGGGCCGGCCCCTCCTCGAGGCCCCCGGGAGCGCCGGGTCGGCCCGGCGAACAGATGAGCACGCGATCCCCCGCCCCGCCTGCCGTGGGGCGACGGGTCGCCCGGCTGCCGTTGAAGGCGGCGCACTCCTGCATGGCCAGGGGTGCGCCGCGCGTTCTTTTCCACAAACTGTGGATAATTCGTAAGTTGTTTCTCCGCAACCAGTTACTGGATTGGTTCCGGCGTCGTCCGGGCGTTCGGTGGAAAAACTACGGTTGTTTATCCACAGGCTGCGGCGGCGGCGGATGGGCTAGGCGGCTACGGCAAAAGGATTTGCGCGGATGAGACTCCAGGAGTTGGTCAGCTATCTCGACGAATATCTCAGGGTGCGGGAGGTGCCGGATTCCCGGGTGGCGCTGAACGGGTTGCAGGTCGAGAACGGCGGACAGGTGACGCGGGTGGCGGCGGCGGTGGACGCGAGCGAGGCGGCGATCCGGGAGGCGGTGGCCCGGGGCTGCGACCTGCTGCTGGTCCATCACGGGCTGTTCTGGGATGGTCACCGGCCGTTGACGGGGCGGCGGTACCGGAAGGTGAAGCGGCTGCTGGACGCGGGCGTGGCGGTGTACTCGGCGCACATCCCGCTGGACGTGCATCCCGAGGTCGGCAACAACGTGGTGCTCGCGCAGGCGCTGGGCATCCGGGTCCAGGGCCGGTTCGGCGACTACGAGGGCGTGGAGCTGGGGGTGTGGGGGGAGCTGGAGCTGAAGCGGGAGGCGCTGGCGGCGCGGCTGGACGAGCTGCTCGGCGGTCCGGTGAAGCTGATGCCGGGCGGCCCGGAGGTGGTGCGGCGGGTCGGGGTGATCACGGGTCAGGGCGGGAGCATGATCGGCGCGGCGATCGCGGCGGGTCTGGACGCCTATGTGACCGGCGAGGGAGCGCACCACACGTATTTCGATGCGATGGAGGGCGGGATCAACGTCTACTACGGCGGCCACTACGCCACGGAGGTATGGGGTGTGCGTGCGCTGGCCGCGCACCTGGAGGAACGTTTCGGTCTGCCGTGGGAGTTCATTGATCTGCCGACGGGGTTGTGAGCTCGGGGGACGCGGCGTTCCGTTCTCCCGGCGGGCACCGGCCACGCGGGTGCCGGGGGGCGGCCCGTTCCCTCGACCCGTGGATCCTGTACTGCAACGTTGAGCTGCGCGGTGCTTTCCGTGCGCCCGGAGGAGCGCGTGTGAGCGGCATCTGGCAGCAAACCGAAGACGCCGGCCATTCCGGCGCCCTGGCGCTGGTGGCGAGCGTGTGCGCGGCGCTCGCCGAGCAGCGGCCGGTCAACGCCATCGAGGCTCTCCTGGCGCAGGGAGCGCTGCGCCTGCTGGATGCGGCCGTCTTCGCGGTCATCGACCTGGAGCGGGGCGGGCGCGAGTTGCGCGTTGCGCAGGTCGCGGCGGTGGCCGAGGCCGCGGCCGCGGCGCGCGGGCGCCGGTTCCCTCGCGCGGGCACACTCGTTCACCGCGCGCTGGCCGAGGAGGCGCCGGTCCGGCTCGCGGCGCCCGTGCCGTTCGCGCCGGATGGGCTCCTGCTGGCGCTGACGGCCGGCGACGAGCTGCGGAACGCGGTGGCGGTGCCGGTGCGGCGTGCGGGCGTGGGTGTGGGTGCGCTGGTGGCGGTGAACCTGCGGGCCGGGGTGGATGAACGCGCCCTGGAGCTGCTGCGGCTACTGGCCGATCTGCAAGCGATCGTCTCAAACCAGGGCCGGTCGGCGGCGGAGCCGGAGGGCGAGGGCCGGATCAGTGCGGAGGAGAAGCAGCAGAGTCTCTCGCGCACCCGCTGGCTCGCGGCGCTGGGGGAGGTGGCGGCGGGCGTCGCGCACGACATCAACAACGCGTTGAACCCGATCGTGGCGTTCGCGGAGCTGATCCGTGCCAGGCCGGACGACCCGGAGAACGTCCGTGTCTTCGCGGAGCGGATCCTCATGGCGGCGCGGGATGGCGCCGAGACCGTGCGACGCATCCAGAGCTTCACGCAGCGGCGGCCGGACACGTCGCGGCGGACGACGGTGTCGCTGACGAGCCTGGTCCGGGAGGCGGTGGAGCTGGTGCGGCCGGTGCTCGACCTGCGCAGCGCGGGCGGCCCGGTCCGGATCGAGGAGTCGGTCGGGGAGGACCTGCTGGTGCATGCCAACGCCATCGAGCTCCGCGAGGCGTTGCTGAACCTGATGCTGAACGCGGTGGACGCGATGCCGGACGGTGGCATGCTGCGCCTCGTCGGGCGGCGGGAAGAGGACCACGTCGTGCTGGCCGTGCAGGACACGGGCGTGGGCATGACCCGTGAGGTGCTGAAGCGTGCGCCGGAGCCGTTCTTCACGACGAAGGGCCCGCGGGGCACCGGCCTCGGCCTGTCGCAGGTCGCGGGGATCGTGCGGCGGCACGGCGGGAGCATGGAGCTCGAGAGCTGGCCCGGCGTCGGGACCACCGTCCTCCTGCGCCTGCCCCTCGCCCCGCCCGTGGCAGAGCGCGCGAACCCGCCCCCCGGCATCCTCCTGGTGGACGACAACCCGTTGAGTCTCGAGGCGATGGCGGCGACGCTGCGCTCGGGCGGGTTCCACGTCGTGACGGCCAGCAGTGGCGAGGCGGCGGTCGCGGCGTTCGAGCCGGGGCGCTACCGCGCGGTGCTGACCGACCTCGGGCTGCCGGGCCTCGATGGCTGGGAACTGGTGGAGCGGCTGCGTGCGATGGACCCTGCGGTGCGGGTGGGCGTGATCACCGGCACGTCGCTGGAGCGGGTGGGCGACGAGGTCAAGCGCCACCGCGTGGACCTGTTCTTCACGAAGCCCGTGGATCCCGAGCGTCTGCTCGCCGCGCTCTGAGAGAGCGTGGCCGCCAGAGCCGTTCAGCGCCCGAGGAAGTCGCGCGCTTCCTGCTGATAGAGCGGCAGGATCATCGTGTGGTCGGCGTACTCCGGCAGCGCGCGCTGTCGCTGCGCGTCGTACACCTCGAGCAGGCGGCCGTAGTAGCGGCGCGCCGCGGCGGTGTCGCCGGCGTCCCGCGCGGCCCGGGCCGCCGCAGCGAGGCCGAGCAGGTGGTCCGGGTCCGCCTCCAGGATGCGCTCGGCCGTGGCGCGGGCAGAGGCCGGGTCGCCGGCCGCGTTCTCCAGCACGCTCAGGTGGTAGAGGCCGTCGGCGTCGAGGGGTTCGGCGTCGCGGTACGCGGCCAGCGCCATCGGCAGGAAGAAGCTGACCTCGGCGCTGTCACCCGCCGCGCTCGCCTGCATGATCCGGTTGAACAGGCGGTCCGCCTGCTCGCGGGGCGTGCCGGTCAGCGGCGGGGCGGCCGTCGTGGCGGAGCCGGCGGGAGCAGAAGCCGCCGGCGCCCCGGTCGCGGCGGATGCGGGCTGTCCGGTGCGCAGCACGGCCGTGAGGACCACGGCAATGAGCGCGACCAGTGCGGCGCCGGCGATGTACCACGGCAGGTTCGACGCGGCGGCCCGGACTGGCCGGCCGCACGCCACGCAGTATTGGGCGCCGGGCACGAGCGGCGCCTGGCACCCGGGGCACGGGGCACCCTCCAGCGGCGCGCCGCACGCGGCGCAGTAGGCGCCCTGCCCCTCCGACTGACAGACGGGACACCTCATGCCAGGTCAAGCTACCGGCGCGCGTGCCGGCCGTCTACCCCGGCCCGCCGGCGGATCCGCCCCCCGGCCCGCAGCGCCAGCAGGTAGGCCTCGAGCTCGTGCGCGTCTCGGTCGGTCAACCCCTGGCGGAGCCGTGCCTCGATCCGGCGGCGCCGCTCCGCCGGGAGCCGGAGCTCGGCGAGCAGCGCGCGGAGGCGCTGGGCTGGCGGCGCCGTGGGGGCGGCCCCCACCGGCGGCGCATGCGGACCGCGTTCGCCGTCGGCCCCGCGGAGACGCAGTACCTTCACCATCTCTTCTCGGCAGGGACGCAGCGGCCCGGCCAACCCCAGGTTGGCGAGGGCGCGCCCGACCGCCGCCGCCTCGCAGTTCGCGAAGACCTGGCGGGCCGCCGCGGCGTCGTCGGCGGGCGGCCGGTCGTAGGCCCAGCCGGTGGTCGGCGCGGGGTCGGTCCGGTCCCGGTAGAGGCGGGCGCGGAAGAGGACGAAGCCCGGTTCGAGCCGGAGCAGGTCGGTCTGGATCGCGCCGTCGGGGAACCGCTGGTAGAACGCGTCGATCCGCTGCTCGGCGGTCGCGTAGCGACGGAGGTCGATGGAGCGGCCCATGGAGAATCCCGTAAGTCGTTGGCGTAGTGTCATTTGTACCCTATCCCGGAAGCCCTCGTTCCGGCGTCGGGGGGCGGGGCGCGCCCGGCTCCGGGCGCGGGGCGCGGTCGGCGGGTTCGGCGGTCCGGGGACAGGGTCGCGCTGGACCCGGTGGGAGGCCGGTTCTATCTTTGGCCAGCGGCCGCGCGTGCCGCCGTGGAACGCATGCGCGTATTCCTGACTGGGGGGACGGGCCTCGTCGGCTCGTACGTGGCGAGCCGGCTGCGGGAGCGAGGGCACGAGGTGGTGGCGCTGGTGCGCCGGGGCAGCGATGCGCGGCTGCTGGAGCCCTCCGGCGCGGCGCGGGTGGAAGGGGATGTGTGCGGCCCGGTGGAGCGGCTGGCCGCGGCGATGAGGGGCTGCGATGCGGTGGTCCACGCAGCGGCGCTGGTGTTCACCCGTGGCGGCCCCGCGGCGTTCCGGCGGGTGAACGTGGAGGGGACGGAGCGGGTGTTGCGCGCTGCGGGCGCCGCGGGTGTGAGCCGCGTGCTGCACGTCTCGAGCATCGCGGTGTACGGCCGCCAGGGTGGCGGCGCGGTGCTGGGCGAGGACGCATGGCGGGAGGGGCGGATCGCGCCGGGCGCGCACTACGCGTGGTCGAAGCGGGAAGCGGAGGAGGTGGCGTGGCGGCTGCACGACGCCGGGGCGGTGCAGCTCACCGTCGTGCGGCCGGGGGTGGTGTACGGGGTCGGAGACCGGTGGTTCACGCCGCGGCTGGCGCGGGCGCTCTCCCTCCTCCCGGTCGTGCCGTTGCCGGCCGGCGGCCAGCACACGGTGCCGCTGGTCTACGCAGGCAACCTGGCGGACGGGATCGTCGCGGCGCTGGAACGTGACTCGGCCATCGGTCGCGCGTACAACCTGAGCGCCGACGCGCCGGTCCGGGTGCGAGAGGTGGTGGAGGTGTTCGCGCGGGAGTTGGGGCGACGCCCGCGCATCGTGTCGGTCCCGTCATCTCTCCTCCTTTTCGCCGCAGCGGCGGGCGACGCACTGGCCCGCCTCCTCCCCGGTCAGGACGAGCCGGGCCTGCGCCGAGCGGTGGGCAGGTTGCTGGGCGATGATCCGTTCGACACGACGCGGGCGCGTCGCGAGCTCGGCTGGTCCGCCCGCGTGGCGCCCGCGGATGCGCTGGCGCACACGGCCCGCTGGTACCGCGCGTGGCGTGAGATGCACAGGGAGTCATCATGAGAGAGAAGAAGAGGACACCGGCGGTGCGGCCGGTGGGGACCACGAGGCGGGGTCGCAAGACCGAGGACGAACGGCTGCTGACGCGGGAGACCAGGCGCGCGGTCACGCCGGAGACCATCTACAAGGATGCCTGGCGTGTCTTCCGCATCATGGGCGAGTTCGTCGAGGGCTTCGACACGCTCATGGACCTGGGCCCCGCCGTCAGCATCTTCGGCAGCGCGCGGGTCACGCCGGACGACCCGATGTACGCGGCGGCGGAAGAGACGGCGCGGCGGCTGGCGGAAGCCGGCTTCGCCGTGGTGACCGGCGGTGGGCCGGGGATCATGGAGGCCGCCAACAAGGGCGCGGTCCAGGGTGGCGGCCCCAGCGTCGGCTGCAACATCGAGTTGCCGTTCGAACAGGGGGTCAACGACTACGTCGACATCGCCATCAACTTCCGCTACTTCTTCGTGCGGAAGACGATGTTCGTGAAGTACGCCGAAGCGTTCATCATCTTCCCGGGCGGCTTCGGCACCCTGGACGAGCTGTTCGAGGCGCTGACGCTGATCCAGACGGGCAAGGTACGCAACTTCCCGGTCATCCTGTTCGGCAGCGAGTACTGGCAGGGGCTGCTGGACTGGCTGCGGAACAAGATGGTCGCGGAAGGCAAGATCGCGCCCGAAGACATGGAGCTCATGCACGTCACGGATTCGCCGGAAGAAGCGGTGAACATCGTGCTCGAGTACTACCGGACGCAGCTCGAGAACGCGGCGAGCGAGAGCGCCGGCAACGGGCGGGGCGGTTTCAAGGGGCCGGTGCGCCCGGTTGCCAACCGGCTGCGCAAGACGGGCCTGTGACGGGGAGCACAATGGCGAGAAAGAGCCAGTTCCTGAGCGGGCGCCGCATCGATCCGCGGCGCATCACGGGCGGGATGACCGTTCCCGAGCTGATCGACGGGACGTTCCTCGCCTACAACGCGGGGCGGCTGCGGGAGGCCTGCCGGCTGTTCACGGAGAAGATGCTGGAGGACGACGTCACGGTCGGCGTCTCGATCACCGGCGCGCTCACGCCGGCGGGCCTCGGGATCAGCGCGCTCATCCCGCTGGTGGAGGCAGGGTTCATCGACTGGGTGGTGTCGACGGGCGCGAACCTGTACCACGACGCGCACTTCGGTCTCGGCCTCGAGCTGCACCAGGGGAACCCGCACGTCTCGGACCTGCTGCTGCGCGAGGAAGAGGTCGTCCGCATCTACGACATCTTCTTCGACTACTCCGTGCTGCTGGACACGGACGCCTTCTTCCGTGAGATGATCCGCGCGCCGGAGTTCAACCGCACGATGTCGACCGCGGAGTTCCATCACCTCTGCGGCAAGTACATCGCGGAGCGGGAGCGCGCGCTGGGGCAGCCGCGCAAGTCCTTCCTGGCAGCGTGCTGGGAGTACGACGTGCCGGTCTACACGTCTTCGCCCGGCGACTCGTCCATCGGGATGAACGTCGCGGCGATGGCGCTCCAGGGCAGCAAGCTGATGTTCGACGTCAGCGCGGACGTGAACGAGACGGCGTCCATCGTGCTGGACGCGAAGCGTCGCGGCGGTCGCTCCGCGGTGTTGATCCTGGGCGGAGGCAGCCCGAAGAACTTCATGCTCCAGACCGAGCCGCAGATCCAGGAGGTGCTGGGGATCGAGGAGAAGGGGCACGACTACTTCCTCCAGATCACGGATGCGCGGCCGGACACGGGCGGGCTCTCGGGCGCCACACCCGCGGAAGCGGTGAGCTGGGGCAAGGTCGATCCGGACCGGCTGCCGGACGCGGTGGTGTGCTACACGGACTCGACGATTGCGCTGCCGCTGCTCGCCGCGTACGCGCTGGCGAAGCACCCGCCGCGCGAACCGAAGCGGCTGTTCAAGCGGCGCGCGGAGATGCTCGAGCGGCTGAAGGCCGAGTACGCGAAATCGGTGCGGAACGAGGCGGTCCGGGAGCGGGCGCGTCACGGCGAGGACCACGAGGTGACACTGGAGCGGCACCGCTGACCTCCCCGTGCCCCGCGGCGCGCCGTCACGCGCAGGCCGCGCGGGCGCGCGGGGCTCACACCGAGACGCGGAGTTCCGTCTCGCGTGGAGGCGCCGCGAATGCAGAGAATCGCGGGGCCAGCCCGCCGCGTGAACCCTCGATCCCCAGCGGGGGGCGCCCCGGCGGATAGAGCATGCGCGTCGCGATCACCGGCTCGAGCGGGCTGATCGGGTCCGCGCTGGTCGAGCGGCTCCGTGCCAACGGGCACGAGGTGACGCGGCTGGTACGGAGCCGGGACCGGGCGGGCGGACCGGGCGCCGCGTACTGGGACCCGGCGCGAGGGGAGGTCGACGCCGCGGGGCTCGAGGGGCACGACGTCGTCATCCATCTCGCGGGCGAGAGCCTCGTCGGGTTGTGGACGGCGCGGAAGAAGGCCCGGATCCGGGACAGCCGGGTCCGGGGCACGCGGCTGCTCGCGGAGGCGCTCGCCGCGCTCTCGCGGCCGCCGGCCGTCCTGCTGTCCGCGTCGGCGATCGGGTTCTACGGCGCGCGGCCGCCGGACGTGGGCCTGGACGAGGACGCGCCGCCGGGGACCGGGTTCCTGGCGGACACGGCCCGGGCGTGGGAGGCGGCGGCCGACCCGGCGCGGGCGGCGGGGATCCGGGTGGTGCATCCGCGGTTCGGGCTGGTCCTGAGCCCCCGCGGCGGCGCGCTGGCCGCGATGCTCCCTCTGTTCCGGCTCGGCCTCGGCGGCAGGCTCGGCAGCGGCGCGCAGGTCTGGAGCTGGATCACGCTGGACGACGTCGTCGAGGCGGCGCTCCACGCGCTCCGGACCGAATCCCTGGCGGGGCCCGTGAACTTCGTGGCGCCGGAGCCCGTGTCCAACGCGGAATTCACGCGGGTGCTGGGCCGCGTGCTGCGGCGGCCGGCGCTGCTCGTGGTCCCGGCGTTCGCCGCGCGCCTGGCGGCGGGCGAGATGGCGGAGGAGATGCTGTTGTCCGGAGCGCGCGTCGTGCCCCGCCGGCTCCTCGAGACCGGATACCGCTTCCGCTTTCCTGCCCTGGAGCCGGCGCTGCGGCACCTGCTGGGCTGAGCCGGGCGGGCAGGTCCCGGCGCCAGAGCGGGGCCCCCCGCCCCCCTGATTCCCCACCCTCACCGGGCGGCCCGTCCGGGCGGCGCCCCTGTCCGGCTTCCCGGATACCGCCGTCCGCCTTCTCCAGGTTTCCAGAGGTCGAGCGCGATCCGGCCGGAGCCGCCCGTGCCCCGGCCCTGGACGCTGGACAGCGTGCGTCGTTGCTGGGGGTTGGCGGGGATGGTATGTTGAGGGGCTGGCTTCCAGAACGCGATGAGCGGAGCGGCCTCGCGGACGGCCGGGCATAGCCGCGCGCCGTGGCGCGGGGGACAGGAGTCGACATGAGAGAGCGAGCGCAGGCGGCGTCGGGCTACGCGCCGCAGGGCAAGGATACAGGGATCGTCAAGTCCAAGGGCACGGCGCGGCTGCCCGTGCTGGAGGGGCAGCGGCCGATCGCGCTGGGCGAGCGCAAGCCGGGCTGGTTGAAGGTACGGTCGCCCGGCGGGCCGAACTACCTGCGCCTGAAACGGCTGATGCGGGGTCAGCGGCTGCACTCGGTGTGCGAGGAGGCGGGCTGCCCCAACATCGGCGAGTGTTGGGAGGCGGGGACCGCGACGTTCCTGATCCTCGGGGATGTCTGCACGCGGGCGTGCAAGTACTGCGCGATCGCCCATGGCATGCCCACCGAGCTGGACTGGGACGAGCCCCGGCGCGTCGCGGAGGCCGTCGCGACGCTGGAGCTGGAGCACGTCGTCATCACGAGCGTCAACCGTGATGACCTGCCGGACGGCGGCGCGGCGATCTTCGCGGAGACGATCCGGCTGTGCCGGGAGGCGCGGCCCGGGTGCACCGTCGAGGTGCTGATCCCGGACTTCAAGGGGGATGAGGCCGCGTTGCGGACGGTGGTCGAAGCGCGGCCGGACATCCTGAACCACAACCTGGAGACGGTGGAGCGGCTGCATCCGTGGGCGCGGCCGGGGGGGCGGTACTGGCGGAGCATCTCGCTGCTCGGCGCCGCGAAGCGGATGGACCCGGGGATGCTGACCAAGTCCGGGGTGATCCTGGGGCTGGGCGAGACGGCGGAGGAGATCCGCAAGGCGATGGTGGATCTGCGGGAGGCGGGGGTGGACATCCTCACGCTCGGTCAGTACCTCCGGCCCTCGCCGTACCACGCGCCGGTGGTGCGGTGGGTCACGCCCGAGGAGTTCGCGGAGTGGAAGCGGGTGGGTGAGGAGGAGCTGGGGTTCCGGCACGTGGAGTCCGGCCCGCTGGTCCGCTCGAGCTACCACGCCGAGAAGCAGGCGCGGACGGTGACGGCGGGCGGCGTCGGCCGGATCCAGGAGATCCTGGAGGCGGATGTGCCGGCACCGGCGGAGGTGGTGGGGGTACGCGGCGGTGGTGCGGGGAACGGCCCCGCACGGCCGCCCGTGCTGGTTCAGATCGAGCCGCGGCGCGCGGTGGGGAGCTGAGGTGTCCAGGGGCAGCGGGACCACGGGGCCGCGGCGGCCGCGCCGGGTATCGGGCGGCGCAGGACAGACGGTGAAACAGATGGAGAGCGGAATGGCGGAGACGAAGGCGGCGGCGCGCAAGGCCGCGGTCGAGGAGCCGGCCCGCGACAAGCGTGCGCTGGGCGGCCTGGACCGCGAGACCTTGCACGGTCTGCTCTATCAGATGTTGCTGGGCCGCCGTTTTGAAGAGAAGTGCGCGGAGGCCTACGCACTCGGCAAGATCGGGGGCTTCTGCCACCTGTACATCGGCCAGGAAGCCGTGGCGGTCGGCGCGATCAGTGTCCTCAGGCCGGATGACTACGTGATCTCGGCGTACCGGGAGCACGTGCACGCGCTGGCCAAGGGCATGACGGCGCGCGAGGTCATGGCGGAGCTGTACGGCCGCATCGACGGCTGTGCCAAGGGCAAGGGCGGCTCGATGCACCTGTACAGCGCCGAGAAGAACTTCCTGGGCGGCTGGGGCATCGTCGGCGGCCAGATCCCGCTGGCGGTGGGCGTCGGCTGGGCGATCAAGTACAAGGGCGAGGACCGGGTCTGCCTCTGCTTCATGGGCGAGGCCGCGGTGAACCAGGGCGCGTTCCACGAGTCGCTGAACATGGCGGCGCTGTGGAAGCTGCCGGTGATCTTCATCGTGGAGAACAACCGGTTCGGGATGGGGACGGCGTGGGAGCGGGCGTCGTCGCTGTACGACATCTCGCAGAAGGCGTCCGCGTACGACATGCCGTCGGCGGTCGCGGATGGGATGGACGTGCTCGCGGTGCGCGAGGCGGTCGCGGAAGCGGTGGCGCGTGCGCGGGAGGAGTCGATCCCGACGCTGATCGAGGCGCGTTGCTACCGGTTCATGGGCCACTCCATGTCGGACCCGGTGCACGGGGTCTACCGCACGAAGGAAGAGGTCGAGGAGGCGAAGAAGAAGGATCCGATCCGGATCTTCATCGACCTGCTCCGTGAGCACGGGATGCTGACGGAGGACGAGCTGAACGAGATGGATGCGAAGGTTCAGGCCGAGGTGGAGGACGCCGCGGAGTTCGCGGACAAGTCACCCGAGCCTCCGGCGGAGGAGCTGTACAAGGACGTCTATGCGCAGATCCCGGAGCACGGCCGGCTGTTCTTCGACCGCATGGACCGGATGGAGGGCTGAGCCATGGCGGTGATGACCTATCGTGAGGCCCTCAACCAGGCCATGGTCGAGGAGATGGAGCGCGACCCCGACGTCTTCCTCATGGGTGAGGAGGTCGGAGTCTACAACGGCGCGTACAAGGTCTCGAAGGGGATGCTGGACCGGTTCGGCGAGATGCGCGTGGTGGACACGCCCATCACCGAGCTGGGCTTCGCGGGGCTGGGCATCGGCGCTGCGATGGTCGGTCTCCGGCCGATCATCGAGTTCATGACGTTCAACTTCTCGATCCTGGCGATGGACCAGGTGTTCAACAGCGCCGCGAAGATGCTGTACATGTCGGGCGGCCAGTTCAAGTGCCCGATCGTGTTCCGTGGCCCGACGGGCGCGGCGCTCCAGCTCTCGGCGCAGCATTCCCAGGCGATGGAGTCGCCGTACGCGCACTTCCCGGGCATCAAGCTGTGCACCCCGGCGACGCCCGCGGATGCGAAGGGGCTGCTGAAGGCGGCGATCCGCGACGATGACCCCGTCGTGGTGATGGAGGGCGAGCTCCTGTACGCGCTGAAGGGCGAGGTGCCGGAGGACCCCGACTTCATCGTGCCGTTGGGCGTGGCGGATGTGAAGCGGGAGGGGCGGGACGTGAGCATCATCACGCACGGGAAGATGCTGCACGTCGCGCTCCAGGCGGCGTCCATGCTCGAGAAGGAGGGCGTGGAGGCGGAGGTGCTGGACCTTCGCTCGCTCCGCCCGCTGGACGTGGATGCGATCCTCGCCACGGTGAAGAAGACGAACCGCGCCGTGTACGTGGAGGAGGGCTGGCCCTACGTCGGCATCGGCGCGCAGATCGCCGCGCTGATCCAGGAGGAGGCGTTCGACTACCTGGACGCGCCGGTCCTGCGTGTGACGCAGGCGGACGTGCCGATGCCCTACAACAAGTCGTTGGAGAAGCTGGCAAAGCCGTCGGCGGAGCGTGTGGCGGAAGCGTGCCGGCGGGTCCTCTACCGGTAGCCGCGCGCAGAGCCTCGAGGGGTCGATCATGGCAACCAAGGTCCACATGGAGGCCCTCTCGCCCACGATGGAAGAAGGGCAGATCGTGCGGTGGTTGAAGGCCGAGGGCGATGAGGTGAAGGAAGGCGACATCCTGGCCGAGATCGAGACGGACAAGGCCACGATGGAGCTGGTGGCGCGCGGCAGCGGCGTGCTGCGCAAGCAGTTCCTGAAGGAAGGCGCCACGGCGCCGGTCGGCGCGGTGATCGGCGTCATTGCGGCGCCGGACGAGGATATCTCGGCGATCCTCCAGGAGGCGCCGGCGGGGGCAGCGGAGCCGACGCACGCCGCGCCGTCCCCCGCGCCGCAGGCGGGCCCGCCGGAGGAGACGCGGGGTGCGCGGCAGGTCGGCGAGGCGGCAGCCGGTCTGGCCGGAGCGGACAAGACGGAGCGCGCGCAGGCGGCGACGGGCGTGCAGGCGGCCGTGGAGTCGCCGGACCGTCGGCCCACGCCCGCGCCGCCGGGAACGGACCAGCAGCGGATCGCCGGCGGCCGGGTCGAGCCGGCGGCGGTCCCGCCGGACGGCCGGGTGAAGGCCTCGCCGCTGGCGCGCCGGCTCGCGGCGGAGGCCGGCCTCGAGCTGGCCAGCATCCAGGGCACGGGCCCCGGCGGCCGGATCACGAAGCGCGACATCGAGAGCGCGCTGGCGGCGCGGGCGGCCGCGCCGGCGGTGCCGGCGGTGGAGGCGCCGCGGGTCGCGCGCCCGACGGTCGGCGTGCCGGCCGTTCCGGAGGTCGAGGAGATCCCCGCCACGCAGATGCGCAAGACCATCGCGAAGCGGCTGGCGACCTCGATCGGCCCGGTGCCGACGTTCTATCTCACCATCGAGGTGGATGCGCGGCGTCTGCTCGAAGTGCGTGAGCGGGTCAACGCGCGGCTCGCGGCCTCGGGCGAGAAGACGTCCATCAACGACTTCATCATCAAGGCGACGGCCGAGGCGCTACGGCGGCATCCGGAGGTCAACGCGTCGTGGGGCGAGAACGTCATCCGACGCTACGGCCGGGTGCACGTGGGCGTCGCGGTCGCCGTGGAGGATGGTCTCATCACGCCGGTCGTCCGGGATGCGGACCTGAAGGGCGTGGCGCAGATCGCGCGGGAGGTGCGCGACCTCGCGGCGCGTGCGCGGCAGCGCAAGCTCGCGCCGGAGGAGTATACGGGCGCCACGTTCTCGGTCTCCAACCTCGGCATGTACGGCATCGTCGAGTTCACGGCGATCATCAACCCGCCCGAGGCGGGGATCCTCGCCATCGGCCAGATCGAGGAGAAGCCGGTGGTGGAGAACGGCGAGGTCGTGGTGCGGCCGCGGATGCGCGTGACCATGAGCTGCGACCATCGCGTGGTGGATGGCGCGACCGGCGCGCGCTTCCTCCAGACGCTCAAGGACTTCCTGGAGGAGCCGGGAATGATGCTGGTGTGACGGGCCGCCGCGGCCGCATGGCCGCGGCGCCGTCACTGCCGGCGCGGCAGTGATCGAGGGTTCCGGACCCGAAACGACACGAGGTGCGGCGTGGCGGAGAACTCGTTCGACGTGGTAGTGATCGGCGCGGGCCCCGGCGGGTACGTCGCGGCGCTGCGGGCGGCCCAGCTCGGGATGAAGGTCGCGTGCGTCGAGGCGGACAAGCTGGGCGGCACGTGCAACAACTGGGGCTGCATCCCGACCAAGGCGATGCTCGAGAGCGCGCACTACGCGGCGCGGCTCGGCGAGCTGGCCGAGTTCGGCATCAAGGTCGGCAACGTGGAGCTGGACATCGCGGCGGCGGCCAAGCGCGCCAAGAAGGTGGCGGACCAGGGTGCCAAGGGCGTGGCGTACCTGTTCAAGAAGAACGGGGTCGAACACGTCAAGGGCTGGGGCCGGCTCGCGGGCAGGGGCAAGGTGGTGGTCAAGGGGGAGGACGGCGAGCGGGTGCTCGAGGCGAAGAACGTCGTCATCGCCACCGGCTCGCGTCCGAAGGACCTGCCGATCCTGAAGATCGACGGCGATCGTGTCTGGAGCTCGGATCACGCCGTCTTCCCCACCGCGATGCCGGAGTCGCTGGCGGTGATCGGCGCGGGCGCGGTCGGGATGGAGTTCGCTGACGTGTACGCCTCGTTCGGCGCCAAGGTCACGGTCATCGAGGCGCTGGACCGTGTGCTGCCGAACGAGGACGAAGAGTCGTCGGCCGTCGTGACCCGCAGCTTCAAGAAGCGCGGCATCGAAGTGCTGACCGGCGCGCGGCTGGAGAAGGCGAGCGTCGGCAAGGACGGCGTGAAGCTGACGGTGCAGCCCAAGAGCGGCAAGGCGCAGACGCTCGACGTCGAGCGCGTGCTGGTCGCCGTCGGCCGGGCTCCGGTCGTGGACGACATCGGCCTGGAGACGGCGGGCGTGCAGGTGGATCGCGGGTTCATCGTGGTGGACGCCAAGATGCGCACGAACGTGCCGGGCATTTATGCGATCGGCGACGTGGCGCGTCCGCCGCTGCTGGCGCACAAGGCGATGTTCGAGGGCATCGCGGCGGCCGAGGCCATCGCGGGCGACGAGCACGCCGGCGTGGACTACGACAACATCCCGAGTGTGACGTACTGTCACCCGGAGGTGGCGTCGGTGGGTCTGACGGAGGCGAAGGCGCGCGAGCGCGGGCTGGACATCGAGGTCGGCACGTTCCCGTTCAGCGCGAACGGGCGGGCGCGCACGGCCGGTGACACCGAGGGCTTCGTCAAGGTGATCCGCGACAAGCGCTACGGCGAGGTCCTCGGCGCGCACATCGTCGGCCCGCACGCGAGCGAGCTGATCGGCGAGTTCGTGGTCGGCCGGCGGCTGGAGACGACGGTCGAGGAGCTGGAGCGGGCGATGCACCCGCACCCGACGCTCTCGGAAGCGATCGGCGAAGCGGCGCTCGCCGCGCTCGGCCGGGCGCTGCACATCTGAGCCCGGACCCCACGTCGCCGCCCCCGGGCGAGGGCCGGGGCGTAGGATTGGGATGCCGCGCAACGGCGCGGCGTCCTTCGAGGGAGTTGTCGTCGTGAGAGCAGTTCCAGGATTCGCTGAAGGAGGCAGGATGCGCTGGCGCGTTGCGTTGCTCGCCGTGGTCACGGCGGTCGTCGCGGCTTGTAGTGATGACCCGGCCGAGCCGACCGTGTCCCGGAGCGACGTCGCGGGCACGTACGACCTCACGGTCCTCAAGTTCGACCCCGCAGGCGCCCAGCTCCAGGAGCGAAGCCTCCTTCCCCTGCTCCCGCCGGCGGATCGGCCGGAGCTCAACGTCTCGCCGATGGCCAACACGGCCCAGCTCGTGTTCCGTGATCCGGCGACGAACTTCGTCACCATCGCCGGCGCCACGTACCGGCTGCGCGAGTTCGGCATCGAGGTCACCTTCGAGAACGCCACGGACCCGGCGCGGATCCTCCTGCCCCGCCGCGTGAACCTCTCGCTGGACGCCACGGCGTCCACGCTCCAGTTCTCGGGTGAAGCGAGCGTCCCGCTCGCGCGGCTCCAGCAGCTCGTGCCCGAGTGGGCGGACCTGCCCCTGCAGGACCCGGTGCCGGGCGTGCTGACCGTGGCGTTCACGAAGCGGGTGGGCTCGGAGTAGGCCCGGGAAGCCGGCAAGCGGCCCGGCGCGGTGGGAGGACGGAGCCGGAGGCGGGAGACCCGGTCTCTCGCCTCCGGTTCTCGTTTCAGGGCTCGACGGTGATGGTGCCCGGCGGACCCTCGTAAAGCCAGCCGATCTCGGCGGCCGTGAGGCCGGCGTCCCGCAGCTCGGCCAGCAGCCCCTGCGCGCGGTCCGGCGCGACAGCGATGAGCAGGCCGCCGGAGGTCTGCGCGTCGCAGAGCAGCCGCCGGAGCGGCTCGGGCACCGCGTCGGCCCAGCGGACATCGCCCGCGACGTCGTCGAAGTTGCGCTTGCTGCCCCCTGGGAGGATGCCGCGCTCGGCGAGCCCGAGGGCGGTGGGGAGCAGCGGCACCGCCGAGGCGCGCACGACGGCGGCGAGGCGGCTGCCCCGCACCATCTCCCGCAGGTGGCCGAGCAGGCCGAAGCCGGTCACGTCGGTGGCGGCGCTCGCGCCGGCACGCAGCATCGCCTCCGCCGCTGCCCGGTTCAGCGTCGTCATGCTCTCGACCGCGGCCTGGACGGCGTGCGGCTCCGCGACGCCGCGCTTGAGCGCCGTCGAAATCGCGCCGGTGCCGATGGGCTTGGTCAGCACGAGCACATCGCCGGGGCGCGCGGTCGAGTTGCGCACGATCCGGTCCGGCACGGCCTCTCCGATCACGCAGAGGCCGAACTTGGGCTCCGCGTCGTCAATGGAGTGCCCGCCGATGATGGCGATGCCGGCCTCGCGCGCGATCTCGCCCGCGCCACGCACGATCTCCTCGAGCACGCCGGTGCCGAGGTGCGCGCGCGGGAACGCGACGAGGTTCAACGCGAACAGCGGCCGCGCGCCCATCGCGTAGATGTCCGAGAGCGCGTTCGCCGCCGCGATGCGGCCGAAGTCCCGCGGGTCGTCCACGATGGGCGTAAAGAAGTCCACCGTGGCCACGAGAGCACGCTCCGCGTCCACGCGATAGACCGCGGCGTCGTCGGACGTGCCGGCGTCGACGAGGACCGCGGCGTCGTGAAACGGGACCAGGTGACGCAGGACCTGCGTCAGCTCGGAGGCGCCGAGCTTACACGCTCAACCGGCGCCGTGCGAGAGCTGCGTCAGCCGGAGCTGCGGCCGCTGGTCCCTGGGTTCGTCGTTCCTCTCCATGCGTGAGAATGTAAGCCGGGAGCGGCGAGGACTGAAAGGTCGCGCGCCGCGGCCCGCCACCGGGCCTCGGGGAGGGAGGCGAAGCGTCGCGCGCGACGACGCGCCGGCGTGGCCGGCGCGATTCACGCGGCGGAGCGGTCCAACGCGTCCACGTCCCCGAGCAGGCCGCCGGCGCCGCCCTGCTCCGCGATCGCCGCCTGGAAGAGCGCGCGCGCCGAGGTGTACGCGACCTCGGCCAGGTCCACCTCGAACTGCTTCAACGCGATCTCGTCCAGGCACGCGATGTACTCCGGGTGCGCCCGGGCCTCCTCAGCGGCCGCGGTGACGCTCAGCTTCTCGCCGCGTGCCGCGGCCTCCCGCAGCGCCCGGTCGCGCAGCGCGAGGTGCAGCGCCTTGCGCCGGTTCTGGAGCGCCGCCAGCTCGCGCCGCTTCCGCGCCCACTCCTCGCCCGTCGTCCGGATCTCCTGGATCAGCTCCCGATACGATGTCATGCTCGTCCGTCCTGTTGCGATGACAGGGGGTGTGTCGCCGCCGCCCGTCGCCCGCGATCCCGAGGCATACGCCGCAACGCATTGCATTGCAACAAGTTACTACCCCGGATGGGACCCGGGGTTTGAGGCGGCACGGCGCTCGGGGACGGGGGCGAGCGGGGGCGGACCCGCCGTCCCGGACGCGCCGATCCGGGCCGGGGTGGCGGGAATGGAGTTTGCTCGGATCGAGGGGTGGCCCCTGATCCGGGAGGGCGGATGTCGGAGTACAAGGAGCCCGACGGCGGTACGCCGGAGTTCGATCTCCAGGACGGGATGGCGCTGGCGCGCGCGTACCTGGAAGACCCGTCGAACGTGCCGTGTCCGCATTGCGGGCCGGACACGATCGAGGTGGTGTGTTTCCTGGATGCGCGGAGCATGGAGCGGGGCGCGGCGGTTCCGACGTCGCCCGACGGGAACTACACGGTCATCCTGTACTGTCACAGTTGCGGGCGTGCGGCCGCGCTGGATCTGAGCCGCGGCGAAGGCGAGGACCAGCGCGACGCCGCCTGAGGCGCGGGGCTGCGCCGGGCACCCACCAGCCTGCAGGCGATTCACGGGCATCGTCAGTCGGATAGCCGGCGTGTGGCGGCGGGCTGTTGCAGCGGCGCGAGTGTGCCGCGTAACTTGGCCCAGCGAGCGGCTCGCGCCGTGCGAGCGTCGGTGAACGAGGGGCAGGAAGAGGAGCGATGGGCAAGATCGGGCGCGGTACGTCGTGGAAGGCGCACCGGTTGATGGACCGGCTGGAGATCGACGGTCGTGCGCACACCGTGGACCTGGTCGCGCGGCGGGCGACGGGCGTGCAGGGGTATCGCGTGACGGTGGTGTTCCTGCCGCACGATGGCGGGCCGGAGCGGGAGGTCCCGCTGCCGAACGCGGCGACCAACGCGGACGTGAACCGGATGGTGCGGGAGCTGGCCGGGCAGGAGGAGGTCCTGACGCGGATGTACCGGGAAGGCAGCGGTCCGTGAGCACGCCGGCCCCTTCGGTGCGCTCGCGGTTCGAGGCGCTGGTGGCGCGGCCCGAGCCGGAGCTGGACCTGGCGAGCGCCGCGTTGTTGCTGGCTGCGGAGGAGTACCCGCAGCTGCCGCTGGCGCCGTACCTGCGGCGGCTGGACCTGCTGGCGGAGCGGGTGCGCGACCGGTTGGGGGACGAGACGGCGCCGCCGGTCGTCGTGCAGGAGCTGAACCGTGTGTTGTTCAGGGAGGAAGGGTTCCGCGGAAACGTCGACGCGTACCACGACGTGCGGAACCTCTTCCTCAACGATGTGCTGGACCGGCGGCTCGGCGTGCCCCAAACGCTGGGGGTGGTGTACCTGGAGGTGGGTTGGCGGCTGGGGCTGCCGCTGGTAGGCGTGGCGTTCCCGGGTCATTTCCTGGTCCGCTACGAGGGCGAAGCGGTCCGGCTGCTGGTGGACCCGTTCGAGCAGGGGCGGCTGCGGTTCGAGGACCAGGCGCAGGAGCTGCTGGACCGGGTCTACGGCGGCATGGTGCGGCTCCGGCCGGAGTTCCTCCAGCCCGTGGGCAAGCGGGACATTCTGGTCTCGATCCTGACGAGTCTGAAAGGGATCTACCTGAACGCGCGGGACGACCGGCGCGCGCTGGCGGCGGTCGAGCGGCTCCTGCTCCTGCGTCCTGATGCGACGGTGGAGTTGCGGGACCGGGGGATGTTGCTGGCGCGGCTCGGCCGGGTCCATGAGGCGATCGCGGACCTCGAACGTTACCTGGACCTGGCGCCTGAGGCGCCGGACGCGCGCCGGGTGAGCGAGCTGATCCGGGAACTGGCGCGGGAGCACGGGCAATGACGGGTTGAGCCGCCCGCGCGGCGGCTCGGCGTTGCTCGGGCCGCCGCCCGGGCCGGCGGACCGCGCAACGGCGGAGAACGCAGGTGGCAGCGGGAGTCCTGCATCACGTTCACGAGGCGTTGGGCGCGCGGTTCGGCGAGGTGGCCGGCCGCGAGGTCGTGAGGCACTACGGCGACCCCGAGCGCGAGTACGCGGCGGCGCGGAACGACGCGGTGGTGGTGGACCGCGCGGACCGCGCCTTCGTGCGTATGCACGGGCGTGAGCCGGTCCGGATGATCCACGGCCTGGTGAGCAACGACGTGGCGGGCGCCCCGCCGGGCCAGGGCGTGTACGCGGCGATGCTCACGGCGAAGGGGAAGATGGTGGCGGACGTCCTGGTGCTCCGGCGCGCGCAGGGAGACGTGTTGCTCGAGCTGGATGCGGGCGCGCTCGGGAACGTGCTGGATCATCTGCGGCGGTTCGTGCCGCCGTTGTTCGCACGTTCCGAGGACGTGTCCGGCGCGCTGGGCGTGCTCGGCGTCTACGGCCCGGCGGCGCGGCGGGTCGTGGGCGCAGCGCTGGCGACCGTGTTGCCGGAGGGCATGGCGGAGGATGCGTTCGTGACGGTGCCGCTCACGGGCGTCGCCGCCGGCGCGTCCGCCGGTTCGGGCGAGTCAGGCGATGCCGCCGCGAGGCCGGAGGCGCTCGTGGTGCGGACGCTGTACGCCGGTGTGGACGGGTACGACGTCGTCGTTCCGACCGAGCGGATCGAGACGGTGTGGCGTGCGCTGGTGAATGCCGGCGCGCGGCCGGCGGGGCACGGCACCCTCGAGACGCTGCGCATCGAGGCGGGCCGGCCACGGTGGGGCGCGGACATGGATGAGACGACGATCCCGCTGGAGGCGGGGCTCCGTGAGCGCGCGATCAGCGAGACCAAGGGGTGCTACACGGGGCAGGAGGTGATCGTGCGCATCCTGCACCGTGGCCACGTGAACTGGCACCTCCGGGGGCTGCTGCTGGGCGAAGTGCCGGCGCCGGCGCGCGGGACGACGCTGGTGCGCGCGGGCGAGACGAAGCCGGTCGGCCGTGTGACCAGCGCGTGCGCCTCGCCGGTGCACGGGCAGACCATCGCGCTCGGCTATGTGCGGCGCGAGGTGGAGCCGCCGGCGGAGTTGCGCCTGGGCGGTCCGGAGGGCCCGCCGGTGCAGGTGGTCGCGCTTCCATTCGAGGAATCCGTGCGCGGAGAACAGGGGGCGGGGTGAACGCGCCGGCGCGCCCGTGGAAGTCGGCACGACCGTCGTGCCGTGCAACCTGTCCCTGACGCGGCGGCGGGCGTCTGCCGCGAGGGTCCCCGCCGTCGCCGCTCCCGCCCCGGGGTCGGCCCCGCCCTGCCCTCCCGCCCGAGCGGAGAGCTGCGGGCGGGACGAGGCGGCCGCGGAACGCTGACGCGCCGCCACACCCTGGCGCCCCCTCCCGCCCGGGCGGGGGCGGCGAGAAGACTCCTCCCCCACCCCCACCCGCGGTTCACCTCTTGCCTGGGCCTGCTCCGATCCGGTGCGATTCCTGCGGCCGGGGGCTCCCGCGTCCATGACCCCCTGCGGAGGAGGCGAGCCCATGCCTACGCGATCCCGGCCCCATCCCACGGAGGTGCTGGCCCGCCGGTACCGGCGAGTCCACGCACGGCTGGACCGCGAGCCGGTCGCCCATCTCGAGCGCGGCGGCTTCGGCTACCCCGACGGCTTCCACGGCGCGTACGCCGAGCGGCGAGAGTACGCGGAGCGGCGCGGGGCGCGCCGCGCACCCGCCCCCTCCCGGAGCGGCTGGCCCTCGCCGATCCACACGCTGCCGCCCGAGTCGTACGAACGCCACCTGCGGGCGCTGCGCGATCGGGACCTGGCCCGCGCCGTGGACATGGCCCTGTACGAGACCATCGGCCCGGACGCGGACCGCATCGCGGTCTACGCGAACGACGCGGTGATCACCCTGGAGGGCATCGTGCCGCACCGGGAGGTGGGCGCCATCGCGCTGGACACCGCCTGGGCCGTGCCGGGCGTGCGCCGGGTGCGGAACTTCCTCCGGGTGCGAGGGATCCGGGGGCGGGGTCGGGCGTAGCGCGGGGGAGCGGCTCTTCACTGCCCGCCCCCTTGCCCCCGTCCCCTCCCACGCATTGCGCCGCTCCGCCCCAGGGCGCATCATGCGCAGGATCGCGGCGTGGGGCGGGCGTGACGCGGGGCGCGGTGCGTTCGGCAGGAGCGCGGGAGCGGTTCCCATGCGGGGCACGGTCGAGGGCGAGGCGCGTCGGGCGCTGGCGCGTCTGCGGCGCGCCCTGGAGAAAGCGGGCCGGGAGCTGGACGCGGTCGCGGGAACCCTGCGGCACGCGGAGGCGGAAGATTTCCCGGCCGCGGAGTTCGAAGAGGCGTCGTCGCACCTGAACGCTCTGCACGCCTTCGTGGAGGAGCAGGCGGAGCGGTTGGAGCAGAAGATCCTGACGGCGGGCGGCCTGGATCCGGGGCGGATCCGGCGGACCGGCGGCCTCGGGTGAGGCGCCGCGCCCCGGCGGCCGGGCCGTGGCGGCGGGCGGCAGTCCCACTTCCTTACGGATGAACATGACGGACGGGCCAGAGACGGTCGACGGCGGGAGCGCGGGCTCCACGGAGCCGCGGCGCTTCCGCAGCAGAGGCTTCCATCTGTTCACATACGGCACCCTGCAACGGGGGCAGGAAGGGGCCAGCCTCCTGGAGGGTTGCGTGCGGATCGGGCCCGCGACCGTGCAGGGCTCGTTGTACGACATCGATGGCGAGTACCCGGCGCTGGTGCTCGCCGGAAAGGGCCGGGTCGAAGGCGAGATCTGGCGTTGCCCTCCCGAGGTGCTGGCGCGGCTGGATGAGTACGAGGGCGTGAGTGAGGGGCTCTTCCGGCGGGTCGCCACGGAGGCGGGCGGGCTGGCCTGCTGGGTCTACGTCGCGGGACCCAAGCTGGCGCGGCGGCTGACGCCGCGGCGCCGGATCCCCTCCGGGCGCTGGCCGCCGGAGGAAAAGATCGAGGACTGAGCGGCTCCAGGATCGAGGACGACGGATGGATCGCAGACGATTCCTGCGCGCCGCCGGTGCGGCGTTGGGCCCGGCGCTGCTCGTGCCGGGAGCCGCCGCGTCGGCGTTCGGCGGGCAGACGACGCGCCGTGGCGCTGCCGACCTGCTGTTGCGCGGCGCGCTGGTCTACGACGGCACGGGCGCGCCGCCGGTCGAGGCGGACGTCCGGGTGAGCGGCGACCGGATCGTGGAGGTGGGCCCGCGCCTCGCGGAGCGCGGCGCGGAGGTGGTGGATCTGCGGGGGCTCGCGCTGGCACCCGGCTTCATCGACATCCACGCGCACACCGACCTGGTCCTGCTGGTCAACCCGCGGGCGGACAGCAAGGTCCGGCAAGGCGTGACGACGGAGGTCACCGGCCAGGATGGCGGGTCGGTGGGTCCAGTGACGGAGGAGGAGTTCGAGCGACGCCGCGAGTCGTACCGGCGGCGCTACGGCGTGGACCTGGATTTCCGCGACCTCGGCGGCTTCTTCCTTCAGCTCCAGGCGCAGGGCACGGCGGTGAACCTGGCGAGCATGGTCGGCGCGGGGACGATCCGGGCCTACGTCGTCGGCCAGGACGACCGGCCGGCGACGCCGGAGGAGCTGGCGCGGATGGTGGCGCTGGTGGAGGAGGCGCTGCGCCAGGGCGCGTGCGGTCTGTCCAGCGGGCTCGAGTACACGCCGGGCGCGTTCGCAGACCGCAACGAGCTGGTCGCGCTCGCGCGTGCGTTGCGCGGGACGGGGCTGCCGTACGCGACGCACATGCGCAACGAGGACGACGAGCTGTTCGCGGCCGTCGAGGAGGCGATCGCCGTCGGCCGGCAGGCGGGCGTGCCGGTCCAGATCTCGCACCTCAAGGCGCAGGGCCAGCGGAACTGGTGGAAGGGCCAGCCGGTGCTGGACCTGATCGAGTCCGCGCGGGCGGCCGGCACGGACGTGATGTTCGACCGCTACCCGTACGTCGCGTACAGCACGAGTCTCTCGAACCTCTTCCCCGTGTGGACCCGTGACGGCGGGAACGCCGCGTTCATCGCGCGGCTCCAGGATCCCGCGCTGCAGCCGCGCATCGAGGCGGCGGTGCGGGAGAAGGTGGAAGACGAGCTCGGGTCGTGGGACGCGGTGCAGGTGACGTCCGTGGGCGACGCGTTCGCGTGGGCGCGGGGCCGGCGGCTGGGCGAGCTGGCGCGGGAGCGCGGTGAGGAGCCGTACGCGCTGCTGCTGCGCATCATGATCGAGGGCGGCGGCGGCGGGATGGTCGGCTTCGGCATGAGCGAGGAGAACACGGCCCGGTTCCTGGCGCATCCGCTGGGCATGATCTGCTCGGATGGCGGCGCGCAGGCGCGGCCCGCCGAGGAGATGGAGGGCTCGGTGCACCCGCGCAACTACGGCACGTTCCCCCGCGTGCTCGGCCACTACTGCCGCGAGCAGAAGCTCATGCCGCTGGAGACCGCGATCCACAAGATGACAGGCATGCCCGCCGCGCGGCTGCGGCTCGAGGGGCGGGGGCGGATCGCGCCGGGCGCGTTCGCGGACCTCGTCGCCTTCGACCCCAACACCGTCGCGGACCGGGCGACGTTCGAACGGCCGCACCAGTATCCGGTGGGCATCCCCCACGTGCTGGTGAACGGCGTGTTCGTCATCCGGGACGGCGAGCACACCGGCGCAAAGCCAGGGCGGGTGTTGAGGCCCGGCGGACGTCTCGCGGGGTGAGACCCTCGCCACGCCCCGCGCCAGCCCGGTGCAACGCCGGGCGGGGGTGGAGACGGCTCCTCCGCCGCTGCCCGGCAGCCCGGGGGGCCGTCCGCCCGCGGCCTCGCCGCCCCGGGGTGGTGCAGCTCCGGGGGGCGCTGCGGGTAGGGGCGGAGGAAGCGCGATCGTGTGCCGGACGTGAGCGAGCCCGGCGGGAGGGGATCCCGCCGGGCTCGTCCGCATCGGGCGCCATCGGGGAGAGGACGGAGTGGGTCGCGCGGCGCGGACGCGATAGCAGTTTGTGCCCGCTGCATGTGTGAGACGGAACGTGGAGATGGCGGGTCGTTCAGGCCTCCGTTGTCGCGTGGGTGCCACACGCCCCGCTCGGGATGCCGCGGAGGGTCGGGGCTGGACCGGGCGGCGTGGGGGGCCGTAATTGGAATGGGGCAGGAGGCGGCCTGGGGCGGGTGTGGCCGAGGCGGCTCCGGAGCGAGAGCAACGTACGGGGAGTGCAGGCGCATGGCGCGGGAATCCGGGGGAAGCGAGAGGGGATCGAGTGAGGTGGTGGGCACAGACGCGGCGCCGGGGTGGTGGTCGGCGCTCGGCCGTGCGGCGCGCGGGTTACTCCAGAGTCCGACGGCGGCGCGGCTGAAGAGGTGGATCCGGCACGGTCCGGATCGGCTGCTGCACCGGTGGCGGCGCAGGCGTGCGTGGTCGCGGCTCGCCGCGCGGCCCGTGACGTCGGTGTTGGTGGTCTGTCACGGCAACATCTGCCGGAGCCCTTACGGCGAGGCGGCGCTGCGGGCCGCTTTGCCGCCGTTCCTGCGGGACAGGATCCGGGTGTTCTCTGCGGGCTTCCTCGGCCCGGGCCGGCCGGCTCCGCTCGAGGCGATCGAGGTGGCGGCGCGGCGGGGTCTGGACCTCCGCCCGCACCGCTCGCGGCCGCTCGATGTCGACCTGGTGCGCGGCGCCGACCTCATCGTGGTGATGGAGCCCGGCCAGGCGCGGAGGATCCAGGTGGTGTACGGCGTCGACCCGGACGCGGTGCTGGTGCTCGGCGACCTGGACCCGCTGCCGATCGAGACCCGGGCGATCCGCGATCCGGTGCTCCAGCCGGTGGAAGTGTTCGAGGAGTGCTACGCGCGGATCGACCGGTGCGTGGCGGTGCTCGCGAAGGCGATCGCGGTGCAGCCGTACGAGGGGCGGTGACGCTTCAACGGCCGGAGCGTCTGCGCCCCGCAGCGAGCCGGCGCGCGCCGAGGCCGGCTGCGATGCCCGCCGTGAGTCCGACCGCGTCTGCGGGAGCGAAGCTGACGGCCGGTGTGCCGGCGGCCGCGGCGACCAGGGCGCCGACCAGGATCGCCGCTGCGAGCGCGGCTTCCCAGCGACGGCGCGCCCAGAACGCGACCGGCGCGACGAGGGCGGCCAGCCATCCAGCGCTGAGCAGGAACCCGCCGGCCTTCGGGATCCGGTCGCTGTAGAGGAGGAGCGACCAGCCGAAGCCGACCGGGTAGCTCGAGCCGCACGAGACCCCACCATTCAATCCCACACAGAAGCCGGCCTGCCCGACTCGACGCTGCACCGTGATGGTGATGGTGTCGCCGGGACGGAAGTCGGCCAGGGCACCCGGCAGGCGGAGGTCCGGATGGTCGAGGCGGAGCGCCGCGGCGCGGGTGCGCACGCGGAGGACGAGGTCGTCGCCTTCGGCGCCGATGAGGATGATTTCTCGCCGCCGGTCGTCATGGATGCTGAAGATCGAGGCGAGCGAGGGCGGAGGCGTGCCCGCGATCGCGGTGACGCGGAGGGGTTGGCCGTCGCGCAGCAGCCGGGCGACGCGGGGCGAGTCGTCGAGGCGGGGCGGCGGCAGTCGGAGGCCCGCCAGCTCGACATCGAGCACCGTGCCATCGTACTGGGCGAGGTGGCGGAGATCCGGCGTCCACTGGGCGTAGTAGGTGGACTCCGGGAACGCCGGCGAGAACGAGGCGGCGGTGAGGCCGAGGACGCCGGCGGCGAACGCTGCGGCCGCAAGGGCGAGCCGGCTCGCCACGGCCGCGGGCGGGTCGATCAGTCGTGGAGCCAGGCGCAATGCGGCGAAGCCGAGCGCGGTGCCCGTCGTATTGAAGACCAGGTCGCTGAGGCTCGGGTCGCGGCCGGGGATGAACTGCTGGGTGAACTCGACGCACAGCGAGAGCGCGGCGCCGGCGAAGATGGCGCGCCGCCGGCGCGTGCCGAGCGCGGCGAGAGCGAGGCCCAGGGGCATGAAGAGGATGACGTTGGACACCACATCGGCCACGCCCTTCCCACCACAGACGAGGCAGAGCAGCGGCGTCAGCGCCGGGTCGTGGCCCGTGGGCACCATGGTCGCGAGGAGGATCGCGCCCACGGCGAGCGCAACGGCGGCGAGCCGGGCTCCGCGTCGGTCACGGGATTTCCGGATCATGGACGACATCAGGCCTGCACGCGAGAGGAGCCGACCGGTTGCGCGCCGGCCGGACAGCGATGGATCGCGAGAGGTGTGAGACGACGCATCGACCGTAGAAGGGCTCTGAACGTTTCGTAGTCCTGAGGAAGGTAACGACGAGCGGCCCGTGCCGGCAGTGTCCGAGGGGGATCAGCGGCGTGGAGCGAACCGGGCGCGAATGTGGCGCGGCTGCGACAGTGCGTGGCGCGGTGGGTGCGGCGAGGAGGCGCGGGCGGGGGCGGCAGAAAGGAGGGCGCTGCGGCGCGGGGAGCGGGATCGGGGCGCCAACACGACCTGCCCGGCCGCGGGTACGGAGCAGGCTCGCCGTGGGAGACGGTCCGGTGCCTTTCGGTCCACAGCTTGCGTTCGCCCCCCGCACGATCGGGCCATTCGCCCACCCCGTTGGAGCTGCCACCGTGCACATTCTCGGGATCTCGGCCTTCTATCATGACAGCGCCGCGTGCCTGGTGTGTGACGGCGAGATCGTGGCGGCGGCGCAGGAGGAGCGCTTCACGCGCAAGAAGGGGGACGCGTCGTTCCCGGCGCGGGCGATCGAGTACTGCCTGAAGGAGGGCCGGATCCGGGTCGAGGACCTGGACTACGTGGGCTTCTACGACAAGCCGCTCCTGAAGTTCGAGCGGATCCTGGAGTCCTATCTCGGCGTGGCGCCCCGCGGGTTCCGGTCGTTCCTCATGGCGGGGCCGCTCTGGATCAAAGAGAAGTTGTCCATGGAGCGGCAGCTCCGGGAGGCGCTCCGGTACGACGGTCCGATCCTGTTCGCGGAGCACCACGAGTCACACGCGGCGAGCGCGTTCTTCCCCTCCCCGTTTCGGGAAGCGGCGATCCTGACGTTGGACGGCGTCGGCGAGTGGGCGACGACCTCGATGGGCGTGGGCAGGGGCAACGACATTGAGATCTTCAAGGAGCTGCACTGGCCGGATTCGCTGGGGCTGCTGTATTCCGCGTTCACGTACTACACCGGGTTCAAGGTCAATTCGGGAGAGTACAAGGTGATGGGGCTCGCGCCGTACGGCGAGCCGAAGTACGTGGACCTGATCTACCGTGAGCTGATCGACCTACGCGAGGACGGTTCGTTCCGGCTGAACATGAAGTACTTCGACTACGTGGGCGGGCTGACGATGACGAACGAAGCCTTCCACCGGCTCTTCGGCGGTCCGCCCCGGGTGCCGGAGTCCAGGCTGACGCAGCGCGAGATGGACCTCGCCCGATCGATCCAGGTCGTCTGTGAAGAGGTCATGCTGCGAATGGCGCGGACCGTCCATCGCGAGACCGGGTTGCCGAACCTGTGCATGGCAGGAGGCGTCGCGCTGAACTGCGTGGGCAACGGGCGGATCCTGCGCGAGGGGCCCTTCGAGGACCTGTGGATCCAACCGGCGGCGGGCGATGCAGGCGGTGCGCTCGGCGTGGCGCTGCTCATCTGGCACCGGTACTGCCGCCAGCCGCGGGAGGTCGTGCCGGGCAAGGACAGCATGCGCGGCGCGTACCTGGGGCCGGCGTACTCGCCGGAAGAGATCCAGCAGTATCTCGAATCGGTCGGGGCTCGCCACGAGCGGATGGAGCGGGACGCGCTGCTGTGGCGAGTCGCGGAGCTGCTGGCAGCGGAGAAGGTCGTGGGATGGTTCGATGGGCGGATGGAGTTCGGTCCGCGCGCTTTGGGGGCCCGGAGCATCCTGGGGGACCCTCGCAGCCCGCGCATGCAGGCGCAGATGAACCTCAAGATCAAGTTCCGCGAGGGATTCCGTCCCTTCGCCCCGAGCGTGCTGCGGGAGCGGGTGAGCGACTACTTCGAACTCGACCGTGACTCGCCGTACATGCTGCTGGTCGCGCCCGTGCGGGAGGAGCGGCGGATCCGGATGACGGAAGAGCAGCAGCGGTTGTGGGGGATCGACAAGCTCAACGTCCCGCGCTCGGACATCCCGGCCGTGACGCACATCGACTACTCGGCACGGGTGCAGACGGTGACGCGCGACACGAATCCGAACTACTACGACCTGATCAAGTGGTTCGAGGAGCTCACCGGGTGCGGCGTGCTGGTGAACACATCGTTCAACGTGAGGGGTGAGCCGATCGTGTGCAGCCCGGCGGACGCGTACCGGTGCTTCATGCGGACGAATATCGATCACCTGGTCCTCGGGCCTTACCTCCTGGACAAGGCCGCGCAGCCCGAATGGAGAGAGGCGGGAGATTGGAGACAGGAGTTCCAGCTCGACTGAGCCCGGCCGAGGGGCGTCGGTTCGCCTTCGTGGTCGGCGCGGCGTTCCTCGGACTGGCGGTGGTCTTCTGGTGGCGGGCCCACGCGTTCTCGATGCGCGTGGCGGGAGCGCTCGGCGTGCTGCTGCTCTTGGCCGGGCTCCTGATCCCCAGCCGGCTGGGCCCCGTGCACAGGGTGTGGATGGGGCTGGCGCACGCGATTTCGAAGGTCACGACGCCGGTCTTCATGGGGCTGCTCTACTTCCTGGTGCTGACGCCGGTGGGAATCGTCCGGCGCACCCTGGGTCGCGACCCGCTGGTTCGACCCGCGGGGCCGAGCTACTGGATCGAGCGCGACGCCGCGCATCGCCGCAGCGATCTGGAACGCCAATTCTGATTGGGGGGCGTATGAGCGACATCGGATTGATGCGCGAGCTGTGGGCCTTCATGCGGGTCAGGAAGAAGTGGTGGCTCCTACCGATCATTATCGTGATGGTCCTGCTCGGCGGGCTGCTGATCTTGGCCCAGGGCTCCGCGCTGGCGCCGTTCATCTACACAGTGTTCTGATCAGGCGGCACGGGCGGTAGCGCACCGGCAGGTGCCGTGCCCGGGAACGCCACTCGGGGCCCCGCTCGTCCGGGACGAGCGGGGCCCCGAGCGTTACAGCGACGGCAAGCGGAGTACAGACGCCGGCGGAGGACAGGCGGTCGTCGAGGCCTCAGAGCCCCTGCGGGGCGCGAACCGCTCCGGCGCTCACTGCCGGCCGTGCCGCCCCGCTCCTTCGCGCTCGCCTCCCACTGGCTCCCCCGCCGAGACGAGCCGCCCGAGCACCCCAGCCGCCAGGAGTTCGCGGGCGATCGTCTCAGCGGCCATCCGGTGCGCCGCAGCGTTCGGATGCGAGTCGTACGGCGTGGCCCACCAAGCTCTCCAGTCGAGGCCAGCAGCGACGAACGTGGGCACCAGGTCGATCACCCGGAACCCAGCCCCCGCCGCCGTCGCCGCCACCTTCTCATGGATCCCGCGGAACGGATAGTCGCTGGTCGTCCACGTGCCCGGCGCCAGATCGGGGAACATGACCAGGTAGATCGGGACAGCGCGTGCCCGTGCGGAATCCGCCATCTCGTACAGTGCCTCCTCGAACTGGCGCCACGTTTCGCTGCCATCGCGGTAAAGCGCCTCCCACTCGCTCCGCGACAGATTCGCACGGAGCCGCCCGAGGACGCGATCGTACGTGCTCTCGAGAACCGCGAGCGCCGCGCTCGAGCGGATCGCGCCATCGCGGGCGAAGTCGGGCACCAACGAGCTCCCCGGGAACAGCCAGCGACCGTCCACCCGCTGGAGGTTCGGGCCACTGGGCAGCGCGTCGTTGACGTAGAACTGGACGACGACGAGATCTGGAGAGAACTGCCAGCCAAGCCGGCGCAGCAGCTCGGCCTCGTTGGCCAGCGTGTAGCCGCGCTGAGCCATGTTGATCACCTCCAGCGCACCGACTCGCAGTTCCCTGCGCAGGATACGCTCCACATGCGCCGGCCACGTGCTGTCCGTCTCGGCGATCTTGTCCCCTCAGGTGAACGAATCCCCGAGGGCGAGGATCCGCGGTGCATTCGGGCGGCGGTGCACGTGCTCATACGGCGAGCGGAATCCGAGGATGTTCGATCGCCAGAGGCCATCGTAACGCTGGGCCCACGCCGCCAGCTCTGCCGGCGTCCCCAGGTGGCTCGCAACGCGATCCGGGATCCTCAGGAGGAGCTCGGCGATGGCGAAGAGGAGGAAGAGAACCGTGCCGAGTAGCGCGCCGCCGATCAGAGACTCACGGAGCAGTGCTTCGCGGTGGAGCGTGATGGCGACAAAGGCGGTGGAGGCGGCAACAGCCAGCAAGAGGAGAGTTGCCCTGAACCCGAACAGATAGAGACTCAACCCCCACAGGCCGAGATGGACCTGGAGGGCGATCCGGACACCGCGGTCATCCAGGAGTCGGCGTGCGGTGGCGCGGATCGCTCCACGCCGGCGATCGCGGAGCAGGAGGACGAAGCCGGCGCACCAGGAGGCGATGATCAGGGCCGTCAAACCGCCCAGGTCGAGTGGCCAGAACGCCGTGCCCAGGAGCGCACCCAGGAGAACCCAGGCTAGAATCATAGCGCACACCTCGTTGAGGGGGACGAACGCGCTGCGAAAGGCCTGGAAGCCGCACTGCGAAGCCGCGGCGACGGACCTGGTTCATGGGCTTCCGTCTGTCACGCCGTCCAACGCCCGTCGACAATGAGGTTCGGGCCGGTCCTGTACGGAGAGCCGTCCCCGGGAAGAAACGACGGCGCGCCCGTGTGAGGGCGTTCGAGCGGCGTCCTCGACCAGGAATCCACTCCGCGGGAATCGGGTCTCTCGCTGGTCCGACACGCTCTTTCGGGTACGCTCGAGGGGCTCGGCACGCCTGGTCGTCCGGGTGAAGGTAATGCGAGGCGGCCCGCGCCGGCAGATCCGGGAGCCAGCTTCGCGGGGAACGGTGAGGTGAGCCCGTTGCCGACGTGGCGCCGGTACGGCAGTGCGTAGCATTGTTCGCTGCGCTGCGCACACCCGAGTGGCGGCTTTCGGCGGGGGCGCGGCTCGGCCGGAAACACCGGTCGCTGCGCTATGGGCGCAGAGCCGGGCTGCCACGAGGGAAAAGGCCCGGTCCCTTCGGTGCGCGGCCTGTGTATGCGCCGGCGCGATCGAGGAGAGCGTTGCCGGTGTCGGTGGGGGCGGACGATGCTTGTCATTCGTCTACAACGAGAGGGCCAGACGGGGCCAGCTCTCGATCATGGTCCATCCTGGCGCGCCGGTTCTCGCGGGGCGCCGGGCAGTTCGGACATGGATGCCAGCATTTCTCGCGGTCGCAGATCTCCCTTCCCGTCCACGTCGGAGGCAGGAGTCCGGAGCGCCGGACCCCGTACGCGCTCGAGTCACAGGGCTGATCCGCCCTCCTCGGCCGCTCGGTTGGATCCCGAACGCCGTGTGTCCGAGGGCACGAGGCTCGGCCAGGACGTAAGCGCCGCGTAGCGGGATGGCCGTACGGTTCAATCCTCCTCCTAGAGGATCGAGTGGGTGATGTCAGGCTCCAGGGCGATGCGACTGGTCTGGATCGTCGCGGCGATCGGCGTGTTTCACACGCTCGTCATGAGCACCAGGGCTTTCAACGACCGGGGTGCTCGCGCGACGACACCGCAGGTGTGGCAGGACTTGCCGAGCGTTCGGGGGACGCTGCGGGTCACCGCCTTCGGCGGCGACTCCGTAGGGCCGGCAGGGGCCTGGCACGTGTCGGTCTACGTGAACGGAAGGAACGGCTATGATGGTATGAAGGACAACGACATTCGAGGGTTTCTCGATGGCGCGTTCAAATGGGGGTGGAACCAGCCCGATCAGATCCACGTGCGCATTGGGCGACGGGGGGAGGCGCCTGCATACGGCGAGTACGAGCTGTTTCGGGTCCTCCACCGTTGGTCCGGGATCGAGTTGCCCCCGGGCACGGTCGTGGATCGCGCGCGTTTGATCCTCACCGTCGAGAAGGGTCCCTCACACCCCGTCCGTGTCCTCCTCTATGCAGTGAAAAAGGACTGGAACCCCGGCAACGGCGGAGTCGAGCGCAACAGCACGAGTCCGCCGCTGCCCGGCGAGGTCTGGTGGAACGATGCGGGGTTCGAGGAGCGGCCGTGGGGACTGCCCGGCGCTGGCTTCGCCTCGGACACACACCCCGAGGCCGACACCGACGCCATGCCCCTCGCCGAGACGGTCTACCGACCGGGCGACGCAGTCGTCGAGCTGTCCTCCGTCCAACTTGCCCGCTACGCGACGCAGCGCATCCGCGAAGGCTTGCCGCTCTTGCTGCTCCTGAAGCTCGCGGATGCGGATGAGGACGTGCCGGGCTCCGTGCTGACGGTCTACTCCGGCGAACACGGCGCGACTCGGGATCTCGGACGTCGGCCCCGTCTGGAGCTCGGATGGCGTAGCTCTGCGGAGAAACGGTCCAAAGTATACGGCATTCACCTGGAGCACGGGCGATCCCTCACGCTGCCGCGGATGCCTGCGGAGGTGGGGGGATCACATTTCTACATCGAATTCGAGGTCGAGCCGGGCTACGCGGACCCTGTGATCGAGGTCCGGGGCGGGGCCGGTGACGCTGCATCGCCCTGGCAGCGCGCAGGCGCTCCGATCCACAGTGAATGGGAGTGGCTCGAGGTCCGGCTCACGGCTGCGGTCGAGCCCGTCATCCTTGGCGAGGCGTTCACGGCCGAACTGCGCGATACGTGGGTGAGGACAGGACCGCCGGCCGAACAAAGGGTGGTCTGGACGTTCATATCGCCCACGGGGATCCGACACGACGTTCTTGCCCAGTACGTCGGCGACAACACCTGGAAGGTCGAGTTCGTGCCGGACGAGCTGGGTCGGTGGCACTACGAGTGGTCCCAGCAGTTCACAGAGGAGGGCTATCGGAGCGCCGTGCTGCCGTTCGATGTCCTGCTCGGTAGCCGCGAGGGCGCCGTGATCCAGGTGGAGCGGTTCGCCGGGATGCTCGAGCAGACGAGGCCGACGCCCGGCTCACCGGAGCACTGGCGGGCGATGGTCCAGTTCGCGCGACTCGAGCGCGCGGCGATGCAGTTCGAGACCCCCGAGACCTTCCCATCGGATGAAGGGCTGATGCTACGAAAGCTCCTCGGCCGCTGCCGCGCGATCCTGGGGAACGGTCCCCCACCTCCCATTCCGCAGCGGCCCGATGGGCACCGGCCCTGACGGGGCGGTGTGAACCGGGCGCCGGCTACCCGTTCGGTGCCGGCGGCCGGTGCCCGAGAGCGGGAGCGATGCGGCGCCGCCGGTGTGCGGCGCCGTGGACTCAGATGGAGAGGTACTCCCGAGCGCGCTCGACGGGTCTCAGGGCGTGCGTAACGCCGCGTGGGTGCTTGACGAGGTATGGGCCGATGGCGAGATAGTCGAGGTACCCATCGAGGAACGCGCGAACGCAGTCGGCGGCGGTGCACACGATGGGCTCCTCGTGCATGTTGAAGCTGGTGTTGATGACGCCGGGCAGGCCCGTGCGCCGGTAGAACGCCTCGATGATGCGGTAGTAACTCGGATTCCGGTCCCGGCGGACGAGCTGGGGACGCGCGGTGCCGTCCAGGTGCACGACGCCCTCCATCCGCGCGCGCATCCACGGCGTGCAGTGGAAGGTGATCGTCATGAACTCCGCCGCGTGCTCCCCGCCTTCCAGGTTCTCGAAGCAGTCGTCCGCCGCCTCGGCGAGCACCGACGGTGCGAAGGGCATGAACTCGGTGCGCCGCAGGTTCTTGTTGAGCCAGTCGTTGACGGTCCTGTCGGTCGGGTGGTAGAGGATCGACCTGTTTCCGAGGGCACGCGGTCCGTATTCCATCCTCCCGCTCGCCCTCGCGACCACGTAGCCTTCCACGAGCAGATCCGCGATGCGCTCCTCGATCGGCCCATCGACCGACTCGGGAACCAACCCCGCTCGACTCAGTGCCTCGGCAATGTCGCCTTCCGTCAGATCTGGCCCGAGGTAGACATCCACCAGCGGTTCGGGATCCCGAGGCATCGTCTGGTCGAGGATCCCGGGGATGCAAGCCGCCAGGGCCGCGCCGACGGGAAGGCCTCCATCCCCCATATGGGGATGGATGAAGACGCGGTCGACCTCCGGGAGGTTCAGGACCTCCTCGTTGACGCGCACGTTCGCGAACACGCCTCCAGCCAGCGCAAGGTTCCGGAGGCCCGTGCGCGACGCCCAGTAGCGGACGAAGCGCCGCACGACATCCTCGGTGTGCCGCTGAATGCTGGCCGCCAGGTCCTCGCGCGTCCAACCGCGTGGCAGGCGGCGTTCGAGCTCGCGCAGGGCCTCGAACGCCGCGACCTTGCCCTTGTTGATGAAGGTGCCGTCCTGTTCGTCGATGAATTCACGGAGCAGATCGACGTATCTCGGCTCGCCGTGCGCCGCGAGGCCGGTGATCTTGCCCTCGTGCTTCATCGCCTTGAAGCCACACAGGTGCGTGACGTAGGCGTAGTAGTTCCCCAACGAGTTGTAGGAGGAGACTTCATGGAGGCGCTCGAAACGACCATGCCTCACCGCGTACACGAGGGCGCTCTTCCCGTCGCCTCCGCCATCGACCGACAGCACGAGAGCATCATCGTACCCGCTGGTGAAATAGGCCGAGGCGATGTGCGCGAGGTGGTGGTCGACGAACCGGATCGGACACCGCACGCCGAACTCGTTGCGAAGGATTCGCCGGATCGCCCAGCGGCGGTACAGGAAGCTCGGTGTGAGGAGCGCGTAGTAGCCGGTCTCGAGGAACGGCAACTGATCTCGGTATCGCGCGAACTTTCCGGTCGCCCGCTTCAGGTAGGTTCCGACGCCGTCGATACGGTGCTGAAACCATCCGTCGAACGGACGGAGCTCGTTCACGAACAGATCGTTGGTCGAGGCGACGAGGACCGCATCCAGATCCGCGATCGAGGTGCCGGTCCGGCGGAGGACTTCCTGAATCGAGCCACGAGGGAAGCCTTCGACGAGCTTGAGTCGTGAGAGTCGTTCTTCGTTGACGGCGGCCAGGATTCGGCCATCCTCGACAACGGCGGCGCCGCTGTCGCCCTCGGTGCCAAGTCCAAGAACCCTCATTCCCTTCCCTCGTGCCAGGGACGTGCCCGACGCGCCCGATCTGCCCGCCGCATGGAGGTCGAGCCTTTGCCGTCAACGTGAACCGTCGGCAGTCGGATCTCCGGGCGAGTGACGAACTCGCCCTACGGGAGGGCACGCCCGCGCTTGGGCAAGGTTGGTGCCGCTGTGGACGCACGCGCCCGGCCGCAACTTTCTCGCGCTATCTCCGGTTGCGGCGGTCATGGTCGAGCCAGAATGTGGCCCGATCGAACAGGTGTGGCGGGAGCGCAACAATTCGCGAGCGGAGCGCACTGGCCGATCGTCTCTCTTGTCGGCCGGAACCCGGCGGCATTGCCGGGGAATCGTCTGGCGCTTCGGCGGGGCCGTGGCGGCGCGGGCCGATGGCAGGGGCGCAGGCATCCGAGTCTGACGAGCGGCGCCATGGCGCGGCGATTGCTGACGGCTGCCGACGTCAGGAGGCGATCACCTTCACGGTCTCGAGAGCCCGAGGCGTCGCGGCGTTCGACGCTCCCTCCAGGCCTTGGCTTCTTCGCGCACGGAGGAGTTCATCCCACAAGGCGGCTCAATGAATTCCCTGCCCGTCCACGCGACAGCCTGGGCGATCACAGCGGATCCGAGCGAGGCCGGATCGCCATGGGACTGCCTGTACCGCCCCGCGCCAGCCTCGGGGTCATGCATCGTCCTATGAAGCGAGAGCCAACGGCCCTGGCGGACACGACGTTCGATGTGCTCGTGGTCGGCGGCGGGATCGTGGGATCGTGCGTCGCGTGGGATGCCGCTCTGCGTGGTTTGCGGGTGGCGTTGGTCGAGCGCGACGATTTTTGCGCCGGGACGTCCTGGAACAGCTTGAAGACGATCCACGGCGGCTTGCGGTCGCTGCAGAACCTCGATGTGAAGCGCGTGCGGGAGATCAGTCGCGAGCGGGCCGCGTGGCTCCGGATCGCTCCGCATCTCGTCGAGCCGCTGCCGGTCGTGCTCCCGACGTACCGCTGGGGCGTACAGAGTCGGGCGGCCTTGAGGGTCGCTCTCGGTCTGTACGACGCGCTGACGTTCGATCGGAACGCGGGACAGCTTCCAGACCGTCAACTGCCGCGGAGCCGGCTGCTCTCGCGGGCAGAGGCGCTCGCCCTGGCACCGGAGCTCGAGGACCGTGCGCTCACCGGCGGCGCGCTCTTCTACGATGCTCAGGCGTACAGCCCTGAACGGCTCGTGCTCGAGGTCCTCCGGGCCGCGGCCGCAGCCGGCGCCGTCGTGGCCAATTACGTCGAGGTGGAGGCGGGGGTGCGGGCGGCGGGTCGGATCGTGGGGGTACGGGCGCGGGACGTGATCGGCCGTGATGCGTTCGAGGTGCGGGCGCGCACGATCGTGAACGCCGCCGGCCCGGCGGCTGCGGAAGTGGTCGCGCGGGTGCTCGGGTCTCCGCTGCGCCCGCCCATCGAATACTGTCTCGCGCTCAACTTCGTCCTTCGCGGTGGTGCACCGCGAGTCGCCTTCGCCGCACCCGTGCGCACGGCAGAGGTCGCGACGGGGTTGGGTGGAATGCGGCAGTTGTTCTTTGCCCCGTGGCGGGGGCACGCCCTCGTCGGCACGGCGCATCAGACCTATTCGGGGCCGCTCGAGCGCTTACGACTGGAGGAGGCCAACGTTCAGCGATTCCTGGAGGAGGTCGATCGTGCCCGCCTGGCGCGGAGGTTCAGTCGTGAGGAAATCGTCCTCGTGCACGCCGGCCTGGTGCCGGTACGACGCCGCGGCCCGGACGCCGCTCCGCGGTTCCTGCGAGGTCCCATGATCATCGACCACGCGGCCGACGGGGCGCCCGAAGCGATCACGCTGCAGAGCGGAAAGCTCACGACGGCGCGGCTCCTTGCCGAGCTCGCCGTCGACCGCGTGGTGGCGAAGCTCGGCGTGAGGGCCGGGCCGTGCCGCACGGCGTGGACCCCGCTTCCAGGTGCTCCGGCCCAGCCGGTCCGTGACCTGATCGCTTCCGCACGGCGGGCGGCCGGCTCGACAGTCGAACTGGACGTGCTCGATCATCTCGTCCGGACGTACGGCTCGGCCTATTCGCAGGTGTTGCAAGGGTACCGTGATGTCCCTGGTTGGGATGCCCGTCTCTGTCCCGATGCGCCCGTCATAGGGGCGCAGGCCGTGCGGGCGGTGCGGGAAGAGATGGCCCAGTGCCTGGATGATGTCCTGTGGCGGCGAACGGAGTTGGGCGCGCGGGGCCTCGTTACACCGGAGGTGCGTGCCCGCACCCTCGCTCTGCTCGGTGCCGAGCTGGGCGCGAAACGGATCGAGCTCGGAGCGCCGGCATGATGCACGCCAGCCCGACAACGGAACCAAACGGCGTCGACGCAGCGCCAGAGCCGTCAGGGGGGGCGGGGCCGGCACGCGGGTCAGGCCGCAGCGCGATCCCGCGCCGCGCGCTCATCGCGGCCAAACTGATCGTGTCCTGTGCGTTGATCGCACTGATCCTGCGAGGCACGCACGTGGGCGAGGTCCTCAACGCGATCGCCCGGGCGGACATGCGCCTCGTGTTCCTCAGTCTGTGTCTCTTCTTCGTGGGCTACGGCATCACCGTGGGCCGCTGGCGGATCCTGCTTCGCACGCAGCGGGTGGAGGCGAGCCTGCCGGCGCTGCTCCGCTCGTACATGGTGGCCATTTTCTTCAACAATCTGCTTCCGTCAACGATCGGAGGTGACGCCGTCCGCGTCTACGACTCGTGGCGGCTCGGCTGCGGCAAGGCAGAGGCGGTCGTCGTGATCTTCATGGACCGGTTCATGGGCCTGCTCTCCCTCGTGCTCTTCGCATGCGCCGGCCTCGCCCTGCTGCCCGAGCTGCCCGTCGCCGCGCCATTGGCGCAGACCGCTGCATTCCTCGGCATGGGCGGCATCGCGGTCATGCTCTGGTTGATGTTTTCGCCGGCGAGCCGGCCGGCGTCCGGCCCGCGGCGGCCGTCGGTGGCGTTCCCTCGGATCCAGCATGCCCTGAACCGGGTGCGAGAGGCGGTGGCTTCCTTCCGGGGTAAGCGCGGTGCGCTCGGGCAGGCGCTCGCGCTCTCGCTGCTGCTCCAGGTCAACGTCGTCGTCTCTTATTACCTGCTGGCGCGCAGCATCGGGCTCTCTGTTCCGTTCCTGGATTACTTCTTGATCATCCCGGCGGCGCTCCTGGTGCTGATGGCCCCTGTTTCCATCAACGGGATCGGTCTACGCGAGGGCGCCTTCGTGTTCTTCCTCGGGCTCTACGGCGTCGGCAAGGCCGAGGCCGTCGCGTTCGCCTGGGTTGCGTACGCCGTGCTCCTGGTCCAAGGACTTCTCGGTGGGATCATCTATGCGTTCCGCCGCTAGGGAGATCCCCCAGCACGTGTCGCCCGGCAGCCGCCGCCGGCTGAGGGTTCTCTTGCTGGCGCCTCACCCGTTCTTCCAGCACAGGGGCACGCCGATCGCCGAGCGGGCGCTGCTGGAGGTGCTCTCAGCGCAGGGGCACAGCGTCGATGTCGTCACCTTCCCGGAGGGCGAGGCGGTGGACGTTCCCGGCTGCAGGATCTATCGGACGCCTCGCTTGCCGGGAGTCCGCAACGTGCGCCCGGGGTTCTCCCTCAAGAAGCTCCTGTACGACGTCCTCCTGTTCGTCCGCGCCGGGGCTCTCGCCCGGGGCGGTCGGTACGACGTCATCCACGCGGTGGAGGAGTCGGTTTTCATCGCGATCGTCCTCGGACCGCTGTTCCGGGTCCCTTACGTCTATGACATGGACTCGTCGCTTCCGGAGCAGCTGACCGAAAGGTTCCCGCTGCTCGGCCGTGTTCGTTGGGCGCTCGGGGCCATGGAGCGATTGGCGGTGCGACGTGCGGCAGCCGTCCTGACGGTGTGCAGGTCGGTGGAGGAGGTCGCGCGGCGCCATGCTCCCGATCGGCTGATCGCTCGGATCGAGGACACGAGCATGTTGGGCACGGGCGGTGACGACGGACCCGTGGAGCGCATCGCGGACCGGATCGGGCCGGACCGGGGGGCGATCGCGATGTACGTCGGCAACCTCGAGAAGTACCAGGGCATCGACCTGTTGCTGGAAGCGTTCCAGCGCGTGGCCGCCGAAGAAGTGGGGGCGCACCTCGTCGTCATCGGGGGCGACGATGCCCGCATCCGACATTACACCGGACTCGCGCAGCGGCTGGGCGTGGAGCGGCGCGTGCATTTCCTCGGGCCGCGGCCGCTCCCCCAGCTCGGGGCTTACCTCAGGCAGGCAGATGTCCTGGTGTCACCGCGCATCGCAGGCACCAACACGCCCATGAAGATCTACTCGTATCTGGACTCGGGACGTCCAGTCGTGGCGACCCGTCTACCGGCGCACACCCAGGTCCTCGATGACGAGATCGCCTGCCTCGTGGACCCGACGCCCGAGGATCTTGCCGAGGGACTGGTGAGACTGTTCCGCGACGCCGAGCTCAGGATGCTCCTGGCACGCCGGGCGCGGGAACGGTTCCAGCGCGAGTTCGGCCCCGAGGTCTTCCGCGAGCGGATCCTGCGCTTCTACGGTCAGCTCGAGGAGTTGCTGCAGCCCCGGGGCGTATGAAGAACTCGGTTGGGTTGATCCGGGACGAGAACGCGAACGCGGCCACGGAGTGGGCGCTCGCCCTTTTCCGTCGCTCGGTCCTCAAGCAGGAGAAGTACCGGCAGATCGAGCGTCTGATCGGCCCCGTGGAGGGCAAGGTGTGCCTGGACATCGGGGCCGACAACGGCGTGATCAGCCTCCTCCTGCGGCAAAGAGGCGGCGAGTGGCACAGCGCGGACCTGGACGAGGCCAGCGTTGCGGCCATTCGCGGGCTGGTGCGGGACAACGTATACACGCTCGACGGCGGCTTGACACCCTTCCCCGACCGGATGTTCGATCTGGTCGTGATCGTGGATTACCTGGAGCACATCGAGGAGGATCGCGCGTTCGTTGCCGAGCTGCGCCGGATCCTCAGGCCGGGCGGAGTGCTGATCGTGAACGTGCCGCACCTGCAGCCCCGCTTGCTGCTCAACCGGCTGCGGCCGCTTCTCGGACTCACGGACGAGCGGCACGGCCACGTCAGGCCCGGTTACACGCTCGAGGGGTTGCAGGAGCTGCTGGGCGATCGCTTCACCGTGGCGGCCAGCCATACATACTCGAAGCTGTTCGCCGAAGCGATCGACACCTTCCTGAACAGCGGCCTGGAACTCCTGCGGCGGTTCAAGGGCCGGCGGGTGCGGTCCGCGAAGGGACAGCTGTTCACGCAGTCCGATTGGCAGCGGCACCGGAAGGAGCTGCGCCTCCTGTCGATCCTCCATCCCCTGCTCTGGCTCTGCGTGCGACTCGATCGACTCCTCCCAGGGCAGGGATACAAGCTGATCGTGAAGGCGACGCTGCGGGAGGAGGGTGCGTCACCACAGGGCTCGGTCCAGAGGTAAGGCCTTCAGCGTTCTGAGTGAGAGTCCGGGCGGCGCTCGGCGCGTGCGATCACGGGCGAGCCGAGCAGCCGTGTCAGGCCGAGTGCGCGAGGAACGGCCTCCGTGGTGACTCCGAGGAGGCGGGATCCGTGGGCGCGGTGCAGGACCATGGGCCACAGGAACTGTGGCCTCGAGCCAGTGATCACGAAGCCGTGCTCGGCGAAGGCACGGGCGATGTCGCGTGGGTGGAACAGCGTGAACGGCCTCGTGTTGCGCTCGATCCGGCGCTTGAGGCCGAAGAGGCGGTCGGCGAAGACGTTGATGCTGCGGCTCGAGGGATAGTCCACGATGACCGTTGCCCGTGCGACGCGGCACGCCTCGGCGATCACCCGGCGCCAGGCCCGCATGTGAGGCAGCAACCGGAAGCTGATCACGACATCGAAGGAGCGCGTCGCGTAAGGCAGGTTGGTCAGGTCGCCCACCGTGAACCGACAGCGTCCGCTCTCGCAGAAGCGGGCGATGCGCTCTCCTGCCTCTGGCGCGCTTCCGAGGATGACCACCTCGTAGCCGGCCTCCAGCAGGGCCGGCGTCAGCTGCCCGTGACCCCCTCCGACATCGAGAACGGTCGCGCCCGGCGGAAAGCGGCGCAGGAGATCGAGCGTGCTGCGCGCTTGCAGGTCGAGGAACCACGCGCCGACGCTGCCGGCGAACCGGCGCGCGTAGTCATCGGAAGCGGTCTCGACGTCCGGTTGCTCGCGCTCGGGGCGCGTCCGTCGACGGGAACCGGATTCAGTCTGGCCGGCCGGACCCGCAGCCGCGGCTCTGCCGAGCGGCTCCTGCGCCATGGCGACCATCTACCTCGCCGTCGCGGTCAGCGCGTCCGCCTGTCGCCCGGACCCCCGTGCCTGTTCGTCCACCCACTGCCCGACCGCCTCCACGGACTGACCCTCGAGGAACAGCCGGTGCCATAGCTCGAGGTTCAGGAGGAGCCATAGCCGGTAGTTGTGGTCGCGCTTTCCCTCGAGGTGCTCCTCCATCAGGCCGTGGACGTAACCAGGCTCGAAGATCCCCGCCTCGATGAACCGCGAGCGGCGCATGACTTCGAGGAGCAACGGCCTCAACTCGCCCCGGAGCCAGTAGGCGAGAGGGAAGCCGAATCCCTGCTTCTTGCGGCGCACCAGTGCCGGATGGAGGTGGCGTGCCGCGACGCGGCGGAGGATGTACTTCAGCCTGGTGCCCTTGAGCTTCAGGGATGCCGGGATCGCCGCCGCGAACTCGACCATCCGGTGCCCCATGAACGGCGGCCGCACCTCCAGGCCGTGGGCCATGGCCATGCGGTCGACGATGCTCAGGAGGTGATCCGGCATCCGGGTCATGAGGTCCGTGTAGAGCATCCGGTCCACCAGGTCCGGGATGCCGGGAGTATCGAAGTGCTCGAGGATCTTCTGCTGCGAGTCGAGTCGTCCCAGAGCGGCGCGGGCGCTGGGCGTGAAGAGTCGGGCCTTGTCCTCGTCGGTGAAACGGAGGAAGCTCATGCTGCGCGCGTAGCGCTCGCCGCGGCTCAGGAGAGAGACTTCGTTCAGCCACCGCAGCTTCTGGGCGAAGCTCTTGTAGCCGTAGCTGTCCGGAACACGCTCGATGATCCGGCGCATCACGGTGCGGCGGAGCGCTGCGGGCAGCACGCAGTAAATGTCGGCAAGGCGTTGGCCGGCGTAGCGGTCGTATCCCGCGAACAACTCGTCACCGCCATCGCCGCTGAGGACGACCTTGACATGCCGAGAGGCAAGCTTGGAGGCGAGGTACACTCCGATGCCGAAGGGGTCCGCCGGCTCGTCCAGGTGCCAGATCATCCGGGGCACCAGTCTCACCAGGTCCGGCCGGACGACCTCCTCGTGATGGCGAGTGCCGTATTGCTCGGCGACGAGCCGGGCGTAGGGCAGCTCGTTGAAGTCGTGCTCTTCCACTCCGATGGAGAAGGTGGAAACCGGCCCAACGGAGTGGCGCGTCATCAGGGCGGTGATCAGACTGGAGTCGATGCCTCCGCTGAGAAAGCTGCCGACGGGGACATCGCTGAGGAGGTGATCCTTGACCGTTTCGGAGAGCTCGTGATCCAGCCGGTCGATGAGCTCCTCTTCCGAGCCCCGCATCTTCTCCCACCTGGCCAGCCGCCAGTAACGCTCGATCCGCTCTTCGCCACCCTCGATGACGAGACGGTGTGCGGCAGGCAGCTTGTGCACGCCCCTGAAGAGCGTGAGCCGGTCCGGGATGAAGCGCAGCGAGATGTAATGGTAGATCGCCTCGAGGTCCGGTCGTGCGGGCAAGAGACCGCTGGCCAGAATGCCTTTGACCTCGGAGGCGAACAGGATGGCGTTGGCCACACGGGCGTAGAAGAGGGGTTTTTGCCCCATGTGGTCGCGCACGAGCAGCAGTCGCCGGTGACGGTCGTCCCAGATCGCGAAGGCGAACATGCCCTCGAGCCGGGTGACGCAGTCGACGCCGTCGCGTTCGTACAGGCGGAGCAGGACCTCCGTGTCCGAGCGTGTGCGGAAGCGATACCCTTCGGCCTCGAGTTCGCGTCGCAGGGCGGGAAAGTTGTAGATCTCGCCGTTGAAGACGATCCCGATGGTCTGGTCTTCGTTCAGCATCGGCTGGCGGCCGTGGTCCAGGTCGATGATGCTGAGCCGCCGATGCCCGAGTGCGGCGGGGCCGATGTAGGCGAAGCCCTCGTCGTCCGGGCCCCGGTGCCGGAGCGTCTCCACCATTCGGGGCAGGACGCGGTGCAGGGTCGTGTCTTCCGATATGATGCCCGCGATGCCGCACATGCCGGCCTGCTTGTTCCTGGAAGGGCCTGGGTCAGTTCAGGAATCCCATTCTCCGGTACCACTCACCGGTCCGCCGCAGCCCTTCCAGGAGGGGCACCTTGGGCGAGTAACCGAGCTCCTGCTTGGCGCGGGTGATGTCGAACGCGCGGTTCTGGCGGTACCAGTCCACGCGGCGTGGGAAGATGGGGGGCGTGATCCGGAACGGCCGACACACCGTCTCCATGACGTGCCCGGCGACGACCAGCGGAGTGATGGGGAAACGGCGGATCTTGACCGGCACGCCGAGGGCTTCGCCGACCATCCGCACGATCTCCTCGATGGAGTAATACTCCTCGTCCGCGATCAGATACGTGCCGCCGGCACCCCGGCCCTGCTCCATGCAGAGCATGAAGGCGTCCACCAGGTTGTCGATGTACAGCGGGTGGTAGAACGTCCTGCCGGATCCGAACATGGGGAACGAGCCACGGGCGACGCGGCGGAAGATCATGAAGAACCGCTCGGGGTCCCCGGGGCCGTAGATCGCCGCGGGTCGCAGGATCACGGTCTCGATCCCCTTGGCCGCATAATCCCTGGCCACCAGCTCGCCCTCGTACTTCGTGCGTTGATAGTAGTCGGCGGGAGCGATGGGGGCGTCCTCGTTCGCGGGCGGCCGCTCCACATTGCCGTGGACGCCGCACGTGCTGCAATAGATGACCTTCGCCACGCCGTGCTCGAGCGCGGACTGGAACACGTTGCGCGTGCCCTGCACGTTGACCGCATCGTAATGTGAACGCGGGACGTTCAGTTCCCGGAAAGCGGCGGCGAGGTGATGGACCACCTCCACCCCCTTCATGCAGCGGTCGACCGTGGCCTTGTCGGTCACGGACCCGATCACGACTTCCGCCCCCGCGGCCCGGAGCTGATCGGTGTTGAGCCCCTCCTTGTAATCGAGGGCGATGACGCTGTGGCCTCCCTCGAGAAGGCGCATGACCAAGGCCGAGCCGGTAAAGCCCGTGCCGCCTGTGACCAGGACTCTCATCGCCTCTCCTTCTCGTGGACCGAGCTCGACGCGGGCGGCCGCGCCGCCGAGGGCTGCTGGCCGGACCGCCGCTCCGCGATTGGCAGTAGACGTTCGGAAACGCCGTATCGGGCGTGGACCACACGGGGGGATGCAATCGACATACCCGCCGGCGACACCGCCGCCCGGCCGGACGGGCGAGAAGACACGCCGAGCGAACGCGAGCGGCCGCGCGGCAGGCGTTCGAGGAGAGAACCGAAGTCCGGCCACGCGCGGGCTTCGCTGAGAGCTGCGGGCGCAGAGCGGTAGCTCCCGAGACGACCAGGCCCGGTCCCTTTCCAACCGGGATCCGGGGGAGCACTGTGGCGGTGGTGCTACAGTTGCCCCAACGTCGCCTCGCTCCTGGTTCGCTCGGCTGCCGGGCCGGCGCGCAATTCCGGCGCTTCCGTCACGGCCCCGTCGGTGCATAGCGGGGAGAGACGCTCTCGTCGAGCTCGCCGTCGGGGTTCCCGGGCAAGAGCGGGCGCTCACTTCCGCGGATCGATCAGCACTCGCCGGACGATGCGACGGGCATCGCTCATGATCGTACTGGCCGCCGTCCTCGTGATCGGGCGGCCGGGGTTCCGTGGACAAGACCGGTACGGCGGTGAGCGCGGCGCGGACGACCGGGTCGCGGCGTCCGCAGACCGTGGCGACGACTTTTCCCGGTTCGGCCGCGAGCGGTTCGCCGTCGTCGCCAGGGGAGTGCGCCTCTCCCCAGGGGCGGATGAGATCCCGGAGGTCACGGATGGCAGCCGGCTGCCGCAATGGGCGACGGGGGAGATCCGACTCCGCGCCCTGAGCACGCATCCGGATCCGTTCGGTGTCGAACTGGAGGCCGTCTTCGAGGGGCCGGGCGGTCGGACACTCGTCGTACCGGGCTTCTACGATGGGGACGGCATGGGGGGCGATGACGGGAATGTGTGGAAGGTCCGGTTCTTCCTGGATCGGCCGGGGGTCTGGAGGTATCGCACGCGTGGCACCGGGGACCCCGGTCTCGATGGTCGGTCCGGCCGGATCATCGTGACCGATCCCCTGCCTCACGAGACCGGCCCGCTCGAGCGCTCGCCTTCCCGTCCCTGGTTCCGCTACCGTGCGACCGGCGGGTACGCCTACCTGCAGGCGAAATTCCTCGACCAGAGCTGGAACTGGGTGGCTGGGCCGGACGCGCTCCGCTTCAACAACACCCACGTGTACCTGTCCGACGACATCACCGACCTGGTCCGCGCCGAGATCCTCCTCGCGCAGCACGCGTACGGCAACCGGCGGATGAACGTCTACCTGGCCAACGTCGGCGACTACGGGGGCGAGAAGGTGCTCCCCTGGCCGGGGCCCGACACCGCACCCGATTACATGCGTTTCGACCTGGCCCGAATGCACCGCTGGGATGCATGGCTCCGTGCGGTCACGGATGCCGGTATTTACCTCCATCTCTGGTTCCTCGCGGACGACTCCAAGGGCGTCCTCGGAGTCCCTTCTCCCTTGACCGAGGAAGCGTTCAAGCGTTTGATCCGCTACGCCGTCGCCCGGTGGGGTGGATACGGCAAGGTCCTGTGGTGTCTCTCGCTCGAATACGACGAGAACAACCCTGACCCGGCGGTCTGGAACCGGCTCGGCGAGTATCTGAAGGAGGTCGATCCCTACGGGCATCCGCGCTCCATCCACGGCACCTCCCGCTTCGATTACAGCCAATCGAGCTGGCACGACCACCTCATCTTCCAGCTCGGATTCGGAAAGGGGCACGAGCACGTCTATCGCACGATCCTCGAGTGGCGTGGCGAGTCGCGTTTGCCGGTGTTCGCGGAGGAGTTCGCGAAGGGCACGGGTAGCCGGTCGGAGCGCCAGGAGCTGTGGGCGGCGTTCACGGCCGGTGCCACCGCCGGCACGGGGTCTCACGTCGCGCACCTGAACCGGTTCGTCGGCCGCACGGGGTTCTATCGACTGGATGTGCGGAACGATCTGCGAACCGGGGGCGGCCCCGCGTACGTCCTGGCCGCGCCGGGGGAGGAGTACGTCGTCTACCTCCCCGAAGGCGGAAGTGTGCGACTGCAGATCGAGGTCGGCGACCGGGAGCTCGACGTGGAGTGGTACGATCCCGGCACGGGAGCGTTGATCTCGGGAGGGCGCATCCCCGTGGGTGGTCAACTCGAGTTCGCACCGCCGCGTGATCCAGACAACGATTGGGTCCTGCACATCAGGGGGCCATCAGGGCGTTCGTGAGCCGGCGCGATCCGAGGACGCCGCGTCGCGCGACGCGTGGGCCCGCAGGGCCGTCCATGGTGTTCCACCGGCTCCCGAGCAACTGTGGCACCGGGGCCACACTCGGGGACGCGGCGGGTCATCTCCCCAAGGACGGTGCGGCGTGCGGGACGCGCGGTGTCGCACGCACGGCGCGCCGCATCGCCGTACGAGCTGACGCCGTGCGCGATCCGCGCACGGGCGAAGGGCAGCCGCTGTCGGCGCGGGGGCGCTGTGCTGGGCGCTGAGGTGAGCGAGAGCGGGTGTGCCGAGAGTGATCCACGCAGGTTTCGACGCGTCCGCGGTGGCTGCCGGGACCGGCACGCCTCTTGCTCGCTCGGCCGCGCCACATCTGCGCAGGAGTTTCAACGCTGATTCACCATTTCACGATCGACGTCGAAGAGTACTTCCAGGTATCCGCGTTCGAGGCGTACGTGCCTCGTGAGAGCTGGGATCGACTCGAGAGTCGCGTCGTCCGCAACGTCCAGGATCTGCTCGAACTGCTGGCCGATCACGGAGCGCGGGCGACCTTCTTCGTCCTCGGCTGGATCGCGGAGCGGCACCCCGGCCTGATCCGGGACATCGTCAGCGGAGGCCACGAGGTGGCCTCGCACGGTTGGGATCACATGCGGATCACGCAGCTCCGACCGGAGCAGTTCCGGGAGGAGGCCCGGAAGACGAAGCGGGTCCTGGAGGACGTGGCCGGGACGCCGGTGGTCGGCTTCCGGGCGCCGAGCTTCTCCGTCGTCCCCGGCTGTGAGTGGGCGCTCGAGATCCTGGTCGAGGAAGGCTACCGCTACGATTCGAGTCTCTTCCCAGTGCGGCGGCCGGGCTACGGCTACCCCAACGGCAAGCGGGATCCGCACTGGCTGGAGCTCCGCTCCGGGCGGTTGGCGGAGGTGCCGCCGGCCACGCTCCGGCGCTGGGGGCTCAACGTGCCGGCGGCGGGCGGCGCGTACTTCCGGCTGCTTCCGTACCGGCTGGTCCGGGAGGCGTTCCTGGACTGCGAGCGGAGAGGAGTGCCGGGAACGTTCTACATCCACCCGTGGGAGCTGGATCCGGACCAACCGCGTCTGGACGCGCCGCTGCTGACCCGGCTCCGACACTACGGGGGGCTGAGGGCAACACGCGGGCGGCTCATTCGCCTGCTCCGGGAGTTCCGCTTCGGACGCATCATCGACACGGTGGCCGCGCTGTGAGCGTGATGCAATCGGTCCACGTCGAGCACGCGCCGTCCGCGCTGCGCATCGAGCGTTGGCAGGGGGATCCGCACCGGTGGGATGCGTTCGTCCTCGGAGCGGAAGGCGCGACGTTCTGTCACCTCTCCGCATGGCAGGAGATCATCGGCGGCGTGCTCGGTCACGAGGTTCTCGCCATGGCCGCCGTGGACGCGGCCGGTGACATCGTGGGCGTCCTGCCGCTCGTCCGCGTCCGGAGCAGGATCTTCGGCCATTACCTCGTCTCGATGCCGTTTCTCAACGCAGGCGGCCCCCTCGGCCCGCCCGAGGTCCGAGCGCGGCTGGTGGCGTGGGCGGTGGATGAGGCGGCGCGGTCGGGCGCGGACCTCCTGGAGATACGCAGCCGCGACGACGTCGCGCCCGGCCTGGTCCGTTCGGACCGGAAGATCACGGTGGTGCTGCCGCTGCCGGCCTCGGCCGAAGCGCTCTGGAACGGCACGTTCCGGGCGAAGCTGCGGAGCCAGATCCGGCGGCCGCAGAAGGCGGGGATGGAGGTCCGGTTCGGCCCGGAGCAGGCGGAAGCGTTCTATGCGGTGTTCACGCGCAACATGCGGGACCTGGGCACGCCGGTGTTGCCGTGGCGCTACTTCGAGGCGATCCGCGATCGTTTCGGCCAGAGCGTGCTCTTCGCTGCCGTGTACCGGGGGCAGGAGCCGGTGGCGGGCGGCTGTGGTTTCGTGTTCCGTGACACGTTCGAGCTGACCTGGGCCTCCTCGCTCCGCCGGTACGCCCGTGAGGCGCCGAACATGCTGCTCTACTGGTCGCTCATGGAGCGGGCGATCGAGCTGGGTGTCGGCGTGTTCGACTTCGGCCGCTGCACGCCGGGAAGCGGCACGCATCGCTTCAAGCAGCAGTGGGGTGGCGTGGACGTGCCGCTGCCATGGTCCCGGTGGTCGCCGCAGGGGTTGGGGGCACCGCCGACGCCGGACAGGCCGATCTATCGCCTCGCCGGCGCGGTGTGGCGGCGGCTGCCTCTGGCGGTCACCACCGCAGTGGGCCCCAAGCTGGCGCGGGTGCTGCCGTGAGCGCACCGGCGATCCGACCGGCGCAGCCGAGGGTGGCCAGCGAGAGAGACGCGCTGCCGCCCCGGCTGTCGCCGTTCCGGCATCAGCCGCCGGTGCACTCGCCGGTCCCGCTGCGGGCGTTCGTCCCTGCTGCGGGCCAGCTCCTGCGGCTCGGCGCCGATCCGCGGCCCGGGCTCGTCGCGTTGCTGGAGGCGGCGTATGCGGCGGACCGCGTGGTGTTGTGCTCGAGTGGCACGGCCGCGCTCCAGCTCGCGATCCGGGTCGCCGCCGCCCATGCGAGTGAGCCGGGCCCGGTCGCGCTGCCGGCGTACACCTGCTACGACGTCGCTGCCGCGGCCGTCGGGGCGGACGTGGGACGCGGGCTGGCGGTGTTCGACGTCGACCCGTCGGCGCTCGCGCCGGACCTCGATTCGCTGGAGCGGGTCCTGCGGGCCGGCGCGCGCGTCGTCGTCGTCTCGCCGCTGTACGGCATCCCGGTGGATTGGGAGGCGATCCAGGCGCTGTGCGATGCGCACGGCGCGGTGCTGGTCGAGGATGCGGCGCAAGGCCACGGCGCCTCGTGGCGTGGGCGGCCGCTCGGCGCGCTCGGCCGCATCAGCGTGCTGAGCTTCGGGCGCGGGAAGGGATGGACCGGCGGCGAGGGCGGCGCGGTGCTGCTCCGGGGCGCTTTCGCCGCGACGGAGGTGGAGACGGAAGGCCGCGCGGCGTGGGGTGGGGCGGTCGGCGAAGCCAGCGTTCTGGCAGGGACGCTGGCCCAGAAGGTGCTGGCGCGCCCGTCCCTTTACGCGCTGCCTCGAGCGTTGCCCTGGCTGCACCTCGGCGAGACGCGGTACCGACCGCCGACGCCCCCCGCGCCGATGACGCGGGTGGCGGCGGCGCTGCTGAGAGCTTCGAGGAATGAAGCGGAGCGTGAGGCGGAGGCGCGGCGTGGTGCCGGCCAGTTTTTTCGCGAGCGTCTCGCGGTGCTGGCGAACGTCAGGATCCCCGTGCCGCCGGCGGATGCGAAGCCCGGCTACCTGCGCTTCCCCGTGCTCGTGCGGGGCGGCGTAGCCGCGCTCGGGCCGGCTGGTCGGGTCCGACGCTTCGGTGTCGAGCGCGGCTATCCGCGCCCGCTCTCGGAGCTCGGCCCTGTCCGGGAGAGGCTCATTGGCGACAGCGGCCGCTTGACGGGCGCCGACCGCCTCGCGCGAGAGCTGGTGACCCTGCCCACCGGCTCGCTGCTGAGCGAGCCGGAGAGGCACGCTCTGGTCGACCTCATCCGCCGATCGCAGCCGTGACGGGCCAGGATCGTGGCGAACGGCTCCATGCGACGAAGGCGTCGGAAGGGAGAGGCAGCAGCGCCCGAGAGCGGCCCGCGTTGTCCGTCGTCGTGCCGGTCTACAACGAGGAGGAGAACGTCCAGCCGCTGGTCGCTGCGATCCGCAACGCGCTGGCGTACACCGACTCGTGGGAGCTCCTGCTGGTGGACGATGGGAGCACGGACGCCACCGTTGCGGTAGCGGAGGGGCTCGCCGCGCAGGATCGCCGGATCCGGGTCCTGAAGCTGGCCCGGAACTACGGGCAGACCGCCGCAATGCAGGCCGGCTTCGACCACTCCCGCGGCGCGGTGGTGGTGACCATGGACGGCGACCTCCAGAACGACCCGGCCGACATCCCGCGGCTGGTCGCGCGATTGGAGGAAGGCTTCGACCTCGTGGCCGGCTACCGTGAGCGGCGGCAGGACAAGGTGCTGACGCGCAAGATCCCCTCGTGGATCGCGAACCGTTTGATCCGGCGGGTCACGGGGATCCCGATACGGGACAACGGTTGCTCGCTCAAGGCGTATCGGCGCGAGCTCGTTGATCGGCTGCACCTGTACGCCGACCTCCACCGGTTCATCCCCGCGATGGCCGCCGTGACCGCAGGTGCGCGGATCACGGAGATCCCGGTGCGGCATCATCCGCGGCGTCACGGCCGGAGCAAGTACGGTCTGTCTCGCACCGTGAAGGTCATGCTGGACCTGATCACGGTGAAGACGATCCAGGAGGTCCGCGAGCGGCCGCTCCAGCTCTTCGGTGTCGGGGCGCTGGGGGCGTTCTTGTTCGGTATCGCGTTTGCGGCCGCGGCGGTGGTCGCGCACGCGAGCTTCGTCGTGCAGAAGGCCCAGGCGGTCGTGTTTCCGGGCGTCTCGCTGCTCTGGTTCGGGCTGGCGTTCTATCTGCTGATGCTCGGCCTGATCGCGGAGGCGGCACTCCGGGAGGAGTTGCCGAGCGGGCACCGGAGCAAGCCGGTCGTGCGCGAGGTCGGGGGGCGATGAGCGGCGCCGGCGTCGAGGTTCCTCGGGCCACGGCCGCGATGCCAGCAGAGCGGAACGACGCACCGGTCGCCGTGTCGGTCATCGTGCCGGTGAGCGAGCGGCCGGAGTCGCTGACCGACCTCTACCGGGAGTTCTCGGCCCCGCTACGAGCGACGGGGCGCCCGTTCGAGTTCCTGTTCATCTGCGAGCCGTGGGCGCATGCGCTCGCCGGGCCGGTCCTCGACCTGGCCCGGGCGGGAGAGCCCGTCCGCGTTCTCGAGGTGGCGGCCAGCGCCGGCGAGACGACGCTGCTGAAGGCGGCGGCGGCTCACGCAAGGGCGGGCATCGTGTTGACCCTCCCGGCGTACCGGCGCGTGGAGGCCGAAACCTTGCCCGGGCTGGTCGCACGGGTCGAGCAGGGGGCGGACATCGCGCTCGCCTGCCGCTGGCCGCGGCGCGATTCGTGGGTCAACCGCCTTCAGAACCGTGTCCTGCATGCGCTCATCGGCGGGGTCGCGGGCGCCAAGCTGCACGACATCGCCTGTGGCGTACGGGCGATGCGGCGCGACGTGCTGATGGATCTCCCGGTGTACGGCGACCTTGCGCGCTTCCTTCCGCTGTTCGCGCTGCGGGAGGGCTACCGCGTCGTGGAAGTCAACGCGCCCCAGCACAAGGCGGATGTCAGGACCCGGATCTACGGCCCCGGAATCTACCTGCGGCGCTTGCTCGATGTGCTGGGGTTGTTCTTCCTGCTCCGGTTCACCGACAAGCCCCTGCGCTTCTTCGGCCTGATCGGGAGCGGGCTCCTCCTGGGCGGCGCAGCCGTGCTCGCCACGCTCTTCATCCAGCGTGTCGGCGGCCAGGGCATCGCCAATCGGCCAGTCCTCCTCCTCGGCGTGTTGCTGGTCGTCCTCGGAGTCCAGGCGATCGCGCTCGGATTGATCGGCGAGATCGTCGTGTACCTGCATGCGCCGGGACGGCGGCCGTACCGGCTCGCACGGACGTCGTCCGGAGGATTGCCGGGGAGATGATTGCCACGCGTTGCGGGCGGACCGGTCCTTTCTGCACCCGAGATCGACAATGACGAAATCCGCAGGACCAGAGGCAAGGCCTGTCGTCCTACAGCGTTGTGATACCTTCGTGGGCAGGACGATGAACTGGCTGTACGATCATCTGCGGAACGTACAGCGCCACGACCCTGTCGTCCTTGCCGACCGCTTGCAGAACCGAGGAGAGTTTCCGGAACTGACCGCCATCACGGTGAGCGGCTCGATCCCGGCACGTGCGTGGCGGAAACTCGTACCCGGAAGGATGTACCCTCGCGATGTGCGGATGCTGCGGAGCTACGATCCGAAACTGCTGCACTCGCACTTCGGGTACGTGGCCCGATGGGACAGCCAGCTCCGAGCGATCCTGGATGTACCGTGGATCGTGAGCTTCTACGGCGCGGACCTGTACCTCCTGGGCAGGGAGCCGGAGTGGGTGGACGCGTATGGACGCATGTTCGAGCAATGCGCGCGCGTCCTCGCGCTCGGTCCGAAAATGGCCGAGGGGTTGGTGCAGATCGGCTGTCCTCCCGACAAGATCGCCATCCACCCACTGGGCATCGACCCGTCCAGCTTCCCGAGCGTGCCCCGCACTCGGCGCGGTGATGAGCCGCTACGGATCCTATTCGCGGGTACGTTCCGGGAGAAGAAGGGAATTCCCTACCTACTGGACGCAGCCGGCGTGCTGCATGGCCGCGGGATCCGCATCGAGCTCCACCTGGTGGGTGATGCGGCCCGGAGACCGGGTGACGCAGCCACGAAGGAGGAGGTGTTCCGCCTCATCCGTCGGCACGGCCTGGAGGCAGTGACGCAACACCATTCCTGGCTCGCGTTCGAGGATCTCGTACGCCTCGCCCTCCGATGCCACGTTTTCGTGGCGCCGAGTGTCACGGCGAGCGATGGCGACGCCGAGGGCACCCCGTTCGTGATCCAACAGATGATGGCTACGGGAATGCCCGTGATCTCGACGTTGCACTCGGACATTCCGTTCATTTACGGAGAGCACGCGCACATGCTGGTCCCGGAGCGGTCGGGGCAGGCGATCGCGGATCGCTTGATGGCTTATGCTGAGGAGCCGTCGCGGATCACCGCGGATGGCCTACTCCTCAGCAAGCACATCCGGGAGAAGTTCGATGTGCGCAGGTGTGCGGCAAGCCTGAGCGATCTCTATGATCAGGTCGCGACGAACGGCTCGCGGCAGCGCTGAGACGCCCGTCGACCGTTCGTGGCGCCACGCGCCGGCGTCCCCAGGGCGGCCTCGCACGGATCTCCGGCCAGAAGCCCGGGCCCAGGGCTGTACACTCACGTTCGCCTTCACCGCGCCACCTGCGCCCGGAGCGTGCGCCGCCCCTGCCGTAGCGACTCCAGCAGGTCGCGCAGCTCGGCGACGACAGCGAGCCTCGCTCCGAGGACCAAGGCGCTGTAGCTCACGACGCCGAGCGCGACCAGGGAGGCGAGCCTGGCGACGGGCGGCCAGCTCGTGGGGAGCAGCCGCCCGGCACCCCAGACGACGACGGCCATGAGAATGGCACAGGCGAGCGGGCCGCGGACCGCCCGCGCGACCTCCGAGAACCGCAGACCGATGAGCCGGCCGGGGATCGCGATGCACGGGTAGCAGATCAACACGTTGGCCAGGAGATAGCACAAGGCGACCGCCTGCGCAGTCCCCTGCAGGACGCCGACGACGATACCCAGGATCAACGTCCCGGACCCACCGATCCCCCACCGGAACATCCAGTCCGTCCTCCCCTGGGACGTATAGATCCAGCCCGTGGGACTGCACATGGATTGGATGACGCCGACGATGCACAGGATGCGCAACAGCGGCGCGACCGCGATCCATCGTTCGCCGAACAACGTCAGGACGAAGGGCTCCGCCACGACGAGGAGACCGAGCATCATCGGGAAGGCGATCAGGCCGATCACCGGCATGGCGCGCAGGTAGATGCTCTTCACGCGTGCCTTGTCCTGCTGGATGGAGGACAGCGCGGGGAACATGACGTTGCCGAGCACGGAGATCACCTCGCTGATGGGCAGCAGCATCAGGGTGTACGCCCGGCTGTAGACACCGAGGGAGAACGATCCGAGGAACTTGCCGATGAGCAGCTGGTCGGCGTTGCGCGCCCAGTAGTTCACGACCCCGAACCCGACCAAGTTGCTGCTGTAGCCGATCAGCTCGCGGACGGCGGCTGCCGAGAACTGCAAGCTCGGCCGCCAGTCGGCGAACGCGAGGGCGAGCAGGCTCGTCGCCGCGGCGGAGACGAGTCCCTGTGCGACGATGGCCCACGGGCCGAACCCCATGTAGGCGAAAAGGATCGCCACGGAGCCCGCGATCAGCGTCGCGGCGACGTTGAGCACCGCGATCCGGTTGAAGGACATGCTCCTGCGGAGGAGCGCGAGAGGTACGATGCTCGCCGCGCTCAGTACGAAGTTCAGCCCGACAGCCTGCGTGATCGGCTCGAGAGCCGGAGCATTGTAGAATCGGGCGATGTGGGGCGCGCCGATCCAGAAGAGCATCGCGATCACCACGCCCGCAGCGACGTTGAACCAAAAGACGCTGACCGAGTGGATCGGCTGCAGGTCGGGCCGATACACCAGGGCGGCGCCGAACCCGAACTCGCCGAACAGTGCGGCGAATCCGAGGAAGACCGACACCATGCCGACGAGACCGAAGTCCTCCGGGACGAGCAGGCGGGCGAGAACGACCGAGAGTGTGAACTGGATCGCCTGCTGGATGATACGGGCGGCCGTGCTCCAGGCGATGCCAGCGACGGTGCGCTGCTTCAAGGACATGAGGGGCGCCTGCCGCGTCGTTTCTAAGGAGCGAGGACTGGAGTGACGCCGGCGGGACAGGCGGCCTCGGAGTGTGCGGGGTTCCGCCACCGGAACGCGGTCAGTCGCAGCGCCGCAGGAAGCGGAACGACCTCGGTGTGGTTCCGGAGATAGTCGGCGGTTTCCGGGGGAACGGCCCAAGTCTGACCGAGATGCTTGTTCTCGACGAGGACGAGACCGCTCGGGCTGCACTCGATGAGGCGCGCCACGGACTCCGGTTGGCGGATGACCGGCCGCCGCAGCTTCTCTGAGACCGAGAAATCCGGTTGCATGGCAAACGCGCTCCCGAGCTCGTTCGCGGACAGGATCACGTCGAGCCGGCCGAAGTAGTAGAGGGCCTTGAGGTCGGCAGATGCCACGATCAGTCCCGAGCTGTCCGCAACGCTCCTCAGGGCTTCCACCGCGGCGGCCCAGTCTGGCTCGCCACGGTACAGGATCGGGGAACTCCAATCCGCGTCGGCGACGGTGAGCATCTTGGCCGTCAGGCGGTAGGCACTGTTGGCAGCGATCACGTAGCCGACCGTGCCCACGACGGCGACAATGGCCGCCGGGCTGGCGAGCCGGGTTCCATCCACCGGCCACGCGATGCGGCGGCATGCCGCCGTTGCCTGGCGGCCGATCCAACGCAGCGCGGAGGCTGCCGCGATGCCGGACAGTGCGAAAAGGAACGGCATCGCATAGAAGACGAAGCGGGGGTTTTTCCACGCGGCGAGCGAATGGATCGAGAAGGCCACCAGGAACACCGCGGCGGCGAACAACGCGAACGTCGGCTGGCGGCGGACGGCGACGACGAACACAATGGGCAGGAGCGACCACAGCGTGGGGTACCACTCGAGCTGCATGCGGAGGTAGTAGAGCGGGTCGTCCACGAATCCCGCAGCCCATGCGTCTGCGTATCTGAAGGAGCCGAGGTAGAGGGGCAGCAAGCGGCTGGCGGCGAACGCCGCCGGCAACGACAGGAGCAAGAGAGCGGGCAGCCACCACCGCCACCGCGCCGCGATGGCCTCGGCGACCTCCCGACGGATGAGCAGCATGCAGGCGCCCACCGCGACCCCCGCCATCCCGATCACCGTCGTGACCTGGAGGTGATAGGCCAGCGCGAACGCGCCGACCGCTCCGAACGCGAGGGCGATGCGCCGGCGAGGGGATGAGGGCCGCGTGCAGAGGTCGAAGACCGCGATCGCGCCCAGCAGGAAGAGCAGGGCGTGGATCGTGTAGAAGCGCGTGAACTGGGAGAGGAAGATCGCCGTCGGGTCGAAGCACAGGAACAGCGCCGCGAGCCAGGCCGCCCCGCGCCCGGCAACGGATCGCACCCATGCGAAGAGGACGACGACGAGGGCGGTGCCGGCGAGGAGCGCCGGAATCCTGGCTACGACCAGGCTCTCGCCGAGGAGCCGGAACGCCAGGGCCACGACGTACGTGAAGCCCCAGGCCCGGGCGTACAGCCCGCCGTCGGTGCCGATCTGCAGCGTGCCGTTCTCGAGGAGGGAGCGCGCCGCCAGGACGTGATTCAGCTCGTCGATCTGGGCTGTGTGATCCAGCTGGATCAGGCGGACGACCAGCGCGACGGCGGATAGGGCCGCAACATCCCATAGGAGCGAGCTACGGCTGGCATGAGCGCGGCGGTCGGAACCCGGACCAGGACGGGAGGACGCGCGGCCTCCGCGCACGGCGGTCCGGACGGTCGATCCCATTGGCAGGCTTCCTGATTCCTTGATGATGCCGATCGCAACGCCAGGCCGATCTCCGGGTCCGGATCCGGCGCCCGGCGACCGCTCCCGTGTCGTCGGCTGCGGCTGAAACAAGCGCCCGAGGGCAACGACTGAGCCAGCTGTCGAGCCGAGGCCACCGAGGATCGTGCAAGGTCCGTGCACCGACGGCTCGATCTCCTGGGCGGCAGCGGACGTTTCGTCTGCGGGCAAGAGCGTTGGCCGCGCCCGGCGCATTGTTGTGGCCGGTGCTGCGGCTCTGTGGCATCGACGCAACGCGTCGGCCCGGCCCGTCGTGGACCATCGCGGTCGGCTGAAGCGCTCACGCGAAGACCGAGTGTGGTACTCGCTTTGCACCCTCACCGGCACGTGCAACGCGATCCCGAACTCTCCGGAGCGCCGCTATCCATTCTGCACGTGCTCGCCCCGAGCCCTGTTGGCGGGCTCGAACGTGTGGTCCACGCCCTGGCGATCGGGCAACACCGGGCCGGGCACGATGTCCATGTCGCCGCCGTCCTGGACCGGGGCGCGGATGACCATCCCTTCTTGCGCCCCTTGCAGGAGGTCGGAGTCGGTGTCACCCCCATTCGCGTCGGCCCGCGCGCGTACCTGCGCGAGCGGCGTGAGGTGGCGGCGATCTGTCGGGCCCGCCGGCCGGCGATCGTGCACACGCACGGGTACAGGGTGGACGTCCTGGATGCGGGGGTCGCCAGGTCACTGGGCATCCCGGTCGTCACGACGGTCCACGGCTTCACGGGCGGCGATGCGAAGAACCGGTTGTACGAGTGGCTCCAGCGACGTGCGTTCCGTCGGTTCGATGCCGTGATCGCGGTATCCCGTCCCCTGGGAGAGGCCCTCGCCCGTGGGGGGGTGCGGCGGGAGCGGCTGCACGTCGTGCCCAACGCATGGGCGGGGGATCGTCCGGTCGAAGGGGCGGGAGCGGCGCGGCAGGCGCTCGGCGTTCCGCCGGGCGTCTTCCACATCGGTTGGGTCGGCCGCCTGAGTCGCGAGAAGGGGGCGGACGTTCTGTTGGAGGCGCTCGGCCGACTGCGCGACGTGCCGTTCGTCGCCTCCTTCGTTGGCACGGGCCCGGAACAGCCGGTGCTGGAGCGGCGTGCCTCGGAGCTCGGCCTCGCCGAGCGTATCCGCTGGCACGGCCTCGTTCCCGATGCGGGGCGACTGTTCCCCGGGTTCGACGTGGTGGTCCTCAGCTCACGCACCGAGGGCACGCCGATCGTGCTGTTCGAGGCGATGGCGGCCGGTGTGCCGATCGTCGCGACCGCGGTTGGCGGCGTGCCCGACGTCGTGGGTGAGGACGAGGCGCTCCTCGTTCCGTCAGAGGCGCCAGACACGCTTGCGGCAGCCATCCGGGCCGTGTTCGCGATGCCGGAGGCGGCGGCCGCGCGGGCGCGCGGAGCGCAGGAGAGGTTGCGGCGGCGCTTCTCGATGGAGCCGTGGCTCCGCCGGTACGAGGCGATCTACCGGAGCTTGTTGCGGCCGCGCGCGTGACAGACCGGTCCCCGGCAGGCGCGGCGGTCGCCGGGGCGCGGGCGCCGCAGCAGAGCCGACCGGCCTCGCGGGGGGCCATCCCCCAGTAGCGCCGCTACGGCCCGGCCTTCACCGGCGGAGCCGCTCCACCACAATGGACGCGATGCGCTCCGCGGCTTTCCCATCCCACAGATCCGGCAGGGGGTGCCCTCGCGCTCTCCCGTTCGCGAGCGCTGCGAGCGCCGCCTGGGCGATCGCCTCGGGCTCCGGCCGGATCAGCCGGTTGGTCCCGCGCTCGATGGTGATCGGCCGTTCCGTGTTCGGACGCACGGTCAGGCAAGGGACGCCCAAGACGGTCGTCTCCTCCTGGATCCCCCCGGAATCGGTGATGACCACGCCTGCATCCGCGAGCAGGCCGAGGAACTGGAGGTACCCCAGCGGGTCCAGCAGCCGAAGCCGATGCGGCCGGCCGGCCAGGACCGCCTCGAGGTTCGGCCGCGTCCGCGGGTGCACGGGAAACAGCACGGGTACGTGCGCCGCGACGCGTTCGAGGCCTTCGACGATCGGCGCCAACGTCTCCGGCGAGTCCACGTTGCCCGGCCGGTGCAGCGTGACGAGAGCGTAGCGTCCGGCGTCGACCCCGAGGCGTTCAGGCATGGCCAGTGAACGGGCCCTGTCGCGGTGTCGCAGCAACGTGTCGATCATCACGTTGCCGACGAAGTGGATCCGCTCTTCCGGCACGCCCTCGCGCCGCAGGTTCTCGTTCGCGCTGGGCTCCGTCGTGAACAGGAGATCCGAGAGCCGATCGGTGACCACGCGGTTGATCTCTTCGGGCATCGACCAGTCGAACGACCGTAGCCCCGCCTCCACGTGTGCCACCCGGATGCCCAGCTTCGCGGCGACCAGGGCGCACGCGACCGTGGAGTTCACATCGCCGACGACCACCACGAGGTCGGGCCGGAATTCCAGGCAGACGGGCTCGAACGCCAGCATCACGCGCGCGGTCTGCACCGCGTGCGAGCCGGAGCCGACGCCGAGGTCCACGTCGGGTCTCGGGATCCCCAGATCGTCGAAGAAAACGCGCGACAACGCGTCGTCGTAATGCTGCCCCGTGTGCACCAGCACCTGCTCGACGCAGGCGTGGGGACGGAACGCCTCCATGAGGGGCGCGATCTTCATGAAGTTCGGGCGGGCGCCCGCCACGTGGAGAATGCGGACCATCGGTTGAACGGACCAGCGTCGGATTCGGGCCTCGTGGCCCTCGCGGGGGTAGGCCACCGGGCTGCTCCGCGTGTCGTGTCCCGGAGCCCTCCGCGAGGACGCGGAATCCCGCTCAGAAGATCACGGTGAGCAGAGCGACCACCGGGGGGAGCACGAACAGCACGTCCCGGATCGTGTTCCACCTGTTCTGGTTGTTGCCGGGCACGATGATGCGGTCGCCCGCGCGGAGGTTGAGCTGGTCCAGCGTCCGCCCCTCGATGATGGCCGCCTGGAGCGCTTCCCCACCCCAGATGCGATCATTGCCGCGCTCTATATAGATCTTCGTCAGCTCCGCGTTCTGCGCTGGACCACCGGCCAACATGAGCGCCTCGGTCAGCAGCATCTCGCTCGGCACAGTGTAGAAACCCGGCTGGTTGACCTGCCCGAGGATCGAGATCCGGATCGTGGACGTGGCGTGGACCCTCGGCTCGACGATGTAGCGCGCCAGACTCTTCCTCAGGTGTTCCTCCAGCTCCGAGCGGAGCACGCCCCTGAGCGGGATCTCGCCAATGACCGGCAGGATCAGCACCCGTCCCGGCGCCACCTGGAAGGTCTTGGTGAGCTCTTCGTGCCCCTCCACGGAGAGCTGAATCTGGTCGCCGACCTGGAAGTCGCCCTCTTCCAGCCGCATCCGGATCAGCGCCGCCTCATAGCGAGCCCGAGCGCGCAGCTCGTCGCTGTACGCCGTGGAACGGGTGGCCTGTTCATAGCGCGCGAGCAACTCCTCGAGCGACTCGCGGCTCATGTGGAGTTGTGCGGGGTCCCACGCCGCGGTTCGCCTCGAGGCGGCCACTTGCACGTTCTGAGACAACACGGCGCCCGGCGCCGCCGCCAGCACGAGCGCTGCGAGGAGGACACCTCGCGTGGCACTGGTTCCGATCATGGCTCTACACTACTCCTGGAAGCCCGTCCCTTTCGCCTTCGGCATGCCCCGCCGCGAGGCGTTCGCTGACTCGGCGCTCCCCTTGCCCGCCGTCAGGAGCGGCCGGGTTTGAGCCCCGAGCCCGAACCGCGCCAGCCGCGACAGGGTTCGAAGCAGGAGATCGGTCGAGTCGGCCGCGGGAAGCAACGCGAGACACTGCTCACAGAGGAACATGCGCAACGGTTCCAGCCCCGCCGGTACGGCCTTCTTCAGCCACGTCTGCGGCGCGGACTGGCCCGTGAGCTCGCGCACCAGTGCCTGGCAGTTCCCGCAAAGCATCGCTGATCTCGCGTCCCCCCGAACGGTTGCTGTCGGTGTTGCGGCATGTCCATGCGCCGCGCGACGAGCTGCGGCCCGATTCAAGATCGATGCCGCGCCGGGCAAGGCCCGATCCTGCATTCTGACGGGGCTACTCAGGCCCTCTCCATGGCTCCGCGCCGGCCGAGCAGTGTTCTAGCCGTGCATCAATCGTCGGCGCAAAGTGTCGGCTCCATGCCGCAGTGCGCGTTTCGCCGCTCCGTGGCCGAGAGTCGAAACGCCGTATCCGAGCGCACCGGAATCGGATGCGCCGTTCCTGCACGAATGTTGCTGGAAAGCGCCGCGATTCCACGAGGAATGAACGTGCTGCTCGCTCGAAGTGCCCACGGATAGTCTGGGCCGGAACCGCCGGATGTGCGCGGCCAGCGCACCGGCCCCGCTCGTCTTGGATCCATGAACCCGCGATCGCCGCTGATCCTCATTGTCAGTGACCACCGCTGGTGGGTTGGATCACTCGAGAGCATCCTGGCACCGAACGGCTTCTCGGTCATCACCGCGAGCAGCGCCGAGAAGGCCCTGGAGCGTGCCCGTACCGTCCAACCCGACGGCGTGCTGGTGGACGCCAAGCTGCCCGACGGCTCGGGCCTCGACGTCTGCCGCGCGCTGTCCGGTGGTCTCGTCCTCGATCCCGGCACGCCGATCCTGATCAACAGCCAAGGCCCCATAACCCGGCGGAAGCGGCTCGAAGCGCTCCGGGCCGGGGCCTGGGATCTGCTGGGGATGCCGCTCGACGGGGAGGAGCTCTTGCTGAGACTCCGGAGGCTGCTCGGTGCCAAGCTCCACGCCGACGCGTGCCGGGAGGCGAGCATCCTCGACAGCGCGACAGGCGTCTACAACCTCCGGGGCCTCATGCGGCGCGCCGCCGAGATGGCGGCGGAAGCCGCGCGCTACGACCGTCCCATGGCGTGCCTGGTCTTTGCACTCGAGCCCGCCACCGCGAACCGTGAGCGGCCGAGGACCCCGGAGGGCGACGCCGGATTCGCGAGTGCTCTGGCCATCCTCCGCAAATGCATCCGCAACTCGGACGTGATCGGCCGCATGGGCCCCTCCGAGATCGTGGTCCTCGCCCCGGAGACGGATCCCGATGGCGCTCACGCCATTGCGCGTCGTGCGATCGCAGCGGCGGAGGGGGCTTCGGCCGCCACCCTGGCTCGCATGCGCGCCGGTCTGTACGCCGTCAAGAACTTCAGGGAGGCGGGCATCGAGCCGGTGGACCTCCTCGTTCGCGCGATCATCGCGCTCCGCACCTCCCAGAGCGGACGGGGCGAGGAGCCGATCCGGTTCTTCAACCTCGCCCCTCAGCCGGCGCAGCCGGGCTGAGGCACGTGCTTCAGCCCGGCTGGCGACCCGGCATACGCCGGCCTCCCCCTCGCGCCCCTGCCCCGCGATCAGACCTTGACCAGGTTGTTCGCTCCTTCCGGTTCTTCATCCTCAGCCTGGTATCCGGGCAGATACGCGTAGTGCCGGTAGTAGTAACGGTACAGGCCCGATGCCGACACGCCGTTCAGCACCGCGCCCAGGATCCGGATCGGGAGGCGCTGAAGCAGGTCGAGTTTGGCGCCGGCCATCTCCCGGTCCGTGCTGCCGGTCCGCAGGATCAGCAGCAGATTGCCCGTGAGCGTGCCGAGGACGAACGGGTCGATCCCCGCCGCGAGCGGCGGGCTGTCCACGAGGATCACATCGTAACGGGAGCGCATTTCCTTGAGGAGCGCCCCCATGGGGCCGGAGGCGAGCAGCTCGGGTCCGCTCTGTAGCCGCGTCCCGCAGCCCACGAAGTCGAGAGACTTGTGCTCCGTGCGCTGGATCAACGCTTCCCACTCCACAGCCCCCCGAAGGTAATCCGTCAGCCCCGGCTTCCGGGTGAGCCCGAAAAAACGATGCAGCGCGCCGCGCCGGATGTCGCCGTCGATGAGCAGGGTGCGCCGGCCGAGCTCGGCGAACGCAAGCGCCAGGTTTGCCGAAATGAACGACTTGCCGTCGCCACTGCCGGGACTGCTCACCGTGACCATGATGGGGCCGGCCGCGCCATACGCGTGTACGAGGTTCAACCGGATGCTGCGGAAAGCTTCCACGACGGACGCGGCCTCATCCGACCCCGGCAGGGGCTTGCGCTGGCGCACGTGGGGCACCGCGCCGATGATCGGCAGACCGAGGCCGTGCGTCACCTGCTCGGGGTAGCGCAGCCGTGGGTCGATCCGATCCAGCAGGAGCGCCCCCAGGATCCCCAGCCCGAGGCTACCGGCGAAGGCAAGGAGGATGATCTGCGGTCGCCTGTTGCTCGACGGCCACTGCGGCACCATTGCCTCATCGAGGATGCTCAGGTCGGGGATGCTGCTCTCGGCAGCCAGGCGCGCCTCGTTGTAGCGCTGATGGAGGTTCGTGTAGAGCGCCTCTGCGGTAGCGACGTGCCGCTGCAGGCGCGCCTCCTCGATCATCCGCGGCGGGATCTGCCTGAGCTGCTCCGAGCTGGAAGCGATCAACCGGCCCACTTCGTTCTGGCGCGCGCGGAGTTCGCTGAGGAGCGCCTGGGCGTACCGCGGGATCACCGTCTTCTCGAGGGAATCGACCTCTGCCATGACGGCCTTTACGACCGGGTGTTCCTCGGTGAAGCGGTGCCGGAGCCCGCGCAGCTCCGCCCGCTTGGTGGTCAGCTCCTCCAGAGCGGCCTTCAATTGCGAAGACTGCTGCACGGAGGGGATCACCTCCAGCGCCTCGACCGACAAGGAGGTGCCCTCGGAGCTCGCCAGCGCCCGCTGGATCGCGTCGTGATCCCGCTTGAGCTGCTCCTGCTGGAGCTTCATCTCGAAATACTGCGAGAACGCCGGGTCCTGCGTGACCGCCACGCCCGGCGCGATCGCGAGCCCGCGATCCGAAGGCAGCGTAATGGTCTGGATGCGGAATGCCTCGAGGGCCATCTCCGCCGCCTCCAGATCCTCCCGGGCGACCCGGAGTTGCTCTTCCAGGATCTTCGTCAGCTCATCCAGCCTCGCTCGCTTCAGCTCCGCCGCCACCTCCACCAGCCTGTGGGTCACCGCATTCACCGTGGCCGCGGTCCTTGCCGGGTCCGTGCCGACGAGGGCGATGCGCAGGAAGTTGCCCTGCTGCGTCGTCATGCTGGCGATGAGGCCCTCGTTGAGCGCACGCGCGGCGTCGCGCAGGTTCGTCACAGTGAAAGCGATCCGTTCGCCGGGGGCGATCGAGCCTCGTGCCGGGACCCACTGGAACCCGAGGTCCGCCCCCACGGAATCGCCGAAGACGCCGCGCTGCAGCACCTCGCCGTCGCGGGAGAGCAACTCGAAGCTGGTGCCGTCGCGCCCGACGACAAATTCGTAGGTTCCCGGCTGGAACCGCTCCTTCACGGAGAAATTCTTGAGCGCGGCTGCCACAGCGGGTGACGATGGATGGAGATACAAGCGCATCTCGCGCACGACGTGGTCCAGGACCACGTAAGACCTCAGCAGCTCCAGCCAGGAGTACGACTGGAGCAGTCCGGGGGTCCGGATCGGGCCGGGATCGTTCCCCCGGTTGACCGTTTCGATCCAGATGGTCGCCTGGGCCGTGTACTTGACGGGCACGAAGCGGCTGGCGACGACGCCGGCCGCGGTGCCGATGGCCAGGACCAGTAGGATCAGCCACTTGTAGCGGACCACCGCCGCGAGGTAGCGGAGCCAATCCTGGCCGCCACCTCCGTCGCCCTCGTCCGTCCAGAGCCGAAGGGGGGCCGAGGCCGTCGGCAGGGCGCTGTCCGGCTGGGCGGCCAACTCGGTGGTCGACCGAACCGGGCCGGTCGGGAGATCGCTCGACATGGCTTGTATTCCACCAACACGGATCACGTGGATGGCGCGCCGTGGAAGGAGGCGCCACGCGCGCTCGCGTCGGCGGGGGCTCCCGCAAGGGCGGGACCGCTCCCGTGAGTCGTTGTCCGAGGGCACGTATCTCTCTGTCGCACAGGGAAATAGAGGGCGGCAGCCGCCATGGGCGGGGTCGCGGGGGCGGCGCAGCGTGTTGCGCCCCGGCTACATCCTGACCTGCGGCCTGACAGGGGCAGGTGTTGCGTGAACCCTACGGATCTTCTTATTGACATTCGCGCCCGCAGGTGCTAGATACGATGCGTTTAACGCTGCCGAGCGGGCAGCGGACGGCCGGCACAGATCCTTGCGCCCGGACGCGCGCCGCTCGGCTCACGCCGACGTGGTCGGCTTCCGCCGGTCGGTGCGCTTCCGGATGGATCCCCGGCAACGGCGCCTGGAATCGACGAGGCGTCCGCTCACCTCCCCGACTCCCGCGAACGCACGGCACGGTCCGCAGCGCCCTTGTAGCGACTGGCCCGACGGATGGAACCCAATGGCAGGATCTGCTTGCAGTGTCGCTCCTCAGAGGAGGTAAGTGCGGCGTGTCTGAGAACCGACTCCGCGCGAGAAGCGGTGGCCCCGGTCTCGGCTCGGAGCAGGGCGTCTCGGCGCCGGTCTCGCTCGACCGGCAACAGCGGGCCGGTATCAAGATCCTCATCGTGGATGACGAGCGCACGCTGTGCGAGAGCTGCGCCACCGTCTTGGAGTCCGAGGGCTACGACGTCACGACGTCGACGCGGGGCGAAGAGGCGCTGGAGCTCCTGCGGCGCAAGCCGTTCGACATCGTCCTGATCGACCTCTACATGTCTCAGGTCCCGGGGCTCGAGTTGCTCAAGGCGGCTCTGGCGGCGAAGCCGGACGCCGTCGCCATCATCATGACGGGCAATCCGAGCGTCCAGTCGAGCATCCAGGCGCTCGAGCTCGGGGCGTGGGAGTACCTGCCGAAGCCGTTCTCGGCGGCCCACCTCCAGGTCCTCGTGGGCCGCGCCGCGCATGTGGTCATGGCCGCGCGCGCCGCGAACGCCGCTCGGGAGGACCAGAAAAACCTCCAGGGCCATAGCGACAAGATCGTCGTTCTCGGCAACTCGCCGGCGTTCCGGCAAGCCATCGAGCTGGCGCGCAAGGTCGCGCCCACGGACGCGTCGGTCTTCATCACGGGGGAGAGCGGCACCGGGAAGGAGCTGATCGCGCAGTTCATCCATCATCACAGCCGCCGCAGCGACCGCATGCTGGTCGCGGTCAACTGTGCGGCGCTGCCGGAGACGCTCCTCGAGTCGGAAATGTTCGGGCACGTCAAGGGCGCGTTCACCGGCGCGGTCCGTGACAAGCCCGGCCTCCTCGAGGTCGCGAACGGCGGGACCCTGTTCCTGGACGAGTTGACGGAGATGTCCCAGGCGATCCAGGCCAAGCTCCTGCGGGTCATCCAGGACGGGGTCGTCCGGCGCGTCGGCAGCACCACGACGGATGCGGTGGTGGACGTCCGCTTCATCGCGGCCACGAACCGGGACCCCCAGGAGGCGACGGAGGCGGGGATCCTCCGCCGCGACCTCTACTACCGCTTGCGCGTCGTGCCCATCCGGGTGCCGCCGCTCCGGGAGCGGACCGAGGACATCCCGTTGCTCGCGGAGCACTTCCTCAAGATGTACTGGGCGCGGCATCGCGAGCCGGGCTCGCCCATGCCCCGGTGGAGCCGGAGCGCCATCCAGGCGCTCCAGGCGCGGCCGTGGCGCGGCAACGTGCGTGAGCTCGAGAACGTCGTCGAGCACATGGTCGTCTTCCTGGACCCGGGCTGCGAGATCCGACCCGAGGACATTCCCGTGCTGGACGACCACGAGCCCGTGCCGCGCGAGCTGGTCACCTTCAACGCGGGCGCGATGGAGGAGAAGTACCACGCGGCGCGCGACCGGGTCCTGGTCGAGTTCGAGCGGTCGTACCTGGTGTGGCTGGTGAGCCGGTCGGGCGGCAACATGTCCAAGGCCGCACGAATCGCCGGTGTGGACCGGACCACGCTGTACCGCCTGATGGAGAAACACGGCCTCCAGCGTGACACGATCATTACTGCCAAGCTGGGATGAGTCCTGCGCCGAACGGAGGTGGAGGACGCAACCAGCCGAGGCCGGCCGCCAACGCGGATGCCGGGGATCCTCTCGCGGGCATCTCGAGCCCGACGATCCGGCGAGCCGCCCGCAGGATCGCCGCCCGTGCGGTCGGCTCGGAGACCGCGTCGCAGCACGGGGGTGATGCCGTCCTCGAGATCGCCTCACTGGCCACGGAACTGGATGCACTGGTGGAGGGCCGTGAGGTCGGCGATCCCCGGCCCGGGGCCGTTCGGCGTCGGCGCACGCTGGACGAGTTGCGTGCCGAGCTCATCCGGGATTGGGCCTCGCGCCCCGACGTGGGGCGCGACGAGATGCTCGCGATCCTCGACGCCCTCGAGCGGCTGAACGAGGCAGCCGAACCGGAAAGCCGTCCGGCTCTCGGCCTCGCCGCGGGCCTCGGCGACGTCGACGAGCGGGATCTCCTGGTCGAGCTCGCGCACGACCTGCGCTCGCCGCTCACCTCCATCCTCTTCCTCGCCGAGACCTTGCGGCGCGGTCAGAGCGGCGCGGTCAACGCTGTCCAGCGCAGGCAGCTCGGCATCATTTACAGCGCCGCACTCGGCCTCCTCTCCATCGTCGGCGACATCATCGAACTCGCACGCGGCGGAGACCAGCTCGCCGAAGCCGAGCCGACCCCCTTCTCCGTGACCGAGATCTTCGAGTCGGTCCGCGACACCGTGCAGCCCATGGCGGAGGAGCGAGGTCTCACGATTCGCATGCTCCCGCCCAGCCAGGACCAGCGCATGGGCTACCCGGTCGCCCTGAGCCGCGTGCTCCTCAACCTCACGACCAACGCGCTCAAGTTCACAGACGAGGGGTTCGTCGAGGTCGTCGCCCGCGAGACCGGTCCGACACGCGTGGAGTTTTCCGTCCGAGACACGGGCAACGGCATCGCCCCCGAGGTCCTGGACCGCCTGTACGAGCCGTTCCGGCCGGCACCGACCGCCACGGGGTATGCTTTCTCCGGCAGCGGTCTGGGTCTCGCCATCTGCCGGCGGCTGGTCGAGGCCATGGGCTCGACTCTACGGGTCGAGACCCGCGCCGGCTGGGGCACGCGGTTCTACTTCGAGTTGGACCTCCCGCTCGTCTCCTGATCCGGGTCTCCAGCCCCCGGCTCGATCGCCCGGCCCTTGTGGCGGTGCCTCCACAGCAGTCGCCATACCGCTACAAGGACACGCCTTCACAGCAATCTGTCTTGCGCCTGTCCAACTGACGGTGTGATGCGCAGTTAGCGCGGTCCATCCCCCCGTCGTCCGCCGCGCACACCGGTTGCTGTGCTCTCCGCGCCGACCCGGTCGCCCACTCTCACGGGGCAAGAGCGGTCACCGCCCACGAAACCACCGCTGGAATCGACGAGCAGAGGGCTGATGGCACTGGAGACTCAAGTCGAATCGCGACTCCATACATTCTTGGGGAACGGGCATCCCACGACGAAGCCGGCGCCGGTCGTGGGAGCGCCGCAGCGGCCGCGTCCGCGCGAGAGTTGGAGTCTGCGGGCGCTCAACGTCGCGATCGCGGCGATCGGACTCGTCGCCACCGCTCCCCTCATGCTGGTGATCGCGTTGCTGATCAAGTTGACATCGCCGGGGCCGGTGTTCTACACGCAATGGCGCGTCGGGCTCGACCGGCGCAACGGATCGTCCCCGTATCCGGGCTCCCGGCGTCGTGTCGATCACGGGGGGCGCCTGTTCCGGATCTACAAGTTCCGGACGATGCGGGTCGACGCGGACAGCAGCGGTCAGGTGTGGGCCACGCCGAACGACCGTCGTGTCACGCCGATCGGGCGGATCCTCCGCCAGTACCGACTGGATGAGTTGCCCCAGCTCTTCAACGTGCTGATCGGCGACATGAACATCGTCGGCCCTCGGCCGGAACAGCCCGCGATCTTCCAGCAACTCAGGACGCAGATCGAGGGCTACGCGCAGCGTCAGCGTGTCCGTCCTGGCATTACGGGCTGGGCTCAGGTCAACCAGCACTACGACCGGTCGATCGAGGACGTCAAGAGGAAGGTCCAGCTCGATCTCGAGTACATCGAGAAGCGGTCCGTGTGGCACGACCTGAAGATCATGCTGCGGACGCTGCCGGTGATGATCTTCCGCCAGGGCGCGTGGTAGTGGGGCAACGACCGTCGCTTCTCGTCCCCTGATCGTGGACCTGCGATCGCCGCGCCGACAGTCGGCGCGGCGATCGATTTTCCCGTCCTGTTCTGGGGGCGGCTCGTGTCGCGGCCCGAGGGCCGCCATGGTGCGCCGTCGGCCGACGACGGGCGCGCGGGGGGAGGGGGGCGCGCGTGCGGAAGGCCGCGCGCCCTTTCCTCAGTGCGATCCTACCGGGACCCGCCGGGTCGGCTCCCAGATCGGGTTGAGCTCCCCACGCACCGCCTTGAACCAGGCGCGGAGCACGGCGATGTTCGCCACCGCGATGTAGGTGGGAATCGCGAGCGGCCGTGGGATGCGCTTGCCATCCGGCCAGAGCCATCCGGCCAGCGCCAGGGCGCAACCCAGGAGGATCAACAGGGCCACCGCTCGGGCCCACGGCTCCGTGACGCTCAGCGCAGCGATGCCGAGGACCAGGACCACCAGCGCCCATGGCATCAGCCAGCGGCAGACCTTGTGGCTGAACAGCATCCAGGAAAAAAGCCCGTAGCGGAACGGATCGAGCAGGGCGCGCTTGTAGAAGAGCGTCTCCATTCCGCGGGTGATGGTGCGCACCTTCCGGGTATACTCACGGCGCAGCGACGGCGCGCGCGGCACGAAGCACAACGCGTCATTGACCGTGACGGAGCGATAGCCGTGCTGCCGGGCGACCAGCGGCGCGGCGAAGTCGCGGCTCAGGCCCTCGGGCAGGTGGTAATCGTGCAGGTCCCGCCGGATCGCGTACAGACAGCCCGATGCGCCGACGATGCCGTCGACCCGCGTCTCGAGATCCCGTAGCCACATCTCGTAGCCGACGTAGCCGGACTCGCCGAGGTTGGCGTCCCCGTCGACCCGTGTCACGCTGACATCCCGGCCAGACGCGACGCCGACCGTGGGGTCTGCGAACTGCGCAACGAGTCGGCGCAGCGCGTCCCGCCCGATCCGGATCGAGGCGTCCGTGTTGACGATGATCTGCCCACGCAGGTAGGGCCGCGCGTAGTTCTCTGCCCCCGTCTTGCCTCGGCGTTCGGGAAGCCGGACCAGCTCGACGCCGCGGTCCGCGTACTCCCGCACGATGTCATCGGTCCCGTCGGTGGATGCATCCGAGACGACGACGATCTGACGCCGCTCCGGGGGATAGTCGAGCTCGAGCAGGTTCTCGATGAGCTGCCGGATTTGCCCCGCCTCGTTGTACGCCGCCACGACGATACTGATCTCCGGCCATTCATCCAGTACCGGCTCCGGCCGCTCACGGCGCCGAAGCGACGCGAGCACCTTCAACGCCAGCGGGTAGCCGACGAAGATGTAGGCCAGAAACGCTAGGGCACTGCCTATGGCGATCCAGGACGCGAGTAGCATGAACGGGTTTCTCCAGGTGAGCTCGACTTCGCAGCCGCGGGGCGCGAGAGCACGGCGCGTGCCGACGGCGCGGCGCTGAGCGCCGTAGCGGCGGAGGCCCGGGCGGCGGGGCCATTGCGCGATTACCGCCACATTTCGGCCCGAAATGTATTGCCGGCGTTGCTCCTCCGCACCCCCAGGGCGCAGCCGGATCAATGAAAAGAGTTCGATCCGGGCGGCAACGAGTTTCCCGTCCGCCACCGAGCCGGGAGCCTTCTCGGGCCCGGCGGCAGCGCCGGATCCTCTGCAATTCCGCCTCTTCCGCGCACCCTGCCCACCCACTCCGGCCCGGGGCACCGCTGTTGCCGACGCGGGGAGTCGAACCGCGGCGAGCGTTTCAACCCGTACCCAGGTCCGCTGCTCAGAGCAAACCCGCCGAAAGACGGGGACGCAGAGCTAAGGGGCTAAAGCGGGAGACCCTTCCCGCCATGCCTGCCTGGCCGCCAGCGAACGGGGTCTCTCCCCTGGCTTCGCCCGACGGCTGTGTTGTCGTTTCCCTGTCGAGAGGCTGTCGCATGCGTTGGGTAGTGTTCAAAGGTGGCCTGCTGTTGCTGGGGCTACTGGTTCTTGCTGCCTGTGAGTACGACGACCTGCTCAGGGTGGATCCTGAACTGGTCGAAATCAGGCTATCGCCCAGCAGCGCCACGTTGGAGGCGTTGGGTGACACGGTCCGGATCTCCGCAGAGGTATCGGTTGACGGTGTCCCGGTTTCCAACGCCCCGCTTTCGTGGCGCAGCCTGAATCCGGACGTCGCGACGGTCGATCGGAACGGGAAGGTCGCCGCGGTTCGGCCTGGGACGGCCGAGATCGAGGTATCCGTGGCCTCGCGGTCGGAAACCGCCACGATCACCGTGCAGCAGAAGGTCGCGTCGTTGCTGGTGATCCCGTTCGGGGCCGACCAGGGAGGCAATCCCCCGCTGGACGGCGCCCTGGCAGTGGTCGTTGAGATCGGCGACTCGATCCGCTTCGTCGCAGTGGCCCAGGACCGGAACGGGCACGAGGTCGAAGGTGCGAAGGTGGAGTGGTCCTCGCTCGATCCGGCCGTCGCCGTCGTGAGCGGAGAGGGAGTGGTGCGCGCGGTAGGGTACGGCACCGCACGGATCGTCGCGCGTGCCGGAGACGTCGCGGACACGGTGTCGGTCACCGTCGCGGGTTCACCGTCCTCCCAGGTCGCCCGTGTCGAGATCATGCCTGCGGCGGATACCCTGGACGCACTCGGCTCGAAGGTGCAGTTTACCGCCAGGGCGTACGGCGAGGATGGCAGCGTCCTGTCCGGGGCCCGGATCACGTGGACGTCGCTCCACCCCGACATCGCCACGGTGGACAACATGGGGATCGTCACAGCCAAGGCGGTGGGGGCCGCGCTCATCGTGGCGGCGGCACCGTGTTGCGGCAAGGCGGACACCGCGCGCGCCGTCGTCCGTCAGCTCGTGGCATCGGTTTCGCTGAACCCGACTTCCCGTTCCATCGAGGTCGGGGCCTCTTACCGCCTCGAGGCGACGGCGAAGGACGCCGGCGGGAACGTCGTGCCGGATGCCCAGTTCTCCTGGACGTCCTCGAACAGCTCGGTCGCGACGGTCGACGCGACGGGCCTGGTGACCGGAATCGCTGCCGGCAGCGCGACGATCACGGTCACGAGCAACGGCAAGAGCGCCAGCGCCCAGATCACCGTGACCGGGGGTGGCGGCAACGGTGGTAGCGGCGGCAGCGGCGGCACCGCGGGTCTGGTCAACGAGTGCTCGCGGCCGCAGAGCGGGTGGATCTGGTGTGACGACTTCGACCAGGACCGGCTCGGGCAGTATTTCGAGTACGACAGCCGCGGCGGCCGCTTCGTCCGGGCCACCGGGGTCGGCGTGGGCGGCTCCGGCGCCATGCGCGCACGCTTCAACGCGGGCGACGTCAACGCGGGCTCGCTGAAGCTGGCCTTCGGCAGGACGCCGGACTCGTACTTCCGGCCGGTCGACGGCGGTACGGCCAACTACCGGGAGATCTACTGGCGCTTCTATCTGCGCAACGAGCCGGGGTGGACGGGCGGCGGCGGCGACAAGCTGGCCCGGGCAGTTGTCTTCGCCGGTTCGAACTGGTCGGAGGCGCTCATCGCGCACGTCTGGAGCGGCGGCGCTGGGAACAACTACCTGGTCCTCGACCCTGCCTCGGGGACGGATACGCAGGGGAACGTCCGCACGACCAAATACAACGACTTCGCCAACCTCCGCTGGCTCGGGGCGCAGGTCGGCAAGACGCCGCTCTTCGATGCCGCGCACGTGGGCCAGTGGTATTGCGTCGAGGCGCGGGTCCGGGTGAACGATCCCGGCCAGAGCAACGGTGTCTTCGAGCTCTGGATCAACGGCAATCTCGAGGCGCGCGCCACGAACCTGAACTGGGTGGGCAACTACAGCGCCTACGGCATCAACGCGCTGTTCCTGGAGAACTACTGGAACGACGGCTCCCCGCGCCAGCAGGAGCGCTACATCGACAACCTGGTGGTCAGCACGCAACGCATCGGGTGCGGTGACCAGAGCTCCGGCGGTGGCGACAGCGGCGGTGGAAGCAACGGCGGTGGGAGCAATGGCGGCGGTAGCACGCAGCCGGCGGTCGCCACGGTCACGGTTTCGCCCTCGTCGGGCACGATCCAGGTCGGCGGAACGCTCCAGCTCACGGCGACGCCCAGGGACCAGAACGGCAACGCGCTGAGCGGCCGCACCATCACGTGGTCGAGCTCCAACACATCGGTCGCGACGGTGACGTCCAGCGGGCTCGTGCGCGGCATTGCGCCGGGCACGGCGACGATCACGGCCACGAGCGAGGGGAGGACGGGGCAGGCGACGGTGACCGTTACGCAGCAGGGCGGCGGCTCGGTGCAACCGTGGGTGTTCGAAGATTTCTCCACGTACACGAGCACGCAGCACATGCTCAGCGACCCGCGCGGGATCTACGGCACCCGCCTGTGGGGCGACAAAGGCCAGCAGCACATCACGCTCGACACGAGCACCGGCTACGGATCGAGCAACCGCAGCATGAGGTACACGTTCCCGAACCGGACGAACTCGTCCAGCCGGTGTCAGGACTTCTCCATTGGCCGTGACCTGCTACTGCCGACGTACACTCCGAATCGTCGATCGGGCAACGAGCCACGCGAGCTGTGGATCGAGGTCGTCGCGAAGTTCAGCCAGAACTTCAAGACCCGCGCACCCGCCTCGTGGAATTGCACCAGTGCACCCGACTACAAGTGGATCTTCGGGCTGATTTACCAGGGAGGCCGATTCGAGCTGAAGATCGGCCAGCAGGGCAGCCGCCTCACGATCGGTGGCCCTCCAGGCAATACGATCGAGGACGTGATCCCTGGACTCCGCGCCGAGGATTACTGGGACGGCCAGTGGCACGTCTACCGGCTGCACTTCAAGTTCCCGTCGAGCGCCGACGCGGCGGACGGCGCGCTCGAAGCGTGGGTCGACGGCCGCAAGGTCTACTCGCGCACGGGGCTCCGGGCCGATCCGAAATACGCGAACGACGCGTTCTACGGCGTGGCGCTCGGCGCGAACCTCAACCAGGGGCCGGCGGAGGAGATGTCGCTGTGGTGGGGGCGTGTTTCGGTGTGGCGCGAGAACCCCGGCTGGTGATTTCTTGAGCGGAGACCCTGCGCGCCGGCCTTCGGGAATCGCCGGCGCGCGGCCTCACCAAGCCCGGGATCGGGCGTGATCGCTCAGCACTCCACCGAGTAGCACCGCTACCGGGCCGGATCCTGAGCCGCGTGCCCGAACGCGCGGACGCAAGTCCACCGACCCCGTCCCTGCGCAACGTGCGCGGGCGGGGTCGCTGTGCATCCTCAGCCCGTCGCTGGACTGGCCCGACCAGGGGGCCGCGCTTCATCCCCGCCTGGCGGACTGGTGACATCGCCCACCTTCCGCCTCTAATCAGATCTGTTGCCGCCCGCCCCGGCTGCCCCAAGAAGGTGGGACCAGGCGCTGGTGATGGCCTCGCCACAGAATCACCGGAGCCCATATGTGACAGCGACGCCACACCCAGCGCTTCGGAGCGACAGGCCAACTGATCGGATGGATATGCTGATGCAGCGTGGAACGACGGCTGGCGGACTTGCAGGGGGCGTGCGGGGGCGCCGCGGGCCCTGCGGCCTCTTAGTCATTAGTCACCCTCGCCGGGAGACGCGGCTGGACAGCGTGTCCGAAGACCGGTCTGGCTTGCCTCCCCAAGGAAAGCCTCGGCAGGGAATGAACGTTGCATTGGGCCGGGGCGCTTGCCATGGCCGGGCGCCGCGACCAACGTGGGTCGGGCCTTGGCACGATCTGTCGGCGGCTCCACAGTCGAGAAAAGTCATGCCCTGCTGGGGCCGTCCACGTCCGGTAGACGGGGATGCTCGCTTTCGTGATTCCGGTCGAGGGGTTGGAATCTTCCCACTCGTGCGCGTGCGTGTGCGCGTCGTTTCAGAGAACCGGTCAGCGGCGCCGAGCCGTCGGAGTTCGCATTTGAACCGAGCTTAGAATGGTTAGGGTTTCGGAGATGGTCCTGCTGTACGGTTAGCAATCGCGGCTTGCCGGTCGCGTGAAGAGATCGTCCACCCTGCTGGTCGGAAGCCGGCCGCGGGCGCGGTAGCGCGACCGTCGGGTGCGACCCACAACCGCTCCATTCCGCGGATCCGCAACGCTCGAGGGGCCACCATGGGGAATGGATTGATCGCGACTCTGGGCAGTCTGGTCACGGAGCGCTACTGGCAGCTCCGTCGTGGCGCACCTCCAGCTCCGCCGACGTGGCGTCCTGATCCGCGACTGCTCGAGGTGTCCGAGTTCGAGTGGCCGTCGCGTTACGCCCGGGCGCCCGCGGAAAAATGGATGGTCCACGTTCATATCGGTCTCAGCGATTGGGTGCCCGTTCGGCGGAAGATGCTCTCCCAAGATTACAGCGGGATCGCTCTGGCTCGGCTACTCGTCGATGGCCGCGCATACGAGATCGCGTTCGATTACAGCGATTATCCCATCATCAACGAGGAATGCGCACGGCGGGTGGCGGTCTACTTCAAGATGCAGCACCCGGTCGGAGGATTCCCAGGCTCGTCAAACGTGTACCCCGGCGGTTTCGTGCCCGCCTCACCGATGATCTATGGCGCGCTGTCCTCGCTGCGCAGACTGCGAGAACGCGGCGAGTTTCACTGGGATGTGTATGGCCGCTTCGGCCTTGAGGCCGGGGTGGAAATCCGTTCCCGGGCCCTTGCCCTCCTCACCGATCAGACTTCATTTCGGTTCCTCGGAGGAGCGGGCCGCGTTCGCTACAGTCAGTACCTGCGCGAGGCTGCAGCGGCGCAGGTTTGCATCGACCTGCCCGGCAATGGCGACCTGTGCTTCCGGCTGATCGATTACCTGGCCGTGGGCGCGTGCGTGGTCGCGGTCCAGCCACGCAATCGCCTGCACGTGCTCCTGGAGGACCGCATACACGTGGCGTATGTCCGCCCCGATCTCAGCGACCTGCTCTCTACCTGCGAGTACTACCTCAAACATCCTGACGAACGGGAACGACTGAGCCGCAACGCCCGAGATTTCTTCGATCGTTACTTGCATCCCCGTCAGCTCGCCGGCTACTACTTGCAGACGGCCTTCGAGCATCTCAAGCTGGCTTGACGAAGCACTTCGATGCCGTATTCGTTCGCCGCTTCCGATCAAAGCCGTTCCCGGAACGATAGTTACCGGGCGGCTCGATGGTTCGTGCTCGTCCTCGGTGCCGCTGCCGCGCTGCGGCTCTACGGCCTCGACTCCTATCCTTTCGAGGAGGACGAGGTCTACACACTGGTCGAGGCGACCCACCTGTTCGATTCGCCTCTCCGGCCCGGGATCGACGCGCGCCCGCTCTACTACCTCCTACAGCACCTCCTCTTCGAGTGGGTGCCGCCCACGCACGTGGGGATGCGCCTAATGCCATTCTTTTTCGGAATCCTGGGCATCTATGCGACCTGGAGGCTCGGATACGAGCTCTTCGGCCGGCTCGGTGCCTTCGCCGCGGCTCTCTGGGTGGCGCTCGCGCCGTGGCACCTCCACGTCTCGGGAATGGCGCGGTACGGGTCGCTGCTCTATCTGCTGTCCGCTGCCTTCTTATTGTACGTGCTTCGCGCGTATGAAACTGATCGGCGGCGGGACTATCTCGCGGCGCTGGCGGTGCTCCTGGCGGGCACGGCGACGCATCCGACGTTCGTATTCCCCGTCATTGGCGTGGTGCTCGCGCTGACGTTGGTCGGCCCGCTGGGTCAAGTGGGCTGGACCTGGCCGTCGCGCCGTGCTTGGGCCGCGCTATGGGGCCCATTCCTGGCCGTCACAGGCACGGCGTACATCGTCCTTGCCGCTCAAGGGCGTGGATCTTCCTTGCGCAACTTTGGCGGCCGCGGGCTGGAGGCGACGATCCGGCTCATGCCGGCGATCGTCGAATGGCTGACCCCGGTGATGTTCACCGCTGGTGCGCTGGGCGCGCTCGGTTTGTTCCTGCTCGGGAGAACGCCGCGGCAGCGTCGCTGGGCTGCTGTCGCCGGGCTGGGCGTGGCGAGCACGATGGTCACGCTCTTCGCGGCATCATTCGTCACGAACGTCTATGCGGACTATGCGGTCGTGATGCTGCCCATGGTCTTCGTATCGGCCGGTGGCTTGATCCACTTGATAGGGGAGCGGGTGAAGCAGGGGAAGGACGTCATCGCGGGGGCAGTCATGGCGGTCATCGTGGCAGGCATTGCACCGTCGCTCGTATCACATCTGTCGGACGGCATGCGGTTCGACCCGCGTCCGGCCTTTCGGGTGATCGAGACGACGGCGCCAGATCTCCCGGTGCTCACGACGCCGATCGCCCTTCAGCGCCACTATGCCCCCCAGCTCCTCGGGCGCGAGCTGAAGATGACTGCCGCCCATCTGGACGAGACACTCGCTGGGCACGGGCAGTTCTGGGCGGTTGTTTGGGTCCGCCGTGATGGGATCGTCCATGACGCTTCCGGCGAGGTCGCGGCCTGGCTGGATCGGCACTGCTACGTGATACACTCCCACGAGCGGCCCCGCTTCGACTACCGTATGTACCGGGTCGACCTGTACCTCTGCGGCACGCCGCCCGACGGGCGCTGACGTCACGCCTCGCCTATGTAGCGGAGCCACCACAGGTGTTGGAGCTGGGCGGCTATGGGTCTACTCGATCGTTACCGCTCGTTACGCCCCCGCGCGCGGCCCCAGGCGATCCCGGTCCTGGCACCACACTTGCCCATTCCGTGGACGACTGGATTCGCAGGGGGATCCGCGTGCGACCCGAAATCTCGGTTGTAATTCCCGCGTTCAACGAGGAAGCCCGGCTGGGGCAGCCTCTTCGAGAGATCGTTCGGTACTTCCGCGAACGGAACCGCGCCGCCGAGATCCTGGTGGTCGATGACGGGAGCCGCGACGGCACGAGCGGCCTCGTCCTCCGCCTCGCTCGCCAATACCCGGAGATCCGCCTGATCCGGCTGCCGGCGAACGCCGGTAAGGGCTATGCCGTTCGGACGGGCGTGGTCAATGCGAGCGGGAGGCTCGTCCTGTTTGCCGATGCGGACGGCGCGACGCCGATCGCTGAGATCGAGGCCCTGGAGGCAGCGATCGATTCGGGCGCTGACATTGCGATCGGCTCACGGGCTGTGCGGAGCGAAAGCGTCCAGGTACGCGCCCGGCTGTATCGGCGTGTAATGGGCAGGGCGTTCCACCTGTTGGTGCGGACGCTCGCCGTCAAAGGAATCGCGGATACGCAGTGCGGCTTCAAGCTCTTTCGGGGTCCGGTCGCCCAGGATCTTTTTTCGCGGATGCGGATGAACGGCTTCAGCTTCGATGTCGAGGTGTTGCTGATGGCGAGGCGTGCCGGGTACCGCATCGCCGAGGTCCCGGTCAACTGGACGCACCAGCCTGGATCGCGCGTCAATCTGGTCCTGGACTCGCTGCGCATGGCGCGCGATGTTTTCCGGATCCGCGGCAATCTGCTCCGGGGCTACTACGACCAGCCCCGGGTGGCCGTGGTCGACCTCGAACCGCACGGCGCCGAGCGGCTGTTGGCGCCGACCTCGCCCGTCCTTTGAGGGGCGCGCTGCGCAAGGCAGGGCCGCGCCCCCACTTCCCATCCCCGGAGCGAGTCGTCACGGAACCGCGTGCCGACAGCGGTAACGCCGCGCCGCTCACCGCGTCGCATCGGATGTGCTCAATGCCACGAGGCCGGGCATGTGTGGCTTTGCGGGGATAGTCTCGAGCCGTGGGTATCGCCGTGACGATCTGGAGGCCGGCGCGCGGCGCATGATTGCGCCGATCGAGCACCGCGGTCCCGATGACGAAGGGATCTGGGTCGATGAGCGTGCAGGCATTGCGTTCGGCTTCCGGCGCCTCGCCATTCTGGACCTGTCGACCAACGGGCGCCAGCCGATGCAATCGGCGTCGGGGCGCTACACGCTGGTCTTCAACGGCGAGGTGTACAACCACCTGGCTCTGCGCTGCGACCTCGAGCGCGCCGGGGCGCGGTTCCGTGGGCATTCCGACACGGAGACGATCCTTGCCGCATTCGAGCGGTGGGGAATCGAAGCCGCGCTGGGGCGGTTCATCGGCATGTTCGCGATGGCGGTGTGGGACGCGGAGGCTAGAGAACTCACGCTGCTGAGGGACCGCCTCGGCATCAAGCCCCTATACTACTCGTGGCGCCGAGGGCTGCTGACCTTCGGATCCGAGCTCCGGTCGTTGGTCGAGGGGCCGGAGTTCGATCGCGAGATCAATCAGCAGGCCCTTGCCGAGTACCTCCGTTACCTGTACGTCCCGGCGCCGGCGACGATCTACAAGAACACGTTCAAGCTGCCGCCCGGCCACATTCTGACGATCCGCTCCGTCGACGAGCCCCCTCCGCCACCGAGGCCGTACTGGTCACTGGCGGATGTCGTGGCAAAGGCGCGCATCGAGCCGTTCACGGGGAGCGAAGAAGAGGCCATCGAGGAGTTCGATCGCCTGGTCACGGATGCGGTGCGCCTGCGCCTGCTGTCCGACGTCCCACTGGGCGTTCTGCTGTCCGGTGGGATCGATTCGTCGATGGTGACTGCGGTCGCGCAGGCTCTCACTCCACGCCCGATCGAGTCGTTCTCCATCGGGTTCGACCATCCCGACTACGACGAGGCGCCGGCGGCCGCACGCGTTGCTGCCTACCTCGGCACGGATCATACGGAGCTCGTGTTGACGGACGCGGACGCGCGCGCCGTCGTTCCGCGGCTGGCCGATCTGTTCGACGAGCCGTTCGCTGATCCGTCGCAGATCCCGACCTATCTGGTCTGCCAGCTCGCGCGACGGAGCGTGACGGTCGCGCTTTCCGGCGACGGTGGGGACGAGCTGCTGGGAGGCTATCATCGCTACATCCAGGGCGAACAGGCGATCAGCCGCCTCCGCCGGATGCCGAAACCGGTGCGACGAGCTGTCGCGGCGGGGATCGGACGTGTCTCGGCCCGCTCGTGGGACCGGATCTACAAGTCGGTCAGCCCGATGATGCCGTCGGGGGCCCGCCACCGCCTGGCCGGAGAGAAGATCGTCAAGCTGGGAGCCCTCATGGGATGGGGCTCCGAGGGGGAGATGTACCGGTCGTTGCTGAGCGCGTGGCAGTGGCCCGGCAGGATCCTACGCTGGCCTGAACCGGCGGCGACCGCCGTCGACCGGGTTTTCCAGGCAAGTGACGGACTACCGCTCCTCGACCGGATGATGCTGACCGACCAGGCGACTTACCTGCCCGACGATCTTCTCGCCAAGGTGGATCGCGCGAGCATGGCGGTGAGCCTGGAGGTACGTGTCCCGCTGCTCGATCACCGTATCGTGGAGTTCTGCTGGAGGCTGCCCAGGGACTTCAAGATTCGCGGACAGCGGGGTAAGTGGCTGCTGCGCCAGGCACTGTACCGCCGCGTCCCGCCGGAGCTGGTGGACCGGCCCAAGATGGGGTTCTCCGTACCGGTCGCCGCGTGGCTGCGACGAGCGCTCCGCCCCTGGGCAGAGGATCTGCTGGAGCGCGGCGCGCTGGATCGGGACGGGATCCTGCACGGCGCTGCCGTCCACCGAGCGTGGATGGCACTCCAGCGTGGCCATGACGAGCTTGCGAGCGGGCTGTGGGCCGTACTGATGTTCCAAGCATGGCGACAGCGATGGCTGGCATGACCCGGAATCCGATGATTCTCGTCTCGGATGATTCCCACGGACCGGCTGAGGTCACGCCGAGCGTGTCGCGCACGTCGAAGCCGAAGCTGCTCTTTCTCTCGCACGCGCTGCCGTATCCACCGAGCAGCGGCGCCGCGATCCGGACCTACAACGTCCTGCGCCAGCTCGCCGCCGGCTTCGATGTGGTGGCGCTCTGCTTCTATCGGGCCGGGATGCATCGGTCGGCCAAGGAAGTGGCCGAGAGCGTGGAGGCCCTTTCAGCCATCGCGAGGGTCGAGGCGTTCCCCATTCCACAGGAGCACGACGCCGTTCGCTTCATCTGGGATCACCTCCGGAGTGCGGTGTCTCGCCGCGCGTACACACGCTTCGCCTACGATTCCCGATCGTATCGTCGTCGCTTGCTCGAACTACTTCGCTCGGAACGATTCGACCTCGTCCATGTGGATAGCTCGGACCTCAGTGCGTACCTGACGCTCCTCGGCGATCTCCCGATCGCTTGTACGCACCACAACGTGGAGTCCGAGCTGCTGCGACGCCGCGCTCAGAACGAGAAGGGATTTCGACGCTGGTACATGGGGTTCCAGGCCAGCCTCACCGGGAAGGAGGAGGCCCGCTGGTGCCGGGCTGCGGCGCTCAACGTCGCGGTGTCCGACGCGGATCGAGAAGGGCTGCTTCGGCTGGCGCCGGATGCTCCGATCATCGTTGCGCCGAACGGCGTGGACATTGCGGAGTTCGTCCCGCTGCGGGGAGGGGACAAGCTGATTGCGTACCTTGGCGGCACCGAGTGGCTTCCCAACCTAGACGCGCTCCATTACTTCGGCCGGGAGATCCTCCCGATCCTGCGCAGCCACGGCCATGGGGTGCCGGTGCGCTGGATCGGGCGCGCGAGCCCGGAGGAGATCGCAAGGTATGGAGCCGAGTATGGCATCGAGCTGACGGGCTACGTCGACGACGTGCGGCCGTGGGTACGCGATGCGTTCTGTACCGTCGTTCCGCTCCGGATCGGCGGCGGGACGCGGCTGAAGATCACCACCGCGTGGGCCATGGGGAAGGCCGTGGTCAGCACCAGCATCGGCTGTGAAGGGCTGGAGGCGGTGGACGGCGAAAACATCCTGATCCGGGACGATCCGGAGGGCTTTGCGGACGCGATCGGTCGGCTGTATTCCGATGCCGGGCTACGGCGGCGGCTTGAGGAGAACGGACGCCGGACCGCGGAAGAGCTGTATAGCTGGGACGTGATCGGCAAGGCGCTGGTCCACCAGTACCTGGAGCTCGTCCAGACGGCGGGGCACAGGGCTTCCGCAGCCAACGATGCGGCGGCCCCTAACCGGGATCGTCCCGGGCATCTCGGCCGGTCAGAGCTGCGGAGCGCAGGGTGATGGTCCGGCAGCGTCTGAAAGCATCGTTGGAGGCGATCCTGACCGGCGGTGGCGTCGCAGCCGTCGCTCGTCGCATTCGCGCTCGCGGGGGCATTGTCCTGGCGTACCACAACATCGTCCCCGAGGGCGAGGAGCCGGCAGGCGACCGCTCCCTCCACCTGCCGGTGGAGGAATTCCGGGCACAACTGGACGCGCTCGTCGAAACCCACGAGGTGGTTCCGCTCGACGAGGTCCTGCGCCCACGGCCGGGCCGCTCGCCGAAGCCGCGGGTCGCGATCACGTTCGATGATGCATACCGCGGCGCGGTGACGTGCGGTGTCGCGGAGCTGTGGGCCCGCGGTTTGCCGGCCACCGTTTTCGTCGCGCCGGCGTTCGTCGGCGGAAAAACGTTCTGGTGGGACAGTTTCGCCACGGAGCCGTACGGACCGGGGGCCGCTCTGCGTGAGTACGCGCTGAACCAGCTCCGCGGCGTCGATTCCGAGATCCGCCGCTGGGCGGCGGAGTCAGGGATCGAGCCGAGGCCGGTACCGCCTCACGCCTGCGCGGCGAGTGAGGAGGAACTCGCCGCGGCGCTCCGGCACCCCGGCCTCACGCTGGGCTCGCACACGTGGAGCCATCCGAATTTGATTCGCCTCAGCGCTGCGGAGGCCGCGACCGAGCTCGAGCAGCCGCTGAGGTGGCTGCGCGAACGCTTTGAACGGGTCGGGCCGTGGCTATCCTATCCATACGGCATGAGCTCGCCGGAGGTGGAGGCGATGGCCATGCGGACGGGGTACGCAGCGGCGTTGCGGGTGACGGGTGGCCCCCTACCCCGGCGCCAGACGCGGCCCTACGCCCTTCCGCGGACGAACATTCCTGCGGGCCTGTCGCCGCGCGGGTTCACGCTACGCGCGGCGGGGTTGTTCGATTCGTGAAGGATCCGGCAAGCAGGTCGGCCGGGGGGCGACATGAGTCCGAACCAGGGGCAGGCAGCAGGCACCCTTCGTGGATGACCGGCATGACGATCAATCTCTCGTCTCCTGCACAACAGCGGCTGGGCCCTGCCGCTCGAGTCGTCCCTCCGGTCGGTACGGCCCCCCAAACCCTGCCACCAGGCGCGGCGGTTCGACGGCCCGCAGCGGTGGACTTGCTGCTCATCGCGGTCAGCACGTGCATCCTCACGTACGCCTGGCGAGTCCAGGACCTGTTCCCCCTCCTGGCGAAGGTCAAGCTGCCGATCCTCGCGACGCTGGGGATGTATGGTCTCTACGCGATGACCTCGGATCGTCGGCGCAAACTGAGGTCGGTCGTCCACCCGGTCACGAAGTGCCTCATCGTCATCATGGCGTTGGCGGTCGCATCCGTGCCGACGAGTCTCTACAAGGGGATGAGCTTCGGCTTCATCAAGGACGACCTGGGGAAGTCCTTCCTGCTGATGATCATCCTCGCGGCGAGCGTGCGCGCCTTGGAGGATGTGCGGCGGTACGTTGCCGCCGTCGTTGCCGGCGCTGCGATCTATGCCGGGTACGTGTACCTGTACGTCGACGTGGGGATCAGCGGGCGGCTCGGGGACCTCGCGTACTACGACGCGAACGACCTCGGGATGCTGATGGTCTGCACCCTGCCGCTCGCGACCTATTTCGTGATCCGGGGGCGCACGCCCTTCGCGCGGATCGCGAGCGTCCTGGCCACCGGTATCTTCCTCCTGGTGATCGTGAAGTCCGGCTCGCGTGGTGCGTTCCTCGGCCTCATCGGTTTTGGCCTTTACCTCCTGTTGGGTTATAGCGCCATCCCCAAGAAGCTCCGCGTGGGCGCCGTCATCGCCTGCTTCCTCGGGCTCCTCCTGGCGGGGAACGAGACGTACTGGAGCATGATGCGGACGATCCTGAACCCCTCGGAGGACTACAACTGGAGCGGCAACTCGGAGTCCGGCCGCATGGAGGTCTGGAAGCGCGGCATTGGTTACATGTTGCGCCGGCCGCTGACGGGTGTGGGCGCCCGCGCGTTCCCGGTCGCCGAGGGCCAGTTGTCGCCACTGGCCGAGCGGCAGCAGTACGGCATGGGAGTGAAGTGGTCGGCGGCCCACAATTCGTTCGTCGAGATCGGGGCGGAGCTCGGCGTGTTCGGTCTGATCACGTTCGTGCTCCTGCTGGTCCACGCCTACAAGGCGGCGCGCGGGGTCAGTCCCGGCAGCGCGCGGGATGAGAGGGCATCGGATGCGGTGTTCCTCGGCCAGGCGCTCGCCGGGACGATCGTGGGCTACGTGATCTGCGGGTTCTTCCTGTCACAGGCCTACGCCGCGTACATGTTCATCATCTACGGCCTGATCGTCGGGCTGGCGAAAGCCACCGGAAGCGCACCAACGTCAGCGCAGAAGATGGCGAGGGCACCGCGCGTCCAGCGTAGGGCGGGGGTCGCCGACCCTTCGCTTCCCATCGGGGTGCGACTCGAATGGGAGAGGCGGTCCTCGTAACGGATGGCGACGAGCGGGCCGCGCTCGCCGTCGTGCGTTCGCTGGGGAGGGCGGGGTACGCCGTCCACGTGTGTTCGACGCGGGGGCGGTCGCTCGCGGGTGCGTCCCGCTACTGCATGAGCGAGGAGCGTGCCCCTGATCCGCTGCGGGCGCCGGGCGACTTCGTCGATGCGCTGGAGCAATACGCGAGGCGAGTGGGCGCCCGCGTGCTGCTCCCCATTAGCGAGGCCTCCGTACTCGCCGTCCTGGCGGACCGCGAACGGTTCCGCGACATGTGCATTCCGTTCCCCGATGAAGCCGCGTTCCACCGCGTGTGTGACAAGCCACGCGTGCTGCAGGCCGCGCGCGCGCTCGGGATCGAGATACCGGAGCAGCGGCTCCTGACCGCCGCCGGGGAAATCGATGCCCTGGATCCGGATGCCGTCCGCTACCCAGTCGTGGTGAAGCCGGGGCGCTCTGTTGCGGGCGACGCCCACGGGCGGCAGAAGACGATGGTTTCGTACGCCCGCGATGACCGGGAACTTCGCGCGCAGCTCGAGCGGCTGCCGGCCGCGGCGTTCCCGGTCCTGCTCCAGCAGCGGATCGTCGGCCCCGGCGTGGGAATCTTCCTGCTCCTCTGGGATGGCCGAACGGACGCGGTGTTCAGTCACCGGCGTATCCGTGAGAAGCCGCCATCCGGCGGCGTGAGTGTGTACCGTGAGAGCATCCCGGCGGACCCTGCGCTGGTCCGAGCTTCGACGGCGCTGCTCGAGGCATTCGGCTGGCAGGGCGTCGCGATGGTCGAGTACAAGGTCGATGCGTCGACCGGTGAGCCGTACCTCATGGAGGTGAACGGCCGCTTCTGGGGCTCGCTCCAGCTCGCCATCGACGCCGGTGTGGATTTCCCCGTGAGGCTGGTGCGACTGGCACTGGGCGAGCCGTTGCCGCCGCAGCCGGCGTATCGTGTCGGGGTCCGGAGCCGCTGGTGGTGGGGGGACGTGGATCACCTGATCGCCGTCCTGCGGCAGCCTCGGGACGGCATCGCTCTGCCGCCGGATCTGCCGCCCAAGTGGAGGTCGGTGCTCGACGTCCTCGTGCCCTGGCGGCCGGGGGACCGCAACGAAGTCTTCCGCTGGTCGGATCCGATGCCGGCCGTGCGGGAGACGCTGAACTGGTTCGCGAGGCGTTGACGGTGGCAGCGCCACGTTCCGCTCCAGGCCGGACCCGCGTGCTCCACGTGATCCAGAACCTGAACTACGGCGGGATGGAGCGTCTGCTCGCCGACCTGGTCCGGCGCATCGACCGCACGCGGTTCGAGTCGCACGTGCTGGTCCTGCAGTACTTCGGCAGGTTCGCGGACGGGCTCGGCGACGTCGCGACCCTGCACCGAGCGCCGCCGATGTCGAAGGGTTCGATGATCTGGCCCCGGGCCCTGGCGCGCCGGATCCGGGCGATCAGACCGGACGTCGTACACACGCACAGCGGGGTCTGGTACAAGGCGTCTCTGGCCGCACGCCTCGCCGGCGTCCCGCTCGTGGTTCACACGGAGCACGGCCGTCAGTCGCCCGATCCCTGGCTGGCGCGCTGGGTGGACGGCCTCGCCTCTCGGCGGACGGATGTGGTGGTTGCCGTCTCCGGCTCGGTCGCGGAGCAGTTGCGTGCGCGCGTGGTGCGGCGTGGATGCAGGGTCGAAGTCGTCGAAAACGGCGTCGACACCGATCTCCACGCCCCATTGGCCGACACGGGGCGGATTCGCCGGGAGCTCGGCATCGCGACCGATGTCCCGATCCTCGGCAGCATCGGTCGCCTCGAGCGGATCAAGGGCTACGACGTCATGATCGAGGCGTTCGCGCGGCTGCACGCATTGTGGCCGCCGTCAGCGGTCCGTCCGGCGCTCGTGCTCGCCGGCGAGGGCTCGGAGCGACCCAAGCTCGAGGCCCTAGCCGCGACGCTCGGCATCCGGGAGCATGTCCGGTTTCTCGGGTGGCGTGACGATATCCGCGACCTCCACTCGGCGTTCACCGTGTTCACGATGTCGTCCCGGAGCGAGGGTACGTCGGTGAGCTTGCTGGAGGCCATGAGCGCGGGGCTCTGTCCCGTGGTCACGGCGGTCGGGGGCAATCCGGCCGTGCTCGGGGATTCGCTCGAGCATCGCCTCGTGCCGCCCGAGGACCCCGACGCGCTCGCGCACGCGTGGCTGGACGCGCTGCTGGACGGTGCGCGGCGTGCAGCGGACGGCCGGGCGGCGCGCGCACGCGTGGTGGAGGCCTACGGCCTGGACCGGATGGTGTCGCGCTACGAGCGCATCTACGAGTCGGCGGCGGCTCGGTCGCCCGTCAGGAGAGGGTGAGTCGATGGTGGCGGGCGGACCAAACGGGAGACCGGGTGACCAGCAACGCCGGTTGCTGGTCATCACCTACCATTTCCCCCCGGATGGCTCGGTCGGCGGGCTGCGGTGGGCGGGCTACGCCAAGTATCTCGCCCGGCTCGGTTGGGAGGTCCATGTCATCACCGCAGCACAGCAACCGTCGACTCCAGGCACGCCTGGCGTCCACGTGCATGTTTGCCGGCGCGCGCGCACGCTCAACGATCTGTACAATGCCGTGGCGCGCAGGCTGCGGTCGGCGCGTAGCAACGGTCAGCCGGCGCCGTCGAACCCTGACAGCACCGCACGGCGTTCGAAGCCGGGTATCGTCGGCCGACTTCGCCGGGAGATTGGCGGTCTGCTCGATTTTCCGGATCATGGGCGCGGGTGGATCCTGAAGAGCGCATGGACCGCGTGCCGCCTCATGCGTCGGATGTCGTTCGACGCCGTCATCACCAGCGGCCCGCCGCACTCCGCTCACATCGCCGGAATGCTGGCCACCCTCGGACGACCGGGACTCCACCGCATCGACATGCGTGATCCGTGGTCCGGCCTCCTCGACAAGTCCTGGGGAAGGAGTATGTACTCCTCGGCCCACGCACGCTGGCTGATCCCGCGCCTGGAGCGCGTGGTGCTGCGCCGGGCCGCTGGAATCATTGCCAATACCCGCGAGTTCGCGGCGCTCGCACGCCGCACCTACCCGACCGTTCCGGTAGCCTGGGTGCCCAACGGGATCGACCCCGAACGTCTGCCCGCGGTCGAGCCGGGGCCGGAGCCGGGCCTCTCCATTGCGCATGTCGGAACGCTCTACGCTGGGCGTGACCTGGGCCCCGTGCTGATCGCGCTGCGCTCCTTCCTGGACCGCCATCCGGAAGCGCGGGCGCAGACCCGGCTGCACGTTGCCGGCTCGCTGAGCGGCGGGAACGAGGCGCGGCTCCGAGATCAGATGGCGGCGTGCGCGCTCGACGACGTCGTCATCGTCCATGGCGTTCTGCCGGCCACAGAAGCGCTCGCGCTCCTCGGCCGCTCGCACCTCGCGCTGGTCCTCGCCCAGGACCAGGAGCTCCAGATACCGGCCAAGCTCTACGAGTGTGTGGCTCTGGGGATCCCGACGCTGGTGATCGCGGAGTCCGGCAGCGCCGCGGCGAACGAAGCGCGCCGGATCGGCGCGCTGACCTGTGAGCCGTCGGACACGGAAGCCATCGTCGCCATACTCCTGCGCTTGTGGCAGCAACCTACCCCACGCCAGGCGGTCCCGCGTACGACGATCGACTACGCCACGCTCGCCGTGGAAATGGATCGCTTGTTGGTGGAGGGCAGGACTTCGGCGGCGCTGGATTACGCCGCCAGTGAGCCAACCATACGCAAGGCCCACGCGTGAGCGGCGCCTGGATCGTCACCAAGCGCGAGTTCATCGCGAGCGTCCGCACGCGGACGTTCCTGCTGGGCACGCTGTTCGGCCCCGTCCTGATCCTGGGCTTGCTCTTCCTGCCAGCGGCGCTGGGGGGCGGGGGCGGCGAGCGGTCCATCGCGATCGTCGACGTGCCGGGCCAGGGCATGGGCGAGGCGGTGGCCGCGGCACTCCGGATCGCTCCGCCCGAGGAGGAGCGGACGGTCTTCCACACGGAGGTCATCCGGCTCGAGGAGCGGAGCGAGGAGGAGGTCCGGAGGGAGCTGGCGGCGCGCGTTGCGGAACGCACGCTGGACGGCTACCTGTGGCTTCCCGGGGGCGTGATGGACGGCGACACGGCGGTCTACGAGGGCCGGAACGCGACGAACTTCGCCGAGCTCGGCGAGATCGCGACGGCGGTGCAGCGTGCCGCGCAGGCGCTGCGGCTGCGGGCGGTCGGGATCGACCCGGAGGCGCTGCGGGACGTGTTCCGGCCGATCCCGTTCGAAGCACGCAAGGCGGGTGAGCGGGCGGCGACGGGCACGGCCGCCTCCGCGTTCTTCCTGGCGTACATCCTCGGCTTCGCCGTTTATCTCGTCGTTGCGCTGTACGGCAACGGCGTGATGCAGGGCGTGCTGGAGGAGAAGAAGGACCGGATCGTGGAGGTGGTGCTGAGCTCGATTCGCGCGGAACAGCTCATGCTGGGGAAGATCCTGGGCATCGGCGGCGCGGGGCTGCTCCAGGTCCTGATCTGGACGGTCTTCGCCGCGCTGGCGCTGCGGTTCGGGGACACAGTGGCCGCCGCGATCGGCCTGAAGCTGCCACCGCTCCCCGACGTGCCGGCGCGCGTGGCCGTGATCTTCCTCTCCTTCTTCACGGCCGGCTTCCTCCTCTACGCCAGCATGTACGCCGCGCTCGGCGCGGTCGCGACGAGCGAGCCGGAGACGCGCCAGCTCCAGTTCCCGATCGTCTTGCTGCTGGTCCTCACGTTCGTCGCGGTGGTGCCGATCCTGAACGATCCGGCAGGGCGAGTCGCGGTGGTGGGCTCGTTGATCCCGTTCTGTTCCCCGATCCTGATGCCGATGCGTGCCGCGCTGACGGAGGTGCCGTCGAGGGAGCTCGCGGCGTCGCTCGTGCTCCTGGTCGTCACCGGGATGGCGGCTGCCTGGCTGGGCGCCCGGATCTACGGGATCGGCGTTCTCTCCACAGGCCGGCGCCCGACGATGGCGGAGGTCCTGCGCTGGTTGAGGATGGCGTAGGCGGCGCGACTCTCGCTCAGTCCGCCGCCAGCCGCTCCTCGCCGATGTCGAACCCGATGCGGCGCCGTCCGCGGGGCGACTCGCGCTTCAGCGTCTCGGCCAACTCCTCGTACTCCCGCTCCATCTCCGGCGTGACGGACGGGCGAGTCTCCTTCAGCGCCTGCTCGAAGAAGCGCATCGGCACCTCGGTGGTCTCGAGACTCTCGCGCAGGGCGTGGAGCCCGGCGCGGCGCACGAGGTCCTCGAGGTCGGCGCCGGTGTAGCCCTCGGTCCGGTCCGCGAGCGCCTCCAGGTCCACGTCTTCGGCGAGCGGCATGGCCGCGGTGTGGATGCGGAGGATGTGCAGCCGCCCCTCCCGCGAGGGGACGGGCACGTAGATCAGCTCGTCGAAACGGCCGGGGCGGAGCAGCGCAGGGTCGAGCAGCGTGGGCCGGTTGGTCGCGCCGATGACGACGACGCCCTGCAACGCCTCGAGGCCGTCCATTTCCGCCAGGATCGTGTTGACCACGCGCTCGGTGACGGCGGGCTCTCCGATCCCACCTCCGCGCTGCGGCGCGAGCGAGTCGATCTCGTCGATGAAGATGACGGTCGGCGCGACCTGGCGGGCGCGCTGGAACAGCCGCGCGACCTGCTGCTCGGATTCGCCGTACCACTTGGAGAGCAGGTCCGAGGACTTGGTAGCGATGAAGTTGGCCTCGGACTCCCGCGCCACGGCCTTGGCCAGCAGCGTCTTGCCGGTGCCGGGCGGGCCGAAGAGCAGGAAGCCCTTCGCCGGCCGGATGCCGAGCCGCTCGAAGGCCTCCGGATGCTTGAGCGGGAGCTCGACGCCCTCTCGGAGCGCGCGCTTGGCTTCCTCGAGTCCGCCGATGTCGTCCCAGCCCACATCGGGCACCTGGATCATGATTTCGCGGAGCGCGGACGGCTGCACGCGCTTGAGCGCGTTCATGAAGTCTTCGTGCGTCACGTTGAGCTGCTCCAGGACGTGGGGCGGGATCTCGGCGGCCTCGAGGTCGATGTTGGGCAGATTGCGGCGCAGCGCATCGATCGCGGCCTCGCGGCTCAGCGCGGCGAGGTCGGCGCCGACGAAGCCGTAGGTGATGCGCGCGATCTCCTCCAGGTCCACATCGTCGGCGAGCGGCATGCCGCGGGTGTGGATGGCCAGGATTTCGCGGCGGCCGGACTGGTCGGGCACGCCGACGACGATCTCGCGGTCGAAACGGCCCGGCCGGCGTAGCGCCTCGTCAATGGCGTCGATCCGGTTGGTGGCGCCGATGACGACGACGTTCTGTCTGGGCTCCAGGCCGTCCATGAGCGTGAGGAGCTGCGCCACCACCCGGCGCTCGACTTCGCCAGTGACCTGCTCGCGCTTGGGCGCGATGGAGTCCAGCTCGTCGATGAAGATGATGGACGGCGCGTTCTGTTGCGCCTGCTGGAAGACGTCGCGGAGCCGCTGCTCGGATTCGCCGTAGAAGCGGCCCATGATCTCGGGGCCGGCGATGTGGAAGAAGCCGGCGTCCGCCTCGTTGGCCACGGCGCGCGCGAGCAGCGTCTTGCCCGTGCCGGGCGGCCCGTGGAGCAGCACGCCTTTGGGCGGGTCGATGCCGAGGCGCTGGAACAGCTCCGGGTGCTTGAGCGGCAACTCGATCATCTCGCGGACCTGGGTGATGGTGTCCCCCAGGCCGCCGACGTCGTCGTAGGTGACCGCGCCGCGCGCGGCCTCTTCCGCTTCGGTGTACTCCGGCAGCAGCTCGATCTCGGTGCCCTCAGCGACGCGCACGATTCCGCGCGGCTGGGTGGATACCACGCGCAGCCGGAACTCGTGGAGCGCGTACGCGGGGAGCTGGAACAGCGTCCGGAAGATGTCCTCGGGGAACAGGCCGGTGTCGGGCGCGGTGACGCTGCGCTGATAGATCGAGGTGGAGACCAGGTCGCCCGCCGCGACCGGGCGCCCGAACAGCGTGCGCCGGAGCGCTTCGCCCGTGCCCATGAGCCGCACGTTGGGCTGCGAGGGCGCGAGCACGACCCGACGCGCGGGTTGCGCCTCGGCGCGGCGGATCGTGACGGAGTCGCCGATGCCGACGCCGGCGTTGCTACGTTCCAGGCCATCCAGCCGGATGATCTGGAGGCCGTTGTCCTCGGGGTAAGGCGGCAGCGCGATGACGCCGGTGGATCGTTTGCCGATCACCTCGACGACGTCGCCCTCCCGGAGCCCGAGCGAGCGGAGCGCGTCGCTCGGCAGCCGGGCGGTGCCGCGGCCGACGTCCTGTGGCTTGGCGCCGGCGACCTGTAGGCGGATGGTGGTGCGTTCCTCAGCCCGATCGGCCATGGCCCGTCCTGCCTCCCCTCATCCCTGCGGGCTGCGATGCTCCGGTGAGGAAGGGAGAGCAAGAAGTGTGCGGCACGGGAGGCCCTGCCGCGCCCCTGTGGACGACGGGTGGGGGCTCACCGTCCCTTGCACAAGGCGCATGCCGACCCCGAACAGGACGGCCTCCGCTGATCGCTCGAGGTGATCCGCCGCGTTGGCGAGCCGCGCTCCACAGGCGCAACCAGCGCATCGACCTCGGCCGTCGGGATCTCGGCCGCCCCGCGCTCGCCCGGGGTTTCATCGGCTCACCCGTTGCCTCCCACCGCCCTCCTCAACTTCAGCGTCTGCCCGACCGCTGCGGCCACGAGCGCCAGCGCGAGGACGATGAGCCAGTCCCGCGGGGCGAGGGGCGTGGTGTCGAGCACGCGCGCGAGCGGCGTGAAGTACACCGCGAGGAACTGGAGGCCGACGGAGATCACGACCGCCCCGAGCGCGTAGGGGTTACGGACGGCGAACGTCGGCCGGATGACCGCGCCCGGACTCCGTGCGTTGCCGAGGTGGAAGACCTGGCTCAAGGCGAGGGTCATGAAGCACAGGGTGCGCGCATAGGCCTCGCCTTCCGGACCGTTGAGACCCCACAGGAACGCGGCGAGCGAGGGCAGCGTGATCAGCGCCGAGAAGAAGACGATCGCGCGGAGGAACCGCGCCGAGAGGATGGCGGCGTGTGGGTCGCGCGGCGGCCGGTCCATGATGTCCGGCTCGGCAGGCTCGAGCGCGAGCGCGAGCGCGGGGAACGTGTCTGTCACGAGATTGAGCCACAGGATCTGGAGCGCGGTGAGCGGCAGCGGCAGGCCCGCGACTCCCGCGCCGAGCAGCACCAGCACTTCGGCGAGGTTGCAACTGAACAGGTAGAAGACGAACTTGCGGATGTTGTCGAAGACGACGCGTCCTTCCTCGATGGCGACCGCGATGGTGGGGAAGCGGTCGTCCTGCAGCACGAGCGAGGCGGCCTCCTTGGCGACGTCGGTCCCGCGCCTGCCCATGGCGACGCCGATGTGCGCCTTCTTCATCGCCGCGGCATCGTTGACGCCGTCGCCGAGCATGGCGACGATCTCGCCGTTCCGCTGATACGCGGTGACGATCCGCAGCTTGTCTTCCGGGCTGACGCGGCTGAATGCGGCCACGCGGCGTGCGCGTTCGGCGAGTTCCTCGTCGCTGAGGCGCGACAGCTCGCGGCCATCCAGCGTCTCCTCCCCTGGTTGGAGCACGCCGAGGTCACGGGCGATCGCCTCCGCCGTGAGGCGCTGGTCGCCGGTGAGCATTACGGTCCGGATGCCCGCCCGGCGGAACGCGGCGATGCTCTCCTTCACGCCTTCGGCCGGCGGATCGATGATGCCGATGAAGCCGATGAAGGTGAGACCCTGGAGCTCCTCGTCCCCTACCCCATGATCCCGGGTGGGGGCGCCACCCGGCTCTCGCCCCTCCGCCCGGGCGGGGGTGGGGGATTTCTGCGCGAGGGCGAGGACGCGGAGGCCTCGGCGGGCGAGATCCTCGTTGATGGCGACGAGGTGACGTCGGCCTTCGTCGTCGAGCTCGCGCTCCCCATCGGCCGTCAGTCTTCGCGTGCACAGCTCGATGATCCTGCCGGGCGCGCCTTTGACGAGGGCGAGGGTTTCCCCCTCCGGCGTGGCGTGGAAGGTGGCCATGAGCATGCGCTCGGAGGAGAACGGGACCTCGCCCGCCTCGGGGTAGCGGGCGCGGAGCGCGTCGCGATCGAGCCCGGCCTTGCACGCGGCCACGAGGAGCGCGGCCTCGGTGGGGTCGCCGCGGGCGATCCACGCGCCGTCCCTGCGGACGATGTCGGCGCGGTTCGCGAGCGCGGCGGCGCGGAGCGCGGCGAACACGAGCGGGTCCTCGTCGGCCCTGAGCACGCGGCCGTTCTCGCGGATCTCGCCTTCGGGCGCGTACCCCGTACCGGTGAAGCGGAGCTCGCGGCCGTCGATCCAGAGCACGGTGGCGGTCTGCTCGCCCGCCGTGAGGGTGCCGGTCTTGTCGGTGCAGATGGCGGTGACGGAGCCGAGCGTCTCGACGGCGGGCAGTCGGCGGATGAGCGCGTTGCGGCGCGCCATGCGGCGGAGCCCGAGGGCGAGGGTGATGGTGGCGACCGCGGGCAGACCCTCCGGCACCGCGGCGATGGCGAGGGCGATGCCGGTCTCGAGCATCTGGCCGAACGGAATGCCCTGTGCGGCGCCGAGGGCGATGACGAGTGCGGCGACGCCGAGGGCGAGGTAGACGAGCCGGCGGCCGAGCTGGTCGAGCCGGCGCTCCAGCGGCGTCCGTTCTTCGACGATCCCGCCGACCAGCTCGCCGATGCGGCCGACCTCGGTGGCCATGCCGGTCGCGACGACGAGGGCGCGAGCGGAGCCGGCGACCGCCGTCGTCGCCTTGAACACCATGTTCTGGCGGTCGGGCAGGGGCGTGTCCTCGGGCAGCGGCCGGGTGTGCTTGTGGACCGGCACCGACTCGCCCGTGAGCGGGGCTTCATCCACGTGCAGCTCGGTGGCGGAGAGCAGGCGGCCGTCGGCAGGCACCGACTGGCCCGCCTCGAGGACGATGACATCGCCCGGCACGAGCTCGCGCGCATCGATCTCCACGGCCCGTCCGTTCCGCACCACCGTGGCGCGCGCCACCTCGAGCTCGAGCAGCGCCTGCATCGCCTTGCGTGCGCGCAGCTCGGTGAAGAAGCCGAGGGCGGTGTTGATGACGAGCACGGCGCCGATGGCGGCGGCGTCCAGCGGGTCGCCCAGGAAGAGCGCGACGGCGGCCGCAGCGAAGAGCAGGAGGACGACGACGCTCTCGAGCTGGTCGATCAGGATGCGCCAGGCGGAAACCGGCTTGGGCGGGTGGAGCGTGTTGGGCCCATAGCGTTCGAGGCGGCGGCGCGCCTCATCGTCGGTGAGGCCATCCGGCGAGGAGGCGAGGCGCGCGAGTGCGTCGTCGGGCGTGAGGGTGTGCCAGGCTCGCTCTACGTTGCGCGTCGGCGTCTCCACGGGTGCACTCAAACGATGGACGCTCCGTTGACGACGTTGGAGACCAGGGCGCCGATGAGGTACGCGACGCCGGCGGCCACCGCGCCGACCGCCAGCATCTCCAGGCCGCTGCGGAACCAGCCACGTTCGGTGACGAAGTTGCGGAGTGCGCCGACCGCGAACAGGGTGAGCAGCGTGAGCACGGTCGCGGTGGCGAACGGGCTGGGTCCCGCGTCTGGCAGGACGATGTAGGCCAGCAGGGGCACCGCGCCAGCGACGATGAACGCGCAGAAGGTGGCGAGCCCGTGCCGTCCCGCGTGCGGCTCCTGGACGGCGAGGCCTGCGGCGGCGCGTGCCGCCTCTTCCGAGCGGATCGAGAGGAAGTTGCTCGCGCCCATGGAGAATCCGTCCGCGACGAGGTTGGCGAAGCCGAGGATCAGCACGGTCGTCGCCGGCAGGTCCGCGCCGGCGACGCCGGCGACCACGGCGAAGGTGGTGATGATGCCGTCGTTCGCGCCGTAGACGAGGTCGCGCAGGTAGTGCTGCACGGCCTCGCGGAGCGACGTCGGCTCGTGGTGCGGCTCCTCGCCGGGTGCGAGGCGTGGGCGGTCGGGCTCCGGTCGTGGCATCGGTTGTTCCTTCACGGCGCTTCGTCCTGGTTCATCGGCCCGTCGGCCCCGGGCCGGTGTTCCCACGGCGTCGCGGTCGCGCAGTGCGTTTCGCTCCCGCCCGGGGGCGCACCGCGGGCAGGGCCGGTCCCCGCGTATCTCTCGCATTGCAAGATTACGGCGAACTCCGGCCGGCGTCTGTGGGGTGCCGCCCCGATCTCGTGCAGGGAAACCCCGGGCAAGCGTTGCCGCCGGCCTCCGGGGAGGCGGGCGGGGCCGGTGTCCGCGCGGCCGTGTGGACGTCGGCGGCGTCGCGGGGCGAGGGCGGGCGGCGGCGGGCGCAAACGAGGCGTCGGGGCGACGACTCAAAATGTTGGCACGGCCGGCAATCTTTTCAGCGGTCCGCGCCGGTCCGGGGCGCCGAAACCGCGGTCCATCGGGAAGGCAGGCAACGGCACGGAACTGGCCTGTGGTGGCGCCTCCCAGTCCAGTGACGGCCGTGGGCGCGGGCCGCCCCGGCGTGGGTCGGAATCCACTCGGACACGTATGATCCGGAAACGACTCCCGCACGTGGCAGTGCGGATCATCGTCCTCTCGCTCACGGCGCTGCTCGGCGCGCTGGTGGCCGCGGTGGTCGCGCCGGAGAGCGCAGCACGGTTCGAGATCCTGCTCTGGCTGCTGGCGATCACTCCGGCGTTCCTGCTGTCGTACTACCGTGGCTGGAGCGGCGTGGCCACGGGGCTGGCGGGGTGCATGGTCGGGCTGGTCGCCATTCAGTTCGTCGCGACGGCGATGGGTCACGACGTGCAGGACTGGGGCCTCGTTTTGCGCATCCTGCTGGTCTTCCTCGGCACCGCGGTGGGGGTGGGCTGGCTGTCCGAGCTGCTCTACCGCGCGCAGTACCGGCTGGACCAGCTCGAGCTGACGGACACGTTGACGGACCTGCCCAACGGCCGGCATGCCATGGTGGTGCTCGAGCGGGAGTTCGCGGCGGCGATGCGCGGGCGGCCGTTGCACCTGGTGCTGATCGAGCCGGATGAGTACAAGGAGTTCCGGAAGCGGCACGGCGAGGCCGCCTACGAGCGCGCGCTGGCGGAGTTCGGCCGTATCCTCAAGGAGAACACCCGGCGTATGAACTTCTCCGCGCGGATCGGCAACGACCGCTTTCTCTCCCTGCTCTGCTCGGGTGGGCCGGATGGCGCGATGATCTTCGTACGGCGGCTCCAGTCGGCGCTGGCGCTGACGGCCGCGGCGGCGGAGGGGTTCACGGTGAGCGCGGGCATCGCGTCGTACCAGCCGGGCATGAACTCGCCACGCGACCTGCTCCAAGCGGCAGACCTGGCGCTGTACCAGGCGCAGCAGCAGGGCAGGGGCAGCGCGCGGATCTACGAGCCCACGAGCCGGGCGGCGGATCTCAAGGAATCGCTCCGTCAGGTCCGCGAGATGCTGGGCAAGACGCAGCAGCTCGGTTTCGACCGGCCGGTGCTCTGAGGCCGGCGGCGGGCGCGTCCGCGCGGCGCCGCTCACGAGCGCCGCGGAGATCGAACGCGGCAGGCGCCGATCCTGGCGCGAGCATGAGAGGCGGGAGAGCAGCCGCTCCCGCCTCTGTTCGTTTCCTGGTGGCGGCGCTGCCGACGGCCCGGCAAGCGAAGCGCCGAAGCCAGGCAGCCGTCCCGCCCGTCATCTGGTGGTCCCTGCACATGTGGATCGGCCGTTGCGGCCTGGATCTTCCCACCCGCCCTCCGGAAGGTCGTATCGGGTCTCCGGAGGGAGGGTTTGCATGACGAGCGCGATGCGCGTTTGCTGGTCCCTGGGCACGGCAGCGGCTGTGTTGTTCGCCCTGCCGGGCGCGGCGCACGGCCAGCGGGACACGGAGCGGCCGCGCTACCGCTGGCTGGGGATGCACGACGTGACGTTGCAGGCCTACGTCGGCGTCTCTGACCACGGGCGCTTCCTGCTCCAGGCGCTGGATTTCGACCTGGTGGACTTCGGCCTGGAAGGTATCACCCCGCAGCGCAAGCTCACAGCGGAGCGGGCGTTCTCGTGGGGCCTGGCGGTCGGTGCACGCGTCCTCCCGCGGACGCATGCGCGGCTCGCGTTCAACTGGACGCGGCCGGACCTCGAGTTCGAGGACGACACGGGGCTGGACCTGGATCTGTTCGACAACGACGACATCGGCGAGCTGACGAGCACGACGCTGGCCCTCGAGCTGATCCGCTACATCCTGCCGGAGTGGCGGCGGTTCAACGTGTACGCAGGGGCGGGCATCCTCGTCACGTGGTGGAACCTCGACGACAGGGAATTCAGCCTCATCGTGGACGACACGATCATCCGGGGGGGCATCGTGGCGGTGGACGATGACCAGACGCGGTTCGGCGGATCGGCGGTCCTGGGGCTCCAGTACAGGGCCTCGCGCCGCCTCGCCCTCCGGCTGGAGGCCGCCACCTACGCCCCGGGCAACCCGTTCTCCGGCAACGACTCGTACGTGCCCGTGACGGGATTCACGATCGACGAGCCGTCGCACGTGCGACAGACCAACGTCCGTCTGGCCATCGCGTACACGGTCGGACGGGACGTGGACCGGCGCGGCTGGCGGCGTTGAACGGGGCAGGGACCGGTTCGGCGACGGTGCGGTAGCGGGTGCGCGCGATCCGCGCAGGAGACCGGGCGCGCCCGCTTGCGCATTCGTGTGACAGTGGTCCGCCGGACTCGCGGACGACGGCGTCCGGCGCGCGGGCGTCTCGGCGGCGACCCGGTACCGGCCGCCGCCCGCTGGTGTACGAGCTCACATGCAATCGGTCTTCGCCGCACGGCCGCGGCATCGCCGCGACGGGCAGCCGCTCCCGCCGCTGGGGGAGCGGCTGCGCGCGCTGCGGCTGATCCCGCCGTTCCTCAGACTCGTCTGGCAAACGCACCGCGGTTACGCGGCCGCGGTGGTCGTGCTGCGGCTCCTCCAGGCGTTCGCGCCGCTCGCGCTGTTGTGGGTCGGCAAGCTGATCATTGACGCCGTGGTCGCCAGCGTCGGGGCCGGCGCGCCGGACTGGACGCTGCTCGCGCGGCTGGTCGGGCTGGAGTTCGGCATCGCCCTCGCCCACGAGGTGCTCCAGCGCGCCTCATCGCTGCTCGAGAGTCTGCTCGGCGACCTGTTCTCGAACCGCATGTCCGTGCGGCTGATGGAGCACGCCGCCACGCTCGACCTCGAGCACTTCGAGGACCCGGAGTTCTACGACCACCTGGAGCGGGCCCGGCGGCAGACGGTCGGGCGGATCGGGCTGATCGCGCTGCTGCTCGGCATGGCGCAGTCGCTGCTCACTCTCGCTTCGCTCATGGCCGCGCTGGTGGCGTTCAACGGCTGGCTCCTCTTGTTGCTCGCGCTCGCGGTGCTGCCGTCCTTCGTCGGGGAGACCCACTTCGCCGGCCTGGCCTATTCCCTGCTCTACCGCTGGACGCCGGAACGGCGGCAGCTCGACTACCTGCGCTACGTCGCGGCGAGCAACGAGACGGCCAAAGAGGTCAAGCTGTTCGGGTTGTCCGGCCACCTGATCCAGCGGTACGCGACGCTGGCCGACGAGTTCTACCGCGCGAACCGCCGGCTCGCGCTGCGGCGCGCGGCAACGGGCGCCGCGCTCTCCGCCTTCAGCACGCTGGTCTATTACGGTGCTTACGGCTTCATCATCTGGCAGACCGTGATGGGCGTGCTGACGATCGGCACGCTGACGTTCCTGTCGGCGTCGTTCATGCGCAGCCGCGACCTGATCTCGCGCGTCCTGCTCGGCTTCGCGGACCTGTACGAGCAGAGTCTCTTCCTGCAGGACCTGTTCGCGTTCCTCGAGATGCGGCCTCGCATCGTGCAGCGGCCGGATGCGCCGCCGGTGCCGCGGCCGATACGCCGGGGGTTCGTGTTCGACGACGTGAGCTTCAGGTATCCCGACTCGGAGCGCTGGGCGCTGCGCCACGTCTCGTTCGAGCTACGACCCGGGGAGCGGCTGGCGCTGGTGGGAGAGAACGGCGCGGGGAAAACGACGCTCGCGAAGCTGCTGGCGCGGCTCTACGACCCCACGGAGGGGCGCATCCTGCTGGACGGGCGTGACCTCAGGGAGTACGACATCGAGTCGCTGCGCCGCGCGATCGGGGTCATCTTCCAGGACTTCGTCCGCTACGACATGATCGTCCGCGATAACATCGCGGTCGGCCGGATCGACGCGTTGGCGGACCAGGAGCGGATCGAGCGCGCGGCGGCCAAGAGTCTCGCGGACACGGTGATCGCGAAGCTGGAGAAGGGCTACGACCACATGCTGGGCCGGCGCTTCGACGGCGGGGCGAACCTCTCCGGCGGCGAGTGGCAGAAGATCGCGCTGGCGCGCGCGTACCTGCGGGACGCGGAGGTGCTGATCCTGGACGAGCCGACGGCGTCGCTGGACGCGCGGGCGGAGTACGAGGTGTTCCAGCGGTTCAGCGAGCTGACGGCCGGTCGCATGGCGGTGCTGATCAGCCACCGTTTCTCGACGGTACGGATGGCGGACCGCATCCTGGTGCTGGAGAACGGGAGCATCCTCGAGGAAGGCACGCACGAGGAGCTGTTGGCGCGGGGAGGGCGGTACGCGGAGCTGTTCGGGTTGCAGGCGGCGGGGTACCGGTAGGGCGGGCGCCGCGGGCGTCGGAGGCGCGGGGGCGTGCCGGCGCTCCCGCGCCTCCGGGCGTGGTGGATCGCTACGCCGGTCTCACGCCGGAGCCCGTTCGCCCCGCGCGCGGTCGATGGCGAAGCGGCCGGAGCCGGCGGCGGCCAGGAAGAGATAGATGAAGGCGTAGAGCAGCGCGAGCTCGCCGCCGTTCTGGATCGGCCAGAAGCCCTGCGGCAGGTGCGCGATGACGTAGGCGGCCAGCATTTCGACCGTGAGCACCAGCGCGACGGGGCGGGTGAACAGGCCGAGCACGATGAGCAGGCCGCCGAACACCTCGAGCACGCCGGCGGCGCCGAACATGGAAAAGAGCGGTGCGGTCCCGCCTTCCGGCCCGAAGCCGCCGAGCCAGCCGAACAGCTTCTGGACGCCGTGCTGCATGAAGAGCAGTCCCGTGACGATCCTCAGGATCCCGTGGGCGGTATCCACGAGCTTCGGCGAAGTGGCCATCATCGCGTGTCTCCGGTCTGTGAGGTGAGGGGTGCCCCGCGGGCGCCGTTCTGGCGCGCCGGCCTGCGCGGACGTAAGGTTTCGGTGATCTCCGGCGTTCGCCGCCGCCCCGTCCGGTCCGCCCGCCGTGCCGGGGCCGTGGCGCCATGATGGAGGGTTCCGCCATGCGGCGCAATGTCCCCACCACTCTCGCGACGCTCTGCCTCGTCCTCCTGACCGGTGCGTGCAGCGCGACGCACACCAAGAGCCGGCCGACACGGGATCGCAACGTGCTGACCGCTGCCGAGCTGGAACGGGTCGCGGCCGAGACGGCGTACGAGGCGATCCAGCGCCTCCGGCCGGAGTTCCTCCGTGTCCGGGGGCGGATCTCGCTGGAGAACCCGTCCGCCTCGCTGCCCGTCGTTTATCTGGACGACATCCGGCTCGGCGGCCCTGACGCGCTGCGCTCGATCCGGGTCGCGGACGTCTACGAGATCCGCTACCTCGGTGCGGCCGACGCCACGACGCGCTACGGCACAGGCCACGCCGGCGGTGTGATCGCGGTGGTGACCCGACGGGGCAACCCGGGCGACAGCGCCTGACGGCGCGGCCGGGCCGCGCGGCGCGCATCGTGCACAGCCGGCGTTCGGGGTGATCGCGCCCGGCGGCCCGGCGGCCGCCGGTGCCCGCTGCCGACGGGGAGGGGTTGGGCCATGGAGATCACACGGATCGAGGTGCGGGGGTTGCCGGACGACGACGCGGCTGCGCGACTCGAGAAGGCGCTCACCGGCCGTACCGGCGTACCGCGGGCGAGCATCGACCCCACGGTGCAACTCGCCGAGGTGACCTACGACCCCGAGCACGTCTCGCCGGACGACATCATCCGGTGGATCGAGGCAGCGGGGTACGAGGCGCGCTTCGCGGGGCACCGGGGCGGGTAGCCGGGGCCCGCGGTACGGCCTTTGCCCGCGCCCGGCTCCTGCCGGGCGCGCGGCGGACCCTCCTGCCGTTCGCGCTCGCCACGCCCCACGAAGCCCTACCCCGTCTCGCGGGTATCAGAACGAAGGGACCGCGACAAGGCGGTGCGGCGCCCTCTGGCCCGGCGGACCAGGGGCGGCTGCGACCCCGCGACGGCGGGGAGCGAGGCGCCATGACCGAGAATCGCATACCCCACGTGGTGATCCTGGGCGGCGGCTTCGGCGGGTTGTACGCGACCCGCGCGTTGCGCAGGGCGCCGGTGCGCATCACGCTGGTGGACCGGCAGAACTTCCACCTGTTCCAGCCGCTGCTGTACCAGGTCGCCACGGCGTCGCTCTCGCCGGGCGACATCGCGAGCCCTTTGCGGCACATCCTGCGGCGCCAGCGGAACGTGGAAGTGTGGCTGGGCGAGGCGGTGTCGGTCGACCCGGAGCGGCGGGTCGTGCGTCTCAGGGACGGCGAGCTGGGCTACGACTACCTCATCGTCGCCACGGGCGCCACGCACGCGTACTTCGGCCACGACGAGTGGGCGCGCTTCGCGCCCGGCCTCAAGACGGTGGACGACGCGGTGGAGATCCGGCGCCGGTTCCTCCTCGCGTTCGAGGCGGCGGAGCGCGAGGCGGACCCGGAGGCGCGGCGTCGGCTGCTCACGTTCGTCATCGTGGGTGCGGGCCCCACGGGCGTCGAGCTGGCGGGGGCGATGGCGGAGATCGCGCGTCGGGTGATGCCGCGCGACTTCCGGTTCATTGACACCAAGTCCGCCCGTGTCGTGCTGCTCGAGGGCGGGCCGCGTGTGCTGCCGAGTTACCCGCCGGACCTCTCCGAGAGCGCGCGTCGTCAGCTCGAGGCGCTGGGCGTGGAGGTCCGCACGAACGCGCTGGTGACCCGCATCGAGCAAGACGCGGTGTGGGTGGGCGACGAGCGGATCGAAGCCGGCAACGTGTTCTGGGCCGCCGGCGTCGCGGCATCGTCCATCGCGCGGTCGCTGGGCGCGCCGCTGGACCGGGCGGGGCGTGCGATGGTCGAGCCCGATTGCTCGGTGCCCGGCCACCCGGAGATCTTCGTCATCGGCGACCTCGCTCACCTCGAAGTCGATGGCGCGCCGGTGCCCGGCGTCGCGCCGGCCGCGATCCAGATGGGGCGGTTCGCGGCGCGCCAGATCCGGCGGGACCTGGAGGGCGAGCCGCGGGAGCGGTTCCGCTATCGGGACAAGGGATCGCTCGCGACGATCGGCCGCGCGGCGGCCGTCGCGGACTTCGGTCGCATCCGGTTCGGCGGCTACTTCGCCTGGCTGATCTGGGTGTTCGTGCACGTGCTGATGCTGATCGGGTTCCGCAACCGGCTGATCGTGATGATCCAGTGGGCGTGGGCGTACCTGATGTACCAGCGCGGCATCCGGCTCATCACGGGCAGCCCGGAGATGCGCCTGGAGCGCGCGCGGTCATCGGGCGGGCCGCGCACGGGGCGGGAGGCGGAGGCGGCTGCGGTGCATGCGGGGGAGGGCGGCTCGACCGGTTGAGCCGAACACGTGCACGAGTGCGAGCACGTTTGCGGGCACGGGGGGCGGGCGAGACGCAATCCGCACTCGTGAACGGGAACGCAAACGCGACATGATTGCGAGCGTGCAATGGCAGTACTGAAGATCGAGTTGCTGGGCGCGCCGGTGCTGCGGCAGAGGGCGGCGGAGGTGGAGGCGGTGGACGACGAGGTGCGCCGGCTCGTGCGTGACATGTTCGATACGATGTACGCGGCGAACGGGCAGGGGCTCGCGGCGCCGCAGGTCGGCGTCTCACGGCGCATCATCGTGGTGGACGTGCCGAACTCGGAGAGCCCGGCGTTCGCGCTGATCAATCCGCGTGTCGTCGAGCAGAGCAAGGAGACGTCGCGCGCCGAAGAGGGGTGCCTGAGCATCCCTGGGGTGTCGGAGGTGGTGGAGCGGCCGTCGAAGGTGGTGGTGGAGGGGCTGAACACGGAGGGTTCACCGGTGCGCATCGAGGCGGACGGCGATCTCGCCCGCTGTCTCCAGCACGAGATCGACCACCTGGACGGCATCCTCTACATCGACCGCCTCTCCCCGCTCAAGCGGAAGCTGCTCCTGGCGCAGTACCGCAAACAGATGCGAGCGGGGGTGTAGGCGAGAGGAGGACGCCGGGCACAATGCGACGCCGGTTCCGGGGGTGGTGCCCCGGGGCCGGCGTCGTGCATCCGGGCTAGGCCTTGGGCCGCAGCTCGGTGGCGGATTGGAGGCCGGTCGCGACCTCGGGGATGATGCCGAGGCGGATGTAGATGGGGCGGACGAGCTCACGGATCGTCGGCAGCCGCGAGTAGAACCAGGCCGCAGCGCCGAGGCACGCCATGCCGCCGAGCATCACGGTGGCGGGCGCGCCGATGCGGCTGGCGAGGGTGCCGGCCAGCAGGCTGCCGAACGGCGACATGCCCATGAACGCCATCGCGTAGAGGCTCATCACGCGGCCGCGCTTGTCCTCGTCCACGATCGTCTGGAGCACGGTGTTGATGGACGCGGACTGCACCATCATGCCGAAGCCGGTGACCAGCAAGAGAGCGATGGAGAGCGGCTGCCAGCGGGACTGCGAGAACGCGATCAGCCCGAGCCCGAACACGGTGACCGCGATGACGATGACCCGGCTGAGGCCGCGCACCGAAGACCGCGAGGCGAGGTAGAGGGCGCCGGAGAGGGCGCCGAGGCCCGCCGCGGACATGAGGAAGCCCAGCGTCTGGGGCCCGCCGCCCAGCACCTCGCTCGCGAACACGGGCAGCAGCACGACGTACGGCATGCCCAGCAGGCTGGTCAGCGCGAGCAGCGTGAGGATCGACCGGATCGGCGGGAACCCGAACGCGTAGCGGAACCCCTCGCGCATGTGGCTGAGCGCCCGCGCCTGCGGCTCCGGCCGCTCCTCCTTCGCCACGCTCATCCGGAACAGCGAGGTGAGCACCGCGATGTAGCTCGCCGCATTGATGGCGAACACCGGCCCTTCGCCCACCACGCCGATCAGCACGCCCGCGATCGCCGGCCCGATGAGCCGGGCCATGTTGAACATCGAAGAGTTCAGTGCGATCGCGTTGGCCAGGTCGTCCGGGCCCTGGACGAGCTTCACGACCAGCGACTGCCGCGCCGGGATGTCGAACGCGTTGACGGTGCCCAGCACGGCGGACAGGGCGATGAGGTGCCAGACCTGGACCGTCCCCGTGAGGACCAGCGCGGCGACGGTGGACGCCTCGAGGAGCGCCAGCGACTGGGTCGTGACGACGATCCGGTGGCGCCGGTAGCGGTCCGCGACCACGCCGGCGATCGGGGCGAGCAGGAACGTGGGGAACTGGCTGGCGAAGGCGATCGCGCCGAGGGCGAAGGCGGAGCCGGTGAGCCGGTACACCAGCCAGCTCATCGCCACCTGCTGCATCCAGGTGCCGATGAGCGAGATGCCCTGACCGATGAAGAATAGACGGTAGTCGCGATGCCGGAGGGCGCGGAAGACGTGGGCGATGGGAGTGCCGGATTCGGAAGCGGCCGAAGTCACTGCCATGGCTCGTCCGGGTCCGGCTGTGGGATGGACATCATGGACTAAGGTTAGGTGAAGCGAAGGGTGGATTCAAGGCCTGGCATCCGCGCGCATCCGCGGCTCGCGAACACCTTGTCCGTGTGGCCAGTGACAGGCGTTCCGGCAGGGCATCTTCCCGCTCGCCGCCCCTTGCCGGCGCGGCGCCCCGCGTCGCTGGCGATGCCCGAGGCGCAGCGCTGGCGCCCGACTTGCGCGGCACGCGCATGCGGGACGGCGCGGCCCGGGGGGACGCCGCGTCTTCGCGGGACCGCAACGGGAGGGGCGAGATGGCCGCGCGCAGGGAGCGGGTGCCGGGGGATCCTCAGCGGGACGAGCCACGGCGGTCGGTGCCGGTGCGTGGAGCGCCGGCGGAGCCGCCGCGCCGGGAGCCGGCGGGCGCCTACGGGGTGCCGGTGCCGTGGTGGGCGGTGCTGCTCCAGGGGGTCGTGGGCGTGCTGGTCGGCCTGGCGTTGCTGGTGACGCCCGCGGCCGCGACGGTGGCGCTGGTGCAGCTCGTGGGGCTGTACTGGTTCGTGGCGGGCGTCTTCGCGCTCGTGCGGATCTTCCTCCCCGGCCGGCGGGTGGGCTGGGGCTGGCTCCTGCTCGCGGGCGCGCTCGGCATCGCGGCGGGGATGCTGGTGCTCCAGCACCCGCTCTGGAGCGCGGTGGTGGTGCCCACAGTGCTGATGGTGTACCTGGGCGCCTACGGCATCGTGATCGGCCTGATCCACCTGGCCGAGGCGGCGCGGGGCGGCGGCTGGGGGCTCGGCGTGCTGGGCGTGCTGGGCATCCTCTTCGGCGGGGTGCTGCTCCTCTCCCCGCTCGCTGCGGCTCTCGCCCTGCCGTGGGTCCTGGGCGTGCTGGCGCTGGCCGGCGGGATCCTCGCGATCGCGGGCTCGCTCTCGATCCGCCGCATGGAAGCCGGGCGGTGACGGACGGGCGGCCGCTATGGCGCCGGCCTCGTGCCTCCGCGCCGTCCGGCCGCAGCGCCCGCTCTTCCGCTTTCCCCGCCCTCGCCCCCGCTCGCCCCGCCCCGGGGCAGAGGGTCAGTGGGAGGCGTAGACCTCCCGCGTCCCGTCGCGGCGGAAGGCGATCACGTCGTAGCGGTCCTTGTACGGGCCCTCCATGCCAGGCGAGCCCATCGGCATGCCGGGCACGGCGAGGCCGGCGTAGTCCGGGCGCTCGGCCAGGAAGCGGCGGATGTCCTCCGCGGGGACGTGCCCCTCGAAGACGTAGCCGTCCACCAGCGCCGTGTGGCAGGACTGGAGGTCGTACGTGACCCCGTGCTGCGTCTTGATCGGCGTCACGTCGGCCACGTCGTGGACCTCGAGGCGGAAGCCGGCGGCGCGCATGTGGTCCACCCACTTCGAGCAGCAGCCGCACGTCGGGCTCTTGTAGACGACGACGAGAGGACTGTCCTGCGGCGCCGCGTCGGCGTTCGCGGCGACGTCCGCGGCCGTGGCGGCGGCGTGCTCGTGTCCAGCGTGCGCGTTCGGCGCCTGGTTGCCACAGGCGAACAGGGCGAGGGATCCGAGGAGGAGCGCGGCCGTGCGCGCCGTCGTCATCGTGTCACGGGGCATGGATCAGCTCCAGTCTCCATTCAACGCCTCGCGGCGGCGCGGGCGACCCCCACCACGCGCCGCCGCGCCGGGCAGTATACCCCGCAGGCGGGGGGAAAGCGAGCCGGCGCAGGCGCGGCGAACGTTCGACCCGGTGGGGGCGCGCCGTCGGAGCGGCAGCGAACCGCCGGCAAGCGACCTTCCCACCCGGGGGCGGCGCGCCCGCCTTTCACCGGGCCCACCTCAGGTCGGCGCCGGGCGGCGCGTTCCGCGCCATGTGGTCCGCGGCGAGCCGCACGAACTCCGCGTAGTCCAGATCCTCCCCCGGCCGCTCGCGGCTGTAGCCGATCCAGCAATGCCCCTTGCGGCGCCCGTACTCGAAGCTCGCGCGCGCGGGTGGGTCCGAGAGCGAGTCGAGGGCGGCCTGCATGAGGTAGACCGCCTCGTTCAGGTAGTAGTCGTCCATGTCGCCGACGGCGACGTGCAGCTTGCCGGTCAGCTTCGGGCCCAGCTCTCTCCAGTTGCGACGCAGGTAGTCCGTGAGATCGTAGTGCTCGCGCCAGTACGCGGCGACCTCGCGATCGATCTCGCCCGTGACCGGGTCCCAGATCGGCGCGGGGTAGCCGTCCGGACCCACGGGGCCGAACACCGCCTCCCAGATCGCCCACTGCCCGCCGGAACGGCTGTTGGGGCCGACGGTCCGCTCGAACGCGTTCTCGTCCGCGATGGTGTAATCCACGTTGCCGTCCACGGTCCGGCGGCTGGGCCGCTCCACGCGCAGCCACTCGTGGTCGGCGTAGTACGCGTTCGCGTCCTCGTAGATGTTCACGAGCTGGTAGTAGCGGAAGTCCACGGGGTCGGGGCACCAGCCCCACGCGCCGCCGAACACGTCCGGATAGAAGATCTGCAGCGCCAGCGCTTCCCACCCGCCGGTCGAGCCGCCGGCCAGCACCCGCGCCCACGGCTCCGGGATGATGCGGAACCGGCGCTCGAGCTCGGGGATCAGCTCCTCCACGATCGCATCGCCGTACGGGCCGACGTTCGCCGAGTTCACCGAGTACGACGTGTCGTAGTACGGGTTCGCGTCGCGGATCGTCACCGCGATCACCCGCGGCGCCCGCGGCGAGAGCCAGAAGTCGCGGAACGCGCGGGCGCGGGGCGGCGCGTCGTCGGCTCCTGTGAAACCGAACGGCGCGCGGCGGCCGGGGAAGTGGCCCTGGAGGTAGATCACCGGGTAGCGCGCGTCCGGGTTCTCGTGGTAGTCGCGGGGGAGCAGTACGTTCGCGCCGATGTACATGTCGCGGCCCCAGAACTCGGAGACGCGCGCGCTGCGGATCTTGATGAACTTCACCAGCTCGCCGTCCTGCGGGTTGCCCTGGTCGAGCACGCCGCCCTCGGGCACCGGCTCGATCGGCGGGATCACGTTGCTGAGCCGGAGCGTGACGGTGCCGCCGCTGCGCGGGTCGAGCCGCAGGCGCTGCACCGCGCTGTACGCGTTCCCCGGCGAGCGCCACGGGTTCTGCCCCTCGCCCGTCTCGTGATGCAGCTCGAGCGTGTGGCCGTCCGCGCGATGGTACGTGGTGTAGACGTTGAGGAACGCCTGCACGTGGTACTCGCCCGGCGGGAGGTCCGCGATCCGCGCGAGCGGGTAGCCGGCCAGGCCGGGCGCGGCGTCGGAGACGACCACGGACTGGCCGGCTGCGAGGCCGCGCACGTCCAGGCCGTAGAACGGGACGCCGGTCACGCTCACCTGGTGGCGCGGCTCGCGCGTGCTGTCCCGCGTGAAGACGACGAAGACGCGGCCGGTGACCGGGACCTCGAGGCCGAGCCGCGCGATGGCCTGCGCCGCGTCGGCGGTGAGCTCGATCTCGAAGCGCGGCTCCGCCGCGCGCGTGACGATGACGACGCCGCCCACCAAGCCGGCCAGGGCGATCGCGGCGATGAGGGCGGCGGTGCCGGTGCTGGTCTTCCGCATGGCTGGCTCTCCTGGCGAGTGCCGGGAGATTACGGGGCCGAGCGGGAAATTTCAAAGCCGCACCGGCCACCAGCACGCCGGCGTGACCCGGCCCGCCGCCCGGCGCTGTCCGGCATCGCCGCCTCCTCCGCGCCGGCGCCTTCCCTGCCGCCAGCCTTCCCCTGCTCCACCGACGCCGTCTACGCCGCGGCGCCGCCGTCGATCACGAGGTCGTGGCCGACGACGAAGCCGGACGCCGGCGAGGCGAGCCAGAGGACCGCGTTCGCGATCTCGGCGGTCGACGCCACGCGGCCGATGGGGATCAGCGGCGCGACGCGGGCTGCGCGCTCGCTCTCGGTCTCGCCCGGCAGCAAGGACATCGTCGTGTCCACGAGCCCGGGGCTGACGGCGTTGATGCGGATGCCCGCGGTGATGTACTCCCGCGCGGCGGCACGGGTCAGCGCGCTCACGCCCGCCTTGCTCGCCGCATAGGCCGCCAGGCCGGGCACGCGCAGGTGCGCGCCCACGTTGGACGCGATGTTGACGATCACGCCGCCACCGTGCTCGCGCATCCACGCGATCTCGTGCTTCATGCACAGCCACACGCCGGTCAGGTTCGTCGCCAGCACCGCCGCCCAGCCCTCCTCGCCCAGGTCCGCGACCGGACCCGGCGCGCCCAGGACGCCCGCGTTGTTGATGGCGATGTCCAGGCGGTCGAAGCGTTCCACGGTGGTTCGGAGGAGGCGGGCGACATCGTCCGGAACGCTCACGTCCGTCTCGACCGCCAGCGCGGTGCCGCCGTCCGCCTCGATCAGCGCCGCCGTCTCGCGAAGCGCTTCGGCCCTGCGCCCGGCGAGGACGACCGCTGCGCCCTCCCGCGCGAACGCGCGGGCGATCTCCCGCCCGATGCCCGAGCCCGCGCCGGTGACGAGAGCGACCTTCCCTGCGAACCGCGCCTGCTGCGTCGTCGATGCACCGTTCATCGCACCCTCTCCTTTCATCCGTGCTCCGGTGAACGTTCCGAGCCGATGGTGCGACGCCGCCGGCTCAGCACTTCAGCCCGTCGTGCGCGGGCTGCCGCGGCGCAGCGCGAACACGCACAGCGCCGCGACCACCAGGTACGCGAGGGCGGCCGCGCCCAGCGCGAAGGCGTAGCCGCCGGTGACGGCGGACGCGACGTCGGCTCCCGCACCGGTGAGGCGCGACGTTCGCAGCGCTGCGAGCGAGAGCAGCAGCGCGAGGCCGACCGTCGGGCCCACTTCCATCGCGGTGTTGAGCACGCCGCCGGCGAGGCCGGCCTGGTGAGCGGGCGTGTCTTCGAGCACGGCGACCGTCGCGCCGGAGAACGCGTGGCCTGCGCCGATCGCGTAGATCACGAGCGCGACCAGCAACAGCGGCGCGTACGCCGTGTTCGGTGTGAGCCGTGCGAGCAGACCGAGCCCCACTGCCGCGACGCCCAGACCCAGGCCGGTGAGGCCAGCCGGGCCGAGTCGTGGAACCAGCCGCGCGGCCGCCGGGCCGACCAGCGGAATGAGCGCGTAGGGCAGGAACGCCGCGCTGGCGTCGAGCGGCGAGAAGCCGCGCACCTGCTGGAGGTAGAGGGCGAGGAAGAAGGCGCTGCTCGCCATGCCGCCGGACGAGAGCACCGTCGCCAGCAACGCCACGGCGCGGCGGCGCGACGCGAGGAACGAGAGCGGCAGGAGCGGGGAGGACACCCGCGATTCGACCCACACGAACGCGGACAGCAGCGCCACCGCCGCCAGCACCGGGACGAGCACCGCCGCGGTGAGCCAGCCGTGCGTTTCGGTGGCGACCAGGCCGTAGCAAAGCGTGGCGAGGCCGGACGCGGCGAGCAGGCCGCCGGTCACGTCAATGCCGCCGCCCTCGCTCGCCGGGCGGCGGCGGGTGCCGGCCGCGATGTCGAGGTCCATCGGGATGCCGCCGCCCAACGGCGCCACGCCGCCCGGCCCGTGGGACGTGTCGAGGTCCGGCGAGACCCCGCCGCCCGCCTTCTTCGGTCCGCGCGTCAACAGCCGGGGCGCGGCGCTGACGACCACGATCGCGGCGAGGGCGGGGATCCCGAACGCCCAGCGCCAGGAGAACCAGGTGACGAGGACGCCGGAGAGCAGCAGGCCGCCCGCCGCCCCGCCGCCCGAGAGACCGCCCCATACCGCCAGCGCGCGTGCGCGTCGCGCCGGGTCGGGGTAGACGGCGGGCACCAGCGCCAGCGCGGCGGGTGCCGCCAACGCAGCGCCGCAGCCCTGCGCGAACCGCGCGGCGAGCAGCAGAGGGTACCCTGGCGCCAGCGCAGCCGCCGCGGATGCCGCGCCGAACACCAGCACGCCCCACACGAACACGCGCCGCGGCCCGAGCCAGTCCGCCAGTCGGCCCCCGAGCAACAGCAGCCCGGCGAACGCGAGCCCGTAGCCTGCGGTGACCAGAGCCAGCTCGCCGCGGCCGACGCCGAATTCCGCCTGCACCGCCGGCAGCGCAGCGACGACCAGCGAGATGGCGGCGATGAGCGCGAATTGCATCGCGCCCAGCAGCAGGAAGGCGAGGCGGGGGTGAGGCGGCGTGTCGTTGGCGTAGCCCGAGGCGGGGCGCGCGCCGGCCGGTCCCTCGTGCTGGCCGGGATACGGCCCCACGGCCGGCGTCTCAATTTTGACCGATCGTTCCAAATTGGGGCGTGCCATGGGGGGAGCCGTTCTCCTTGCCAGGGGGCGTCAGTCGAGGACGGAGAGGGCGAGTTCGGCCGCGTCGCGGAGCCGGGCGGGATCGGGGGCCGCCTTGCCCACGACGCGCAGCCCCTGGAGCACGACCAGGAGGAAGCGGGCGATGGCGACGGGGTCCTTGTCCGCGGCGAGCTCGCCCTGCTCGTGGGCGCGGGTGAGGGCGTCGGCCAGCGCGCCCTCGAGCTGGCGCCAGCTTTCCTGGACCCGCTCCGCGACTTGCGGATCGGCGGGCACGCGCTCCATGGCCGCGTTGACGATCATGCAGCCGCAGCGGCGCGGGTCACACGCCGCCTCTTCGGCGTACGAGCGCACCAGCGCGCGCACTGAGGGCAGCGCGGGGCCGGGCCGGTTGAGCAGCTCGATGGGGTTGGGGTCGCGGGTGCGCAGGTAGCGGTCGAGCGCCTTCAGGTAGAGCTCGTGCTTGCTCCCGAAGGTGGCGTAGAGGCTGCCGCGCCCGATGCCGAGGTGGTCGACCAGGTCCTGAATGGACGTCGCCTCGTATCCTCGCTCCCAGAAGAGCTGGAGCGCGGCGTCGAGTGCGGCGTCCGGATCGAACTCCTTGGTCCTCACCATGGTGGGGAAGCTGGTCTATCTGGAACGATCGGTCAAGTATGGCCCGCGGTGTACAGGATGCGCCAGATGGGAGTTAGATTGCACCGGTAGGCCGGGCGGTGCGTTGTGGCGGCTGGCAGCGGGGTGTTGGAGAGCGCGGGGCGGATGGTTTGCGTCGCAGGGCACGCCACGGTGCGGAGCGGCGTCCGCCCGTCCGCGGGGTGCGCCGGGCGCCGGACCGGCGCACCGGGGTGGGGGTACACGATGGGGTAGCCGGTGGTGCGATCAGAGGAGGCGAGAGATGCTGACGTTCACGGAGACGGCCAGGCAGATGGTCCTCTCCTTCATGGCAGAGGGATACGAGCAGCAGCCATCGCTCCGTGTGGCGGTGCGCGGCAGCCCGTTCGCGCCGGAGTACGAGCTGGCGCTGGTCGAGGGCGAGCCCGGGGAGGACGACGTGGTGCTGGACGGCGGCGGGTTCCGCGTGATCGTGGACCGGGCCAGCGCCGGGCGGCTCGAGGGCGCGACGATCGACTACGTGGAGCGGAACGGCGAGGTCGGCTTCGAGGTGAGGCCGGCGAGCCGGCGGCCGGCCGGCGGCTCGGCGCCGACGGGTCCGCTGGCGGAGCGGGTGCAGCAGGTGATCGAGCAGCGGATCAACCCCGCGATCGCCGCGCACGGCGGCTACATCTCGCTCGTGGACGTGAAGGACAACGTCGTCTACATCGAGATGAGCGGCGGCTGCCAGGGCTGCGGCATGGCGCGGGTGACGCTGCGGCACGGCGTGGAGCGGATGATCCGCGAGGCCGTGCCGGAGATCGTGGGCGTCGAGGATGTGACGGACCACGCGAGCGGGCTCAACCCGTACTACGCGCCGAACTTCTGAGCGATCACGCGCTCAGAGGATCGGCCGTCCGATCGCCAGGATCCCACCGACGATGAAGAACAGGGCGAGCAAGGCCGCGCCGAGCTGGAGTCCCCAGCTCTTCCGCTCGGGCGGCCGCCGCCGGTTGATGGTGCTCGCCACGTGTGCGGTGGCGACCGCGAGGACCATCATCACGATGTGGCCGGTGAGCGCCGGGTAGAAGGGACGGCTGAAGACGAGCAGCAGGCCGAGCAGGAGCTGCACGTCGAGGAGACCTACGAACACCTGCAGCGTGATGCGGCCGCCGCGGTCGTACGGCTTGCGGCCGAACAGCCCCACCGCCGCGTACAGCGCGACGACCAATCCAGCCAGCAGGACGAGATACCGTATCCCCGAGTGAGCGGGCAGCAGGATCATCGGCCAGGCCTCCGCATCGAGGGTTGAGCGCGCCGCAGCGCGGGCCACGTGCAGGCGCGTTCGCGCGCACAGGCGCCAGCGACTCCTGGGTCGCGGCGTGTGGGGAATGTAGGCCGGCGTGAGCGCGGGGCAACGGTCCCTCGCAGTGGATGGAGCTCGGGGCCCGGGTCCCGCGCTCGCCCGCACGCAGCGCAGCGGCAGGTGTCCGCCGTGATGCCGACGCGTTGCGGCTCCCGGTGGCCGGCGTGTCCAGCGACTTCATTGCACCGGCCGCGGGCGCGCGCGTATACTGGACGATGCCCGAACCTCGGTACCCGGCACTGCCTGGCCCACGCCCGGTGCGGGTGCAGACATGGCACAATCCGCCCTCCCACTCGACGGTCGCATCGCGAACCGGGGCCGGACGCTCGGCTGCGTGGTGGGATGCGTGCTGATCGCGACGGGCGGACTGACGCTCGCCGGCTGGGCGTACGACGTGGAGCCGCTCAAGGGCGGCCATGCCGGCATCACGACCAAGGCGAACGCGGCGTTGCTGTTGGTCCTCGCCGGCGCCTCGCTCTCGCTTGCGTGCCTCCGCGGGCGGGGCGCCGTGCCGCGGGTGGTGGGGCAGGCGCTGGGGGCGCTGGTGGGCGTGACGGGCGCGGCCACGCTCAGCCAGGACCTCTTCGGCTGGGACCTGGGGATCGATCAGCCCCTGTTCACCGAGGGGCTCGGCGCGGTCGCGACCGCTAGCCCGGGCCGGATCGGTCCGCCGGCATCCGCGTGCTTCACCCTCGCGGGCCTGTCGCTCTTCCTCCTGCACACCAGACGCGCTCCTGCCCTCGCCCAGTCGGCCGCGATCGGGATCGGCACGATCGCGTTGCTGGTCATCACCGGATACGGCTACTCGGTGGACATGCTCTACGGTGTGGCCGGCTTCACGGGCATCTCCCTGCGCGCGGCGGTCGCACTGCTGCTGCTGAGCTTCGGGTTGCTGGCCGCCTCCGTGGACCGCGGGTTCGGGCCGATCGTCGCGGGGCCCGGGGCCGGCAGCATCATGGCGCGGCGGATTCTCGCCTTCGCCGTCAGCGTGCCGCTGCTGCTCGGCTGGATCCGACTGCAGCTCGAGAAAGTCGGCTACATCGATGCGCCCTTCGCCGTCGCAGCGCTGATGCTCGCCATCGTCGCCATCCTCACGGGCCTGATCGTGCGGACGGCGATGAGGGTGAACCGGATCGAGGAGCGGCGACTCGCCGCTGAAGCCCAGTTGCGGGACCGGCTCCACGAGATCGAGGCGATGATGGAGGTGCTGCCGATCGGCCTCCTCATCGCGACGGACCGGTCGGCGCGGAGGATCGTGGGCAACCGCGTGGCCCGCGAGTTCCTCCGCATCCCGGAGGCGGACGGCAACCTCTCGTTGAGCGCTCCGCCCGGCGAGGCGCCGAGCCACTTCCGTGTGTTCCAGGACGGCGTGGAGCTCGCGCCCGACGATCTTCCCGTGCAGAGGGCGGCGCGCGAGGGTGTGGCGCTCCACGACCTCGAGCTCGACATCGTGTTCGACGACGGCGAGGTCAAACGCGAGCTGATCAGCGCTCTGCCGCTGCTCGATGCCAACGGCGAGCCCCGTGGCGCCGTCGCGTCCCTCATGGACATCACCGCGCGCCGGGCGGCCGAGAAGGAGCGGGAGGAGCTGCTGGTGCGGGAGCGGGAGCTGCGCGCGCAGGCGGAGGCGGCCAACCGTGCGAAGGACGAGTTCCTCGCCACGGTCTCCCACGAGCTGCGCACGCCGCTCACCGCGATCCTCGGCTGGGCGTCCATGCTGCGGGAGGGCACGGTGAAAGACCCGGCGACGGTGGACCATGCGCTGGCCACGATCGAGCGCGGCGCCAAGGCGCAAGCGCAGCTCATCGACGACCTGCTCGACGTCTCACGTCTGCGGGCCGGGATGCTGCGGCTGGACGCGCGGCCGGTGGATCTGGCGGCCGTCGTCAAGGCCGCGGCGGACGTGGTGCGGCCGGCCGCGGACGAGGCGGGTGTCGAGCTGCGCGTGCTGCTGGCCGAGGACCCGTGCGTGGTGCGGGGCGACGCCACGCGCCTCCAGCAGGTCGTCTGGAACCTGCTGTCGAACGCCGTGAAGTTCAGCCGGCCCGGTAGCGTCGTGGAAGCGCGGCTGTCGGCGGGCGAGACGGATGCGGTGCTCACGGTGACGGATACGGGCGAAGGCATCGCCCCCGAGCTGTTGCCGCACGTCTTCGACCGGTTCTGGCAGGCGGAGAGCGGCAGGACGCGGCGCCACGGCGGCCTGGGCCTCGGCCTCTCGATCGCCCGCGACCTCGTCGAGCTGCACGGCGGCACGATCGAGGCCGCCAGCGATGGCCCCGGCCGCGGCGCGCGCTTCACGGTGCGGCTGCCGCGGCCGCCGTCGGAGAAGGTGGCGGCCGCCGTGAGTCCGCAGGGGGCCGAAGCGCTGGCCGCGCCGCCCACCGCCCGGGGACCCGCGTCGTAGAGATCGCCACCTGGAACGTGCATGGAATGTGCGCCCGGGCCTCTCCCGGGCGCTGTCGATCTCGGCTCCCCTCGCTCGTTGCCGGTGTGGAACGCCCGGCCGTGATGCCCGGGCCTGGCAAGCCATCCGCGGCCCCATGGAGGATCCGATGTTCCACACCGTCCTGTCGTCTCGCGTCCTGCCGTCCGCCGTCGCCGTTCTCGCCATCGCGTGCGTCGCCCCCACGCCGCGGCCCGCCGCGGAGCCGATGCCGGGGCGTGTGGAGGTCAACGGCATGCAGATGTACTACGAGGTCTCCGGCCAGGGCGAGCCGCTGATCGTGCTGCACGGCGCGTACATGACCATCGAGTCGATGGGCGCGATCATCCCGAAGCTCGCCGAGACCCATCGGGTCTACGCGCTCGAGCTCCAGGGCCACGGCCGCACGACCGACATCGACCGGCCCATCACCTACCCCGACCTGGCCGACGACGTGGCGGCGTTCATGGATGCGATCGGGCTCGAGAAGGCCGACGTCTTCGGCTACTCCATGGGCGCGGCCGCCGCGCTCCAGCTCGCGATCCGTCACCCCACGAGGGTGAACAAGCTCGTCGTCGCATCCGCTGCCTACGACACGGCCGGCTGGCAGCCGGAGTTCCGGGCGTTCGTTCCGCAGATGACGCCCGAGATGTTCGTGAACACGCCGCTGGAGGACGAGTACCGCAAGCTCGCAGCGAACCCGGACGGCTTCCGCGCGCTGGTCGAGAAGCTGATCGCGCTCGAGAAGGAGCCGATGGACTGGGAGGAGGACGTCAAGGGGCTGCAGGTTCCGGTGCTGATCATCGCCGGCGATGCCGACGTCGTGACCCTCGAGCACTCCGTCGCGCTGTTCCGGCTGCTCGGCGGCGGCGCCATGGGCGACATGGGCGATCCGTTGCCCGCCTCGCGCCTCGCCGTCATGCCCGCGACCTCGCACACCGCGATCATCGCGCAGCCCGATCTGCTGCACGCGTTCATCGAGCCGTTCCTGAAGCGCGAGACGCCGGGGGGGATGGTCGAGTAGGCGGAAGACCGGGCGGGCGCCGCGGTGGCACGGGGCATACATGTGAACCAGGCGCGAGGTCGCTCGACGCCGAGGCAAGTCGATCACGGAGGCACGCTCATGGCCAGCTCGTTCGGCTCCGCCAACCCGATCTTTCCGGTGAAGGACCTCGCGGCGAGCCTCGCGTACTACACGGAGAAGCTCGGCTTCGAGCACGATTGGGGCGAGCGCGGGATCGCCTCGGCCTCGCGCGGCGACTGCAGGATCCTCCTGACCGAGTGGGTGCAGGGGCAGCCCGGGAGCTGGGTGTGGATCGGCGTCGACGACGCGGGCGCGCTCCACGAGGAGCTCGTCGCGCGGGGCGCGAAGATCCGCTTCCCGCCGACGAACTACCGGTGGGCGTTCGAGGTGCACGTCGAGGACCTGGACGGCAACGTGCTCCGCCTCGCCTCGGAGCCCAGGGAGGGTGTGCCCTACGGCGGCTTCCTCGACGCCGCCGGCACGCTCTGGCCGGCGGACATCGCGAACGCGTGAGGGGGGCTCGCTTACCGGCCGAAAGCCCTGGGGCCGTTTCTTGATCCGCACGGCGCCGGTCGCGCGAACGTGGTCGTCGGGACCCAATCAACGCGGAACGGGAGTGGAGCGCCAACGCGTATTCGGCATGCTTGCGCGGGCGTGCTTGCCTGCATCGCCTCGTTCGCGGCATGCTCGGCAAGCCAGCGGCAGGCCGGTCCCATACCAGCGGACTCGGTGGCGTTCGCGGTCGCTGGCTGCCAGCAGCTCGAGTTTGAATGGACGGACAGTGCCGCGGCGGAGCCATGGACGAGCCGCGTGGAAAACTGGGGCGGGCGACAACCCCTGCTTGCAGTGGGCCTCTGGGACTCGCCCGAAGGAGTGCGAGGCCTGATCTGGCGGCTGGACCGGGCGGACGACCCAGCAATCTCCATGAACGGCCTCTCACTGCCGACCGGGGAGTTACTTCAAGCGGGTCCGGATTCCGTGGATCTGATGATCGTGCCGTACGGGTTCGTGAAGGTCCGTGTTCGACTGGGCTCGGCTGGCGATGGGGTGTCCGGCCGGCTCACTTTCATATACCCGGAGTTCGGCGACGAGGAGAAAACGTTCCCCGGCACTGTGCGCGCCCTTCCGGCGCCGTGCGGCGACGAGGTCGACACGCTGATCGACTCGACCGGGTACGGCATCCTGATCGGCGCGTCACCCATCGATCTGGGGCGCGATGACTTCCTGCCCATGCGCCCCGAAACGCCCGCGGAGGCTGCGGCATTCAGGGCCCGGCGGGACAGCTTGGTGGCGAGTGCGAGGTCCCGGTGATGGTCATCGGAGCTCACGCCGTCGTCCCACTCACCGCGTGCTTCACGGGCATGTGAATACGACGGCGAGGAGGCGAGCGATGAGCCCGGAGTCACGCCGGCTGGGCGCAAGAGCCCAACGCGCTCATCTACCTCGCCTACGTGGGCGGGGTCGTGCTCGCGGCAGGGATGGTGGTGTTGGGGGTGGGGGCTGGTGAGACGCTGAAGGCGGGCAGGGTTACAGCGATGAGGCGCGTGCTCATCCGGACTGTAGTCGCGGTCCTCGCCGGCATGCAGTGCGCTTGCGGGCCGGGGACTCGCTGCTCGCGATCGCGGACGGCTACGCGGGCACGGTGTCGTTTTTCCGCGTCTCGGAAGCCGGGCTCGCGCGCGTGGCCGAGGTGGAGCTACCCGAGGCGCGGCCGGCCGGCCGCGGAGGCGGAGCGACGCGCCATCGTGAGGGCCGCCGTCGAGCCGAGCAGTCTCAGGGCAGCGGACGTGGTGGTCGAGCTGCCGCCCATGCGATCCGCGGCTACGACGGCGGCGGTGTTCTCGGACACGGGGGAGCCCTGGGTGCGCACCGTCGCCGAGGGAGGCAGGGCGCGCTGGAGCGTGGTCGATGCGTCGCGCGGCGTGGTCCGGGAGGTCCGTCTGCCGGAGGGGTTCAAGCTGGAGGCGGTGCATGGCGATCTGCTGTACGGGACGGCGACGACCGAGCTGGGTTCGCCCGTCGTGCGGGTCTACCGGCTGCGGTGGACGCGCCGCTCGATCCACCGGTCGGCCCGGCTCCCCCGACACGACCCACTTGACCTCCCTCTGCCCCGCCTCGAATCGTGGAACACCGAGCCGCCCATCAGGAGCCCACAATGAGTGAACACGAGGTTGCCACTCCACCGCGCGCGGAACAGCCGCAAGGGATGACCGATGCGCGCGCCCGCCCCGCGCCGCCATCGAAGCGCCGGCGATCCTTCGGCGATCTCATCCCGACACTCCTGGACGATTACGCCTGGGACCCCGATCAGGCGGAAGCATCCCTCGACGCGCTCTTCGATCACGCCCGCGAGGACGCGAAGGAGGCGATCAACTGGTACCTTCGCAAGAAGAGGTCGAAGAAGCTGGTGGCGACACGCTCTGCCGCATGGTGGCTCTGACGATGGGGGGGCCGCGTTGCTGCCCCTGATCGCGCAGATCGGCCAGCGCGATGGCGGCCCCGTGGTCGCTGTCCTGGAGAACTTCGGTATCCTCGAACCAGTCAGTGTCACCATCGCGCTGGCTTTGGCCGCGGGTGCCCTCGTGGTCGACAGGGTGTGGGGCGCCTCGATCGGCTGTGATCCCGGCCGGATTTTCTTGCTGCGGCGGGGAGCGGCGTCCCGGCTCGCGGGTAGACCGTGGCGGGGGGCGTGCTTGACGGTAGTACCGCAGGGGGAGCATTCTGGGGGAGCCTCTCCCCTGCACAACGGAAGGAGCGCCATGCTGCGGAACGTCCTGCTCCGGGCATCGCAGAGCGAGTGGTTGGAGGAGCGGCTGCCCCGCCTCTGGTTCACGCGCGCGGCCGTGCGCCGGTTCATCCCTGGTGAGGACCTGGACGCGGCGCTGGCCGCGGCGGGCGCGCTGGGCGAGCGGGGGATCGCCACGGTGCTGACGGCGCTGGGCGAGAACGTGGAGAAGGCGGAGGAGGCGGACGCGGTCGCGGACCACTACGTCGAGGTGCTGGACCGCGTCGCCCGCTCGCGGCTCGCCGCCGAGATCTCGGTCAAGCTGACGCAGCTCGGCCTGGACCTGGGCACGGACGCGACGGCGGAGCGGCTGGAGCGCTTGGCGAGGGAAGGGGAGGCGCGGGGGATCGGGGTGTGGATCGACATGGAATCCAGCGAGTACACGGACCGCACCCTCGAGCTCTACCGCGCGGTGCGTGCGCGGCACGCCAACGTCGGCGTCTGCTTGCAGGCGAACATGCTGCGCACGTCGCGGGACATGGAGATGCTGCTGGAGAACGACGCCGCGATCCGCCTGGTCAAGGGCGCGTACCGCGAGCCGCCGAGCCGCGCGTTCCAGAGCCGCCGCGACATTGACAAGAACTACCTGCGTCTGGCCGACCGGCTGCTGCGGGAGAAGGCGCAGCACGGCGACGGGCTGCGGATCGTGTTCGGCACGCACGACGTGCCGCTGGTCCGCCGGATCACGGAGATGGCGCGGCTGCTCGGCGTGTCGAAGGACGCCTTCGAGGTGCACATGCTGTACGGCATCCGGACGGTGGACCAGGAGCGGCTCGCCACGGCGGGCTACCGGCTGCGGGTGCTGATCAGCTACGGCTCCGCGTGGTACCCGTGGTTCATGCGGCGGCTGGCGGAGCGGCCCGCCAACCTGGTCCTGGTGGCGCGGAATCTGGTGCCGGTGTGAGGGGACGGGCCCGTCGCGACAGAGCACGATCCGCCGGCCCCGCCCGTCGTCGCACGGAGCGGGGTCGGCGGATTCTCCGTTCTGGAGCGGACCTCCGGCGCGGCCAGCCCGCTCACCGTTCGTCGGCGCGCCGCAGTCGCTCGATCAGCTTCATCACGAGCCAGCCGAGCACCGCGATCGGCAGGATCGTGAACGTCAGGGTGAGCAGCACGCCGAGCAGGATGCCGAACACGTTGGCGAGGACGCGCAGCGCGGCGACCACGACCTTGAGCGCGACCAGCGCCAGCACCCCGACGACGGTCCACGTCACGATCTGCGCCAACAGGGACGGCCTTCGGCTCTCTCCCATTCCGATCCTCCTGGCGTCATCCGGCCGTCCGGCACGAGCCCGGGCGCCGGTTCGCGACTTCACGACAATCCCTACGGGCGGATGAGACGCCTGGATTCAGGAGGTCTCCCGCCACCCGTTCTGGAAATACACGCGGAGTCCCCGATGGGTCGGTGGGCGGCGGCGCGGCCCGCGCCCGCCGTCACGGTGCGAGGGCGGGGCCGCGCCGGGAACGGTCCGTTGTGCCCGGCGCTCGGCTCCAGGACGTCGTCGGCTCCACTGCCGCTGACGGCGAGCGGCGTGGGTCCCGGGGGCACGTCCCTCGCCGCGGGTACGCCTCAGGGCGTCGTCGTCGGCTGCTGCACCTGCTGCAGCGCCAGCGGCTGCGCGGCGCTGGCCTGGTCCGCCGTGGCCTCCGGTTGTCCCGCCACGTCTGCCGGGTAGCCGGTCCCGTCGAACCGCAGGACGACGTCGCGGTTCCCCGGTGCGCGCACGATGAGGTTCCGCCAGCCGGCGGTCCGCTCCGTGGACACCCGGACCGGCTCACCGGCGGCAGGGATGGTCGTGATGAGGAGAGCCCCCTCGTCATCGCCGCGGAAGATCAGCATCGTGCACCCGCCCGCCTGACACCACTGCGGTGAGTCGAGCAGCACGATGGACTCGAGGCGGCCGTCGTCGTTCAGGTCCAGGGACGCGAAGCGGAACGGCGGCAGCGCCGTGGCGCCCCGGGACCGGACGTACTCCTCGATGCCGTGGAGCAGGTCCGGTGTGGGCGCGCCCACGGTGCCCGGCGCCCCCGGTGCGGGCGCCGCGGGCTGCTCCGGCGCGGGAGCCGCAGGCGGTTGGGCGGTCTCATCCGCTTGCGGCTCCGGCACGCGCTCGCAGGCCGCGAACGGGACGAGGATCGCGAGGAGAGCCAGGCGCCGCGGGAACGTGGTCCGCGAGTGCTGCATGCGAGACCTCGGGCTCGGGTGATCGGTCGCCCGGGGCGGCGCGGAGCGAGCCGCGCGCCCCGCAGCATCGCGCCAGATGTCGGCGTCCTACGTGGCAATTCGCGGGCCGGCGGACAACGACGGCGACGGCTTACTGGACGAGGACCCGGAGGAGGACCTCAACGGCGACGGCGTCATCCACCAGGTCCGCTGGCGCGCGCGGTCGTCGGAGGACGACAACGGCATGCTGTGCGGGACGACGCCGCGCCCTCCGCGTCTTCCCGTGAGCGCAAACGCCTCACCGGATGGGGATGTTCTCCTGCGGCGGCTGCTCCGTTACGGGCCGCCGGCTCATCTGCTCGGGCGGCCTGCCGAAGTTCCAGGTGACCGAGAGCGAGGCCTGGCGCATCCGGAAGCTCGAGCGGCTGAGCTGCACGTGCGTGCTGTCGCGCGTTTCGAGGCGGAAGCGGGTGACGCCGAGCGGGTCGTTCACGTACAGGTTCACATAGCCGCGGTTGCCCCAGACCTGCTGGCGGACGCCCAACGAGCTGAAGAGCAGGCCCGACATGCGGCCCTGGATGACGTCGCGCGGCGGCATGTAGTTCATGTTGGCCTGCGCGGACAGCCCCTCCACCAGCTTCATGCTGGCGTTGCCGCTGGCGGACCAGCGGAGCGCTTTGCGGGAGAACTCGCTGGACAGGTTGCCGGCGTCCCGGTCCTCGACGTAGGCGTTGAGCGAGACCGAGCCGCTGACGCGGCCGGCGGGCCGCAGCGATGCGGTGAGCGTCGAGCCGTAGGTCCGGATGGCGGCGACGTTCGCCCACGTCAGCGTGGAGACGCCCAGCGAGTCCACGTAGCGGATCCGGTCCCACTGGTCCACGGCGTGGCGGTAGTAGGGCGCGAAGCGCAGCGTGCCGAGGCTGCCGATCCAGCTCAGATCGAGCCCGAACGAGTGGGTGTAGTTGGGCCGGATGTGCGGATTGCCGACGAAGCGGTTGAGCGAGTCCGTCGCGGGCACGTCCGGGTTGAGGATGAACGGCCAGGGCCGGCCGATGCGCTTGGAGTACGAGAAGCGGATGCTCCGGCCCGACCCGAGGTCGTACGAGACGTTCGCGCTGGGGAAGACGCTGCTGTAGTCGTTCTCGAAGCGCTCGCCGGTCCGCGCCACGGTGAACTCGGTGGACGCGAGCTCCGCGCGAACGCCGAGCTGGACGCCCAGCTTGCCGAACCGGCGGTCCACCGTCGCGTAGGCGGAGCGGAACCTCTCGTCGTAGCGGAAGCCGCTGCGCGTGGTCTCCCGCGGCTCGGCGGCGTCGGGCGAGTCGAAGACGCGGACCAGGGCGTCGTCGTCCTGGCGGCGGTGTGAGATGCGCACACCGACATCCAGCTTCCCCTCGGCGCCGAGCGGGCGGACGTACTCGGCCTGGAGGTACGTGTCCGTGTTCTCGGAGTCCCTGTCCTCGAGCGTGAGCTCCGAGGGCCGGTCGGCGGGCACACCGCCGGCGATGACCCAGTGGCGGAGCAGCCGGCTCTCGGCGTCGTTGGCATAGAGACTCTGTCTGAGGTCCACCGTCAGCTCGTGCCGCTGCGGCTGGAACACCTGCTTGAACCCGATGCCGACGTCGCGGGTGGCGAAGCCGTACTCCCCGTCGGTCTCGCGCTCGTAGTGTTCGTGCGCGGCGTCCAGGTCCGTGCCGATGCGGTAGGTCGTGACGCCGCGCTGGTCCGAGCCGCTGCCGTAGCCCCAGGCGGACGCCCACAGCGTGCCCTGCCGTCCGACCCGGAGCTCCGCCGTCAGGTCGAACATGCTGAACAGGCCGTCGTCGTCCGACGCGCCGCGCTGCTCGATCAGCATGATCGGATCGACGAGCAGGTTCTGCCGCAGGTCGTACGTGTCGTACTCGTTGTCCGAGAAGTTGACCGATGCGCCGCTGAAGAGCGTGAAGCGGCCGCGCTGGTAGTTGAGCCGGCCGCTCACCCCGCGGGTCATGCGGGAGGACACGTTCGCGGACAGGCTGCCGCTCAGCCCGAGGTCCGTGTCCTCGTCGAGGATGATGTTCACGATCCCGCCGGTGCCCTCCGGGTCGTGCTTCGCGGAGGGGTTGGGGATCACCTCCACGCGCACGACCCGGTTGCCCGGGAGCTGCTGGAGGAGATTCGTCAACGCATCGCCCTTGAGCGGCGCGGGCCGGCCGTTCAGGTGGATGGCCACGGCCTGGCCGCCACGCAGCGTGACGTTGCCGTTGACGTCCACTTCGAGCTCGGGGATGGTGCGCAGCACGTCCGTCGCGTTGCCGGCCGCGGCAGCCGTCTGCTTGGCGTCGTAGACGGTGCGGTCGGCCTGGAGCACCACCGGCGCGCGTTCGGCCGCCGCCTCGAGGGGCGCGAGGGCGATGGCCTCGGGCGTGAGCCGGAGCGTGCCGAGGTCCGCTGTGGGTGCGGCGGCCGTCAGCACGATCTCGTCCGTGGTGAGCGGCGCGTGGCCGATGTAGGTGACCCGGAGACGGTAGCGGCCGAGCGGGAGGCCGTCGAGCCGGAACCGGCCCTGCTCCGACGTGAACGTCTGGGCGACGGGCGCGGTGCCGGCGGTGTCGCTCGCCGCCAGCAGCGCGACCGAGGCGGCGGCCATCGGCGCGCCGCTCTCGTTGATCACGGTGCCGGTCACCCGGCCGGGTCCCGTCTCGCGGGTCTGCCGCGCCGGATCCTGCGCTGCGAGGGGCGTAGCGCCGAGGCAGGCGGCCAGGATCGGGAGCCAGGAGGAGGAGCGTCGCATCGAAGCCCGTGCAGAGTCGAGTGGAGTGAAGTCGGTTTCAAATAGCCTGTGCCGGGATCAGATGCCGCCCGTCCGGGGATGGTTGCATCGCGGGTGGACGTGGCACAAAAAGCCAGTCGGCCTCCAAACTGGTCCGTTTCCGCCCGGGGCGACGAGGAGCGGTGCGGATCGCCGATGGAACCCGGCGCCCCCTCCCGGTGGTACGCATTCCCGCTCCCCGGTACGGTGCCGCGCAACGGAGTGGATGCGTGGCGGCGCGCATCGGACCGGCGCTCCGCGGCGTCGGGGCGCCCCAACCGGAGGCAGGAGATGCTGAAGCGTGGGACGATCGGCGCGATGGCGGCGGCCGCGCTGCTGGCCGCGTGTGGCGATGCCGATGACCCGGCCGGCGCGAAGGGCGACCAGCTCACGAGGGAAGAGGCCCTCGTCATCGTGGACGCGATCGCGCAGGCGAACGTCGACGACCACACGACCGTTCTGGAGGGCCGCTCGACGTCCCTGGCGGGCGACTCGCCGGGCAGGATCACGGTGGAGCACAAGAGCTCGCACCCGTGCCCGGTGGACGGCCGGGTCGTGATCGCGCTGAACGCGACGCTCACGTACGACCAGGAGGACAAGTCGCTGGACTACGAGGCGGAGGGCTCGCTCACGCACGAGGAGTGCGGGCTCCGGCACGAGGACGTGACCATCACGGTGGATGGGGACCCGACCATCGCCTTCGCGACGCGTGCGGCGTTCTCGGGCGGCGTGGCGACGGAGCCGATCACGGAGACCGTCGAGGGCGCGTTCCTGTGGAGCACCAGCGACGGGCGGAGCGGCCGCTGCGTCATCGATCTCGAGAAGGTGACCGACCTCGTCGCGAAGCGGCACACGTTGCGGGGCGAGGCGTGCGGGCATACCATCGAGCGGACGATCACCTGGACGTGACGTTCGCTAGAGCGCATCGATGGCGGAGGAACGCGAGTACCTGCTCGGCACGCACGATGAAGAGATCGCACGTCTAGGTGTGCAGCACCGCGTCTGGCGCCCGCGCATGCTGGACGCGTGGCGCCGCGCGGGTTTCACGGTCGGGCAGCGGATCCTCGACGTCGGTTGCGGACCGGGCTACGCCTCGCTCGACCTCGCCGAGATCGTGGGACCGGCCGGGCGGGTGATCGCCGTGGACCGGTCCCGTCGTTTTCTGGATGTCCTGGACGCGGCCCGCATGCGGCGTGGGCTCGGCGACGTCATCGAGATCCACGAGCTGGACCTGGACGAGGCGCCGTTGCCGGCGGAGGGCGTGGATGGTGTGTGGTCGCGCTGGGTCTTCGCGTTCGTCACGCGGCCGCGCGACCTGCTGGAGCGCGTCTGCCGCGCCGTGCGGCCCGGCGGCGTGGTGGTGATGCACGAGTACTTCCACTACGCCACGTGGCAGCTCGCGCCGCGGCTGCCGGAGCTGGACGAGCTGATCCGGGTGGTGACCGAGAGCTGGCGCGACAGCGGTGGCGACCCGGACATCGGCCTCGCCCTGCCGCGTTGGCTGGTGGAGCTCGGCTTCGAGGTCCGCGAGCTCAGGCCGATGATCGACATCGTCCCGCCGTCCGATTTCGTCTGGCAGTGGCCGGGCACGTTCGTCCCGAACGGCGTGCAGCGCATGGTCGCGCTGGGCCGGCTGACGCCGGAGCGCGGCGAAGCGATCCTCGCCGCGTTCAGGGAGCGTGAGTCCGACCCGAACACGCTCATGGTCACGCCCGCCATGCTGGAGATCATCGCGGTGCGGCGTTGAGGCGGCGGTCGCGGCGTCGAGGCGGCGGCACCTGCGCGGCCGCCGCGTCCGGATCGTCGTCGATCGGTGAGCCGGGTGACCGTGCGGCGTCGTGGGGGGGCACGCCGGCCCGCCGCATCGGGTGCCGTGTCACGGTTCCGTGAGCCGCGAACCCGTTGCGTCGAGGCCCCCGTTCGTCCTACCATAGAAACACCTTCCCACATCACCCCGTTCGAAGAGGCAGGCGCAGATGGCCGGTCTGACCCGCCGGCTCTTCCTCAAGACGCTCGCACCGGTGATGCCTGCAGCGGCGTTGCCCGCTGCGGCGTGGGCGCCCACGCCGCAGCGTGAGACGTCCGCGCAGGAGCCGCTGGAGGCGGAGCTGGTGAACGCGCTGGCCGAGGCGGTGTTGCCCGCGGGCGAGCTGGGCGTGGAAGGGGTGGCCGAGGTCGTGCGCGAGTTCCGTGCGTGGGCGGCGGGGTACCTGCCGGTGGCGGAGCTGGACCACGGCCACGGGGCGGCGGAGCTGCGCTACGGTGGGCCGGACCCGGTGCCGGGTTGGAGCGCGCAGCTCCGTGCGCTGGAGCTCGAGTCCCGCCAGCGGTATCGCCGCGGCTTCGCGGAGCTGGACGTCTCGGAGCGGCAGGTGCTGGTGCGGCGGCAGATCGAGGCGGAGGCGGTGGGCGGGCTGCCCGCGCCCGCGGAGGCGCGGCATGTGGCCGTGGGGCTGCTGGCGTTCTTCTATGCGTCGCCGGCGGCCACCGACCTTTGCTACGGCGCGCGGATCGGGCGGCTGAGCTGCCGGCCGCTGTCTGCGTCCCGTGGTCGGCCGGCCGAACTGGAGCCCGACGGCTGAGTGGCGGGGTGGTCCGGTCATCGAGGGAAGTGAACCGGCGTGAGCGCTGGAGCGCGCTGCGCTGCTGTCGCTCCGGCGGCAACACGAGCATGGTCATCGAGAGCGATGTCCTGATCATCGGCTCCGGCATCACTGCCGCGATGGTCGCGGAGAAGCTGGCGGAGGAGCGGGACGCGCGGATCGTCGTGGTCGAGGCGGGCGGCCCCGCCACGCCGCTGGAGGAGCGCCCCGCGAGGCGTGCGCGCTACGTCGCCTACGGCGAGAACCCCTGGCCAGGGGACCACGTGGAGGGGCTCGCCGTGGAGGGCATGGCGAGCCGGACGATGCAGGTGGGCGGGCAGGCCATGCGCTGGGGCGGCGTAACGCCGCGCTTCAGCCCGGAAGACTTCCGACTGCGCTCCCTGTACGGCGTGGGCGACGATTGGCCGATCACGTACGACGACCTGGACCCGTTCTACCAGGAGGCCGAGGAGCGGATCGGCGTCGCGGGTGTGCAGGGACCTCCTGAGCTGGATCCGCGCTCGAAGCCGTACCCGCTGCCGCCGCTGCCGCTGACGTACAACCTCGAGCAACTCCGTCGGTGGGGTGGAGCGGCGGAGGTGCCGCTGTGGAGCCAGCCCTCGGCCAAGGCGACGCAGCCGTACCGGGGCCGGCCGGCGTGCTGCCGCTACGACACGTGCGCGCCGGTGTGCCCGACCGGCGCGAAGTACTCGCCGGACTTCACGTGGCGCGCGCTCATGGAAGCAGGCCGCGTGGAACTCGTGACGCGGACGTTCGTGCGGCGGCTGGTGCTCGAGCATGGCTCGACGCGGGTGAGCCACGCCGTCGGCGCGAACGTGGACGCACCGGACGAGCGGGTCGAGTTCCACGCGCGTGTGTTCGTGCTCGCAGGTGGATACCTGTGGACGCCCTACCTGCTCCTGCTCTCCGCCGAGCCACGCTTCCCGAACGGGCTGGCGAACACATCCGGCCTCGTGGGCCGATACATGGGCGGGCACCGCAGCGTGCACGGGTACGTCGAGCTGCCGGAGAAGCTGTACCCCGGCATGAGCCTGCAGCACGGCCTGATCAGCAAGCGGTTCATGCGGCCTGGCTCGCTGGACCGGTACGTACGGCACGACCTGCAGGTGTGGGAGTCCACGTACGGCCGCGAGCCGCGGCTGCGCGGCGAAGACGGCCGTGTGCTGCTGGGCGACGAGCTGCTCGCGGACTGGCGGCGCCGCACGGAGACCGGCGTCGCGAGGCTGCGCTCGTACTACGACGTGCTGCCCGCGCGAGAGAGCGGCGTGACGCTCGACCATGCGCGCACCACGCCCTGGGGCGACCCGCTGCCGCGGATCGAGTTCCGCGATTCCGAGGCGTCACGGGCGCTGCGCGCATACACGGAGGAGTGCATCCGGAACGTCTTCGAGCACATGGCGCGCGCCGGCGGTGGGCGCGTGCTGCAGACGCGCGCCGATGATCTGCAGGACCATCCGTCTGGTGGCTGCCGCATGGGGGACGACCCCGCGACGAGCGTGTGCGATCCCTGGGGCCGCACGCACGACCACGAGAACCTCTTCATTGCCGGCGCGCCGGTGTGCGTGACCGCCGGCTGCACCGACGCCACGCTCACCTACTGCGCCCTCGCGCTGCGGACCGCGGCGGAAGTGGGGAAGGAGTTCCCGGCGCGGGCGGCGTGAGGAGCCGGCGCGCTCCCGGCTCCTCGACGAGGGGGCGTTGCTGGCGCCTCGACGGAGGGCACGCTCCCGGCTGTTCGACGAGGCAGCGTTTCCGGCCCCCGGTGCGTCTCGTCCTCGCTCTGCCCTGCCTTACCGCTGCGTACCCTGCTGCGGCGTCGTCTGCGTCCCGCTCGTGCCCTGCTGGGCCTCCTGCCCCGCCTGCGCGATCTCGATGTTCTGCTCGTCCACGACGAGGAAGACCTGCTGCTCCTCGGCGACGCGCCGCGTGCGCGCGTCGAGCGCCGCGCCCGGGAGTTGGGGCAGGTAGCTCGGGTCGCGCAGCGTCCCGTCGGTGATCCTCAGCATCTGGCCGGGGTTGATCCGCTTGGGCTCGGCCGAGGACAGGACGGTGGTGATCGCGAACAGCCGCTGGCCCTGCTGCTCGATCCACATGCCGCGGTCCGAGACCGTCTCCACCACCCGGACCTCGCCGCTGAACCGCTGCCCGACGTGGGCCGTCGGGTTCGCGAGGATCGTCGGGATCGTGACCGCTCCCATCCCCGTGCCCGGCGCCGGGACGGCGGCGGGCGGGACCTGCCGGCCGGTCTCGACCTCCTCGACCCCTGTGACCCGGGTCTCATCCGTGTCCACCATTTCGGCGATGGCCCAGATCAACAGCGCCAGCACCAGCAACCCGATGATCCACGGCCAGATGGAAGGCCCTCTGCGTTCCGAGGGCTCCCTGTGTTGGACTCGCACGTCCGCCATCCCTACCGCCCTCCTTCCTTGGCGGGATCCGTCGGCGTGCGGCCGGCGGTGGCGAGGTCCCCGTCGGCCGCAGCAGCACGCCTCCCACGTCCATCTTGATGGTGCAACCATCAGGCCGCAGAGCGGTACACTGGTGCGCCGCCGCGGCCGTGGCGAGCGGAGCACGCGGCGGTGTGCGACAGCGCCGTTGCGACCTCGCGGGGTGGTCGCGGCACGCCGGCGCAGCATACGTTCCGGCCCGGGCGGCGTTGGCGCCGCCCGGCGGACCAGGATCAATGGAGGGGCATCGATGGGAAACAGCGGCGGAGGCGGCACGGGCGCGCGGCTGCGCGTGTTCGTGACGGGCGCGACGGGATACGTGGGGAGCGCCATCGTGCGCGAGTTCGTGCGCGCGGGTTACGAGGTGACAGGGATGACGCGCTGGGCGGAGCGCGCGGACGACCTCGAGGCGCTGGGCGCCCGCGCCGTGGTGGGCGACCTGCGCGACCCGCTCAGCTACCGCGACGTCGCCGCGCGCTACGATGTGCTGATCCACGTGGCCGCCGAGCCTTCGACGGCGCGGGCGCGGCTGGACGCCGCGGCAGTGGACACGCTGCTGAGCGCGGCGCGGCGCAGGGCCGAGGAGCGGGCCGAGCGCGGGGCCGAGGACGAGCCGGTTCCCATGCTGATCTACACCTCGGGCGTCTGGTCGCTGGGCCGCACGGGTATGGAGCCGGCGGACGAGTCGCGCCCGCCGGACACCGGGTTCGAGTTGGTGGCGTGGCGGGCAGAGTGCGAGCAGAAGGTGCTCGAAGCCGCGGGGCCGGATCTCGCCACGGCGGTCGTGCGGCCGGGGATCGTGTACGGCGGCCGCGGCGGGATCCTGGCCGAGTTCTTCGTGACCGCCGCCCGGGACGGCGCGGCCGCGTACGTCGGCAACGGGGAGAACCGGTGGTCCCTGGTCTATCGAGGGGACAACGCGCGGCTGTACCGCCTCATCGCGGAGAGCCGGGCGACGGGCATCTTCCACGCCGTGGACGGCACGCCGCTGCCCGTGAAGGAGCTGGCGCGGCTGGCATCCGAGGCCGCGGGCGCGGGCGGAGCCACCCGTGCCGTTCCGCTGACCGAGGCGCGAGAACACCGCGGAGCCGTGGTGGACGCCCTCGCCCTGGACCAGGCGGTCGTGAGCCGGCGCGCCGCGGAGGTGGGGTGGACGCCGCAATACCCGTCCTTCCGGGAAGGCGTTGCTGCCGCGTACAGGGAGTGGGCCTCGGGCGACGACGGCTGAAGGCGGGCGCGTCGTGACGCGCGAGGCCCCTGACGCGTTGTAACGGCAGGAGCGCGCCCGATGCGGGGCGCGCGGCAACACCGGAGGCGCAGGATGAGGAGTCTCGCTCCCCGGGGCCTCGGGCCGATCGTCCTCGCGGCGGCCCTGGCCCTCGGTGTCGGCGCGTGCGAGTTCGTCTACGACCCCGACCACAGGCCGGCCCGTGAGCTGGAGCGGGCCCGCGACCGCTGGCGGCGTGAAGCGCCCAGGGATTACCGATACGAGTTTGAGATGGAGTGTTTCTGCGGCGCGGAGCTCCACCGGCCCGTGATCGTCTGGGTCCGCAACGGCGCCGTGTACGAGGTCGTCTACGCGGACGACGGCCGCCCCGTGCCGACGCCTCACCTCCAGTACTACCGAACCATTGACGGACTCTTCGAGGTGATCGGCGACGCGATCAACCGCCGCGCGGACGACATCGACGTCGATTACGACAGCCGGTACGGCTATCCTCGCTTCGCCGAGATCGACTTCGAGCGCCGCGTGGTGGACGACGAGATCCGCTTCACGGTGCGGCGCTTCAGACCGGTGCGGTTCTGACGCGCGTAGCGGCCGCGACCACGCCTCGGCGCGGATCATCAGGCCTGCGGAGCCTGTGTCCTGGCGGTCTGGGCGAGGAACGAGGACCGTACACGCGCGAGAGCGGGCCGGCGGCCATGGAGACCGCCGGCCCGCTCCGTCTTGCGGGTGGAGCGCCTCAGCGCCGCGGCCAGTTCGCCCAGATGCTGCAATGGCCGCCGTTGTCCGAGCCCTGAAGCTGCTGGAGCGGCTCGAAGTAGAGGGCGTTCATCACCGCCCGCGGCGCGGCCTTCAGCGTCCCGTCGTTCTTGATCATGATGTTGCCGAAATGGGCCTGGCTGAGCCCGTGCCCCGCCTCGTGCAGCGCGATCGTCTCGACGTCCACGTCGCCGTCAATGTTCCAGATCCAGCTCGGGTCGTAGTAGATCTCGCGGAACGCGACGTCGTCCTTGCCGTCGCCGTTGATGTCCGTGACGTTGCCGTCTTCGTCGACGAACACGAAGGTGACGGTCGCGGCGAGGGTGCCGCCGGCGAAGTCGAGGTCGCGCCAGCCGGCGTGATGGATGTCCGCGAAGATGAACGGGGTGCCGACCAGGCCGCCGCTGAGCTGGAACGCCAGGACGCCGATGTCGAGCCCGAAGTCCGGATTCTGGATGAGCTCCAGGTCGGAGCACTTGACCGCGGCCCAGGTCGCCATGGCGCGCTGGATCGCCGCGGTGGTCTCGCTGGCCGGCAGGCCGGACGGCGGGACCGCGTCGGTCGTCTGATCGATCGCGTACGTGATCTCTCCGTTCGGGCCGCTCCAGGTCCGCCGCGGGTCGAACGGGACGAAGTCCTCCTCGAGGCGCTTGTTGCCCACGTCTTTCTGGATGATCTCCGCGCCCGCCTCGTGGGAGCCGGCGTGGGTGATGTACTCGACTTTCACGGCGCGGATGTTCGCGCCCGCGGCGGCGAGGGCGGCGTTCGTCTCGTCCAGGAAACGGCTGATCTGCTTGGCGGGAGATTCCTCCGTGGCCTCGACGCTGAAGCGCGGGACGCCGGGCGGCTTGGGCGCCGACGTCTCATCCTGACATGCGGCCAGGAGCACGGTGAAGGCCGTGATGCCGAGGGTGAGGATGGGTCTGCGCGTCATACGGGCCTCCTGGAACGGTGGAGTGGTGAAGCGGAGCGCCTGTGCTCCGCGCGCAGCCGTGCTCTCGCCGTCGGCGCGAACGGGCGCATGGCTGATCTGGCCGGGCTCCTGACCCGGCCTCCGGGTTGTCGACTGCTCGAGCGGGGGTGCTGGTGTCTGGGTACTGCGCAGCCCTCTACGGCATAGTAAGCGGGGTCAGCTCCGGGTTGTCAAGTTTGATCTGGAGAGGATCACCGACCCGTGAACGGTCGTTCCCGGCGACACCGGACGACGGGTGGAAAGGCGGCCCCTATCGAGGCCGCCAGCGGATCCGCGGAGCGGCGGACGGCGGCCCTCGCGGGATGCGAAGCGGGCGGCGCGTCCGCGAGATGTGCGAGGCGGGCGAGGGGCCTCCGCGAAGCTGCGAAGCGGGCCGGCGGCTCTGTGGCCACCGGCCCGCTCGGCTTCTCCAGCCCGCGTGAGGGATCACTCCATGGAGCGGGCGGCCTTTCCGGTGCTCGCGGTGACGAGGGCGAGCAGCTCCTTCTGCGTGCTGGCCTGGCGGAGCAGGTCGATCGCCGTCTGGACCTGTGCGTCGTGGCGGCTGGCGCGCCGGAACGAGGCGGAGTCGCCGAAGGCGAGGGAAGCGACGCGCTGCTCGAGCAGGCGGTCGATGAAGGGCGCCGCCGCGTCGAACGTCTCGCGCGGCACCTCGACGCCGTCGTTCCGGATCCTGCGGTACAGCTCGTCGCGCCAGGCGGCGGGGACGGTGAAGTCCGGCCGGACGCGGTCCCTCAGCGTCAGGGCCAGGTCGTAGATGGCGACGTAGACCTGGGATGAGGCCGAGCCGATGGCGCGGAGGAACGCCTGGGCGTTCTCATCGAGCGTGTCGGGCTCGACGACGACGTCCGGGATGATGCCTCCGCCGCCGCGCAGCGGGCGGCCGCCGTCGGAGCGGAAGATCCGGTCGGCCGGCGCATCATCGTGCCCGGCAGCCGTTCCGTTGTCTCGCCGCGGCTCCTTCTGGATGAGCCGCCCGCTGGGCGTGTACCACTTGCCGGTGGTGAGCTTGAGCGCCCACCCGCCGTCCAGCGCGTAGACGTTCTGGACCAGCCCCTTGCCGAACGTGGTGGTGCCGACGATGACCGCGCGGTCGTGGTCCTGGAGCGCGCCCGCCACGATCTCGGAGGCGGAGGCGGAGTAGCCGTCCACGAGGACGACGATCGGCTCGTCGCCGACGACGGTGCGGCCGCGGGCGCGGTACTCGTCCGTCGGCTGGTTGCGGTAGCGGACGGTGACGATGGTCTGCCCGCGCTGGAGGAAGAGGTCGCTGATGTCCACGGCCGCGTCGAGGCTGCCGCCGCTGTTGCCGCGCAGGTCGATGATGAAGGCGGACGCGCCCTGCCGCCGCAGCGAGCGCACCGCCTGTGCGACCTCCTCGCCGGCGTTCTCGTTGAAGCGCTGGAGCGGGATGTAGCCCACGCCGTCGTCGAGGAGGATCGCGAACGGCACGGCCGGGATGTGGATGATGGCGCGGGTGAAGCGGCCGCGGATCGGCTCGTCCACCCCCGCCCGTACGAACGTGACCTCGACCTCGGTGCCGGGCCGGCCGAGCAGGCGGCTGGACACCTCCTCCAGCTTCAGGCCGCGGGTGGGCTCGCCGTCGATCTCGACGATGCGGTCGCCCGGGCGCACGGCGCCGCGCTCCGCGGGCGAGTTGGGGAACACGCGGGTGACGGTGGCGACGCCGCGCTGGTCCTCGATTTGCATGCCGAGCCCGCCGTAGGCGGAGCCGACCTGCTCGCGGGAGAAGCGGGCGATCTCCTCGGGCGAGTACAGTGCGGCGTACGGGTCGTCGAGCTGCTCGATGAGTCCGCGGGTGGCCATCTCGTAGATGGCGTTCCGGTCCAGCGGCTCGACGGCGTTGCGCTCGATGTGCTGGAAGACCTGGGCGAACAGGCGGGCAGCGTCGCGCGGCCCGCGATTCTGGACAATGAACCCTGCCCCGACGGAAGTAACGAGCAGCAGCAGGGCTCCGACGATCAGCCCCGACCTACGCATTGGTGTGACCTCCTGGATGAGAGCGGGACGGGGCTGTCCGCCCCGCGGCGCCGTTAGCGGTACTCTCAAGCATACCCAGAGAGCCCGGCCGGCGCCAGTGTGGCGCGAGGGGGAGGTTGGCGGGCGCAGCGGGGGGGCGGGCCTGGTCGCCGGGGGCGGCCGTGGGCCGGTGGGGCGGCACGATGCGCTCTCCGTCATCCCGGTCGCCGGGAGCGGCCGGCCGCGGGGTGAGGCGAGTGCAGCGTGGTGCGGCGCACGGCCGCCCGCGCACGGAGGACACCGCGGGGTCAAGAGAGCCGCCGCGGGTCGGGAGGGCCGTCGCGGGTGTGGAGGCCGGGGCGAGTGTGGCAGACTGGCGGGTGAGGCAGGCCCGCCGGGTGTAGAGGCAGCCGCGAGCGTGGAGGCCATACGGGTGTGGAGGCGGCGGCGGGTGTGTGGAGCCGGTGCGGGTGTGAAAGCCGGTGCGGGTCTGAAAGCCGGTGCGAGTGTGGAGCCCGCGTCGGGTGTAGGAAGCCGCCGCGGCCGGGTCGGCAGGTCGCCGCAGGCGCGGCCAACCTCCATGGTCGCGGCGCGGCCGGGGGGCGGCACGGGGCGTTGGCCGCGCCGGAGGCGGTTAACTTCCACATTCGCGACGCAGTCCGTCCGGGCGATGGAGCTTTGCCGCGCCGCGCGCGGGATGGATCCAACGCGTCGTCCTCAGCTCAGACGAGTCGGGGGCTTTGCCGCGGCGATCCCGCGCAGCGACGGGCGTTGTGGCGGTGGGCGGCGACCGGCGAGCGGCGACCGGCGGGCAGCGGGCGGTGACCAGCGACCCGTGACCGGCGACCGGCGACCGGCGAGCGACATCCGGCGAGCGGTGACCAGCGACCGGCGTCCGGCAAGCGCCGTCGGCCCGCGACTACGCCCGCTTTTCCGCGCCCGTTGTGGACAACTCGCGCCTGGATGGTGGATATTCGCGCCTGGGACGTGGAAAACTCCGGGGCGCGCATGGACGAGTGCGGCGCCTCGGCGCCGCGATGCGCGGGGGGCGCCGCCGCGAGCAGGTGGACGCCGCGACGATCGGGGATTGGGCGGCGCCCGCGGCGGCCTGCCGTGCGTCGCCCGAGCCGCTCATCCGGCGTGGCCTCTCTTTCGGCGTGGTCGCATGGGCCCTACTCTTCGCCGCACCGTGCGACCGAGCACGCTCCGGGCGCGTCTGATCGCGCTGCGGCCGGCGCGGCCGCAGCGAGGCGTGTCGGCCGCCACGGGGAACGCCGCCCGCCGCGGGAGCCGCCGCACGCCATCAGACTGCTGGAGCTCCTGCCGCGCGGAATCCGGGCAAGCGCGGAACCCGAGCGCTGGAGGTCTCGTGATGCTTCGGCCACTCACCCCGCCCGCCCTGCTCGCCGCCCTCATCATCGCCGCTCCCCTCGCGGCGCAGCCCGAGCACGCCGCGCCGCCTGGCCCGAGGCCGCCGGAGCGCTGGCAGCAGCTCGCCCGCGAGATCCTGGCGGAGCTGGTCGCGATCAACACGACGGACAGCCAAGGCGACAACACCGCCGCGGCGGAGGCGATGCGGCGAAGGCTGCTCGCCGCCGGGTTCCCGGAGGAGGACGTCGTCGTCGTGGAGCCGATGCCCCGCAAGGGGAACCTGGTCGCGCGGCTGCGGGGGCGTGATACGGGGGAGAAGCCGATCCTCCTCCTCGCGCACATCGACGTGGTGGAGGCGGACCCCGCCGACTGGACGGTGCCGCCGTTCGAGCTGACCGAGCGGGACGGCGTGTTCTACGGGCGCGGCACGGCGGACGACAAGGACGAGGCGGCGATCTACATCGCCAACCTCATCCGCATGAAGGAGGAGGGATACGTCCCGGACCGGGACATCGTCGTGGCGCTGACGGCGGATGAGGAAGGCGGGCCGGCCAACGGCGTGCGCTGGCTGCTGGAGAACCGCCGCGACCTCATCGACGCGGCGTTCGCGCTGAACGAGGGCGGCGGCGGGATCGTGGAGAACGGGCGCCGTGTGGCGAACACGGTGCAGGCGGCGGAGAAGAAGTACCTGGACTTCACGCTGGAGGTGACGAACCCGGGCGGCCACTCGTCGCAGCCGCGGGAGGACAACGCCATCAACGAGCTGGCGCAGGCGCTCGTGCGCATCGCGGCGCACCGGTTCCCGGTACGGCTGAACGAGGTGACGCGCGCGTACTTCGAGCGCTCCGCAGCCCTGGTCGGACCGCAGCAGGCCGACGCGATCCGGCGGCTGCTCGCGGACGAGTCCGACACCGCGGCGATCCGCACTCTGAGCGCAGATCCTCGGTTGAACGCCATGTTGCGGACGACGTGCGTCGCGACGATGCTCTCGGGCGGCCACGCGCCCAACGCGCTGCCGCAGCGTGCGCGCGCCAACGTGAACTGCCGGTTGCTGCCGGACGAGGACCCCGGGGAGGTGCAGCGCACGCTGGAGCGCGTCGCGGCGGTGCCGACACTGCGGATCACGCCGGTGGACGAAGCCAAGGACAGCCCGCCCTCGCCGCTGACGGCGGAGGTGCTGGGGGCGATCGAGCGGGTGACGGCCGAGATGTGGCCGGGCGTGCCCGTAGTGCCGACCATGTCCACCGGCGCGACCGACGGCCTGTACCTCCGCAACGCGGGGATCCCGGTGTACGGCGTCTCGGGCCTGTTCTACGGCGAGACCAACGCCCACGGGATGGACGAGCACATCCCGGCCGCCGCGTTCTACGAGGGGCAGGAGTTCCTGTACCGGCTGGTCAAGGAGCTGACCACGCGGAGCGCGAGCGACTGAGGAGGCGCTTCACGGCGGCCGGGGGCGCTTCACGGCAGCCGGCTGACCGGGCGCTTCACGGCAGCCGCACCTCCAGCCCGTCCCGCGCCACCTCCGCCCGCACCCCGCGCGCCTCGCCCATGGCGCGCACGCGGGCGGCGACCGCGCGCCCGTCCGCCGTCACGATCTGGCTGCCGCAGTGCGTGATGATGGCGCGTGGCACGCCCTCCTTCGCGCACCAGCCGAGCTGCGTGCGCACCGCCACGTGGCCGATCAGCGTGCCATCCCGCCGGCGCACCAGCGGGCGCACGAGCGAAGCGCCGTCGCCCACGTAAATGTCCACGTCCCGCAGCGCCGCGGCGCGGTCCGGGATGGAGACCAGGTCCGGCACGTAGAAGACGCGTGCACGGCCGGCCGTGATCCGCAGGCCGACCGCCGGCGCGATGAGCGAGTGCACCACCGGGAACGCCTCGAACGTGATGCCCCGGATCCGCGTGGCGACGCGGGGCCGGAGGACGCGCCGGTCCGCGACGGGGTAACGCTCGAGCGCGCGCCACGTCTCCTCCGTGGCCCAGACCGGGCAGGGCGCGCCGTCCACGAGCCCGCCGGCGTGGTCCGGGTGGGCGTGCGTGAGCACGATGGCCCTCGGCGCGAGCCGCCACACCCGCTCACGCCAGTCCGAACCGCAGTCGATCATCACGCTGCGGCCGCGGTACGCCACCTCGAGCGACGCGTGCATCCGGTGCGCGCGGGTGCGCGCCTCGATCTCGCCTCTCGTGCCCAGGAACCTCAGGATCATGGCGTGCGACGCCGCGGTCTCCGACCCGCGCGGGGTCGTGGCGAGTGTCCGGCGCGCCTCGTGCGTCCGGGCAGGGGATCGAATACTCTATCCGGCTTGCGCGTCGGCCAGGCGCGTCGCGGTCAGGGAGGCGCATCGCAGGCGGCGCGCCACGGCGGAGGGAAACGGGCCGAGGCGGCTGGACAGGTGCCCGCCTCGCCCTCGCGGCGCGCACACACGCGGGACTCGGCCGATCAGCAGGCCTCGAACTTCAGGGCCTGGAGCCCAGCGCTCATCAGGCGTAGGGCCGGGGGCTCGGCGGCTCGATCGCGTCGCGGCCGGCCGGGTCACGCGGGCACCACTGCCGGGCCGGCCGGGTTCATCCAGATGGCAGAGACTTCGTCGCTGTTGGAGTTTCCGAACCGAACATGCGGATAAAGATCTTCGGACAGCACGACCAGGAGACCCTGGCGCAGATCCAGACCGTTGCGCAGCGCGCCGAGCGGGCCGCGCTCATGGCGGACGGGCACGTCGGCTACGTGATGCCGATCGGCGGCGTGGCGGCGTACCGCGACAAGGTCTCCGTGGTGGGCGTCGGCTTCGACATCGCGTGCGGCAACGCCGCGATCCGGACGGACCTGACGCTCGCGGACCTCGGCAGGAGCGAAGAGGAGGTCCGCCGGCGGCTGAACGCCCTGGCCGACGAGATCCAGGACCAGGTCAGTTTCGGCATCGGCCGCAAGAACACGGCGGACGATGCGCCGGTGGACCACCCCCTGTTCGACGACCCGGCGTGGGACGCCGTCCCGGCGAGGCACCGCCACGATCTCCGGGAGAAGGCGCGGTCGCAGCTCGGCACGGTCGGCAGCGGCAACCACTACGTGGACGTGTTCGCCGACGAGCAGGACCGGCTGTGGGTCGGCGTGCACTTCGGCTCGCGCGGCTTCGGCTACACCGTGGCCTCCGGCTTCCTCGCCCTCGGGCAGGGCCGCAATTGGGGCGAGCGGGTGCCGGAGCGTGAGGTGCTGCTCGCGCTGGACAGTCCGCTCGGCCACGACTACTGGCACCTGATGGAGCTGGCTGGGCGCTACGCGTACGCGGGCCGCGAGTGGGTGGCGCGCAAGGTGGTGCAGATCATGGGCGGCCGCGAGCTGGAGCTCGTCCACAACCACCACAACTACGCCTGGCGCGAGACGCACGACGGCGAGGAGTTCATTGTCGTGCGGAAGGGCGCCACGCCGGCGTTCCCCGGGCAGAAGGGCTTCATCGGCGGCTCGATGGGGGATGACGCGGTGATCGTCCAGGGCACGCCCCCCGAGCGTGCCGACGAGGAGACGCTCGCCGAGCAGCGCGCCGCGCTGTACTCCACGGTGCACGGCGCCGGCCGGATCATGAGCCGCACGGCCGCGGCGGGGAAGCGCAAGCGCCGCTCGGGCAAGGTGCTGAAGCCGGGGCTGGTGACCCCGGAGATGATGCACGAGTGGGTGCGGAAGAAGGGCGTGGTGCTCCGCGGCGGCGGGCTGGACGAGAGCCCGCACGTCTACCGGCGGCTGCCCGAGGTGCTCGCGGCGCAGGGCTCGACCATCGAGGTGCTGCACACGCTGCGGCCGCTGATCGTGGTGATGGCGGGCGAGAACGAGTACGATCCGTACAAGGATTGAGGCCAGGGCCTGCCCCCGTTTCCCCGCCTCCCGGGCGAGGGCGGGGCCGGCCGAGGCAGCCGTGAGGCGAGCGGGCGTGCGCGGTGGTGGGGCGCAGCGTCCGGTCTGCAGCGCGCGGCGACGGCCGCCTGGCGGGTCAGCCCGCAGGCGGCCTTTCGCTCATCCTTTCCCGGCATGGAACGCCTCGCGGATCTCCGCGACCGTGGTGACGGCGCGGAACTCGATGCCCTCCTTCTCGATGGCTGCGGCGCCGCCCTCCTGACGGTCCACGAGCGCCACGACGACGGCGACCTCGCCACCGGCGTCGCGCACCGCCTGCACGGCGCGGAGCGCGGACGCGCCGGTGGTCAGCGTGTCCTCGACGATGGCGCAGCGCGCGCCCGGCGGGAAGACGCCTTCGATGGCCTTCTGGAGCCCGTGCTGCTTGGGCTCCTTGCGGACGATGAAGCCGGGGATCGGCGTGCCGCGCTCGCCCGAGAGGAACGCGACGCTGGCGACGATGGCGTCGGCGCCCATGGTGAGACCGCCGACGGCCTGGACGCCGAACGGCATGATGAGCTCGTAGACGGCCTCGCCCACGAGGCGGATGCCCACCGGGTCGTAGGTGACCTGCTTGGCGTCGAGGTAGAAGTTGCTCTTGCGGCCGGACGAGAGAACGAACTCGCCTTCGCGGTAGGCGCGGCTGGCGAGGAGACGGACGAGTGCCTGGTGATCGTACACGTCAGGGTCTTCGGTTCGAGTTCCATCGATGCATCGCGAACGGCGCAAAACATACCCCGGGCGCGGGGCTGGCGGAAGGCGGTCGGCCGGAACGGGGTGGCGATGGGGCGGGCCGCAACCCTAATATGGGCTGCCACACCGGATGGAGGGCACGGCAGATGGATCGACGCGGACGGCACGAGGCGCTCCGACGCCGCTCGATCGGGATCGGCATCGCGGTCTCGTTCGCCGTGCACGCGCTCGCGTTCGCGCTGGTGCAGCTCCGGGTGGAACCGCAGGCGGTCCGGCCCGACACGACGCTCCGTTTGCTGCGCATCGAGACGTCGCCTCCCGTCGCGCCGGAGCGCCTGCCGGAGGTGATCCGGATCCGCGAGCCGGAGGCGCTGGCCGCGATCGCTCCGGGGCCCGCGTCGCCGGACCTCGCCGCGGTGCCGGAGCCCACGCCCGGGCTCGCGGGCACGGTGTTCGATCTGCGGCTGGACGTGCCCCCGATTCCCGCCATCGGCACGTCGGCCCTCATCAAAGGGCCGGACGCGGCCGACGACCCGGGCGGCGCGCCGCTGTACGAGCCGGGCGCCGTCGGCAGGGTGAAGCGCGGCTGGCTCACGGCGGCGGGGCTGGACCCCCGGGGCGCGGCCGTCGCGGTGTGGGTCGTGGGCTGCCCCGCGCCGCGGACCATCGTCACTTCGGACCCCAGGCCCACCTACCGCGGCCGGCCCTGCCACTGACCGCGGGCCGACGACGCGTCGCCATCGCTTCGTCGACGTCGAAACCCGGCGCCTCGGATCGCGCCGTTCACGCGATGACCGGCGCGGTCACGGGATCGTGACCGTCAACCGCTCGTTGACGTTGCTGTACCAGAAGCCCGGCCTGGGGCCGCCGGCGATCACGTAAATGAACTCCCCCACCACCGCGGCGCCGAGGCCGTGGCGGCCGGTAGGCATGGGCGGCACCAGCTCCCACTGGTTGGTGACCGGGTCGTAGCGCTCGGCCTCGCGGAACGTGACCTCCTGCGTGGCGAACGCCTCGCCGCCGAACACGTACGCCTCGCCGCCGAACACGACGACCGCGACGCCGCTGCGCCCCGTGGGCACGCGCGGCGCGGTGGTCCACGCGTTGGTCGCCGGGTCGAACACCTCGTGGACGAAGAGCGTGTCGTTGCTGCCGACGCGGCCGGCGAAGACGTGGATGCGGCCGTTCAGCACCGCGGCGCCCGCATGGTTCCTCGCCGTGGGCATCGGCGGCAGCCGGGTCCACTGCCCCGTCGCGGGGTCGAACACCTCGTGCGTGCCGACCGAGCTCGCGTCCGGGCCCACGTTGTGCTCCGCGGGGTTGAGTGCGCCCGCGTTCGCGGCGTTGCCGCCGATCACGTGGATCTTTCCGTTCAGCACCGCGACGGCCATGGCGCCGCGGGCGGTCGGCAGCGGAGGCCCGGCGGTCCAGGTCCCGGCGGCGATGTCGTAGATCCACACGGCATCGATGGGGTCGAACGTCGCGCCGCGGAACCCACCCACGAGGTAGAGCTTGCCGTCGAGGTACACCAGCCCCGCGTGGTTGACTCCCTCCGGAATGGAGTCGGGCGACGTCGTCCAGGCATCCGTCGCGGGGTCGTAGATGTGCATGGCGCGCGGCGCCACGACCCGACTCCCGTCCGGCGCGAAGCCGCCGACCACGTAGATGCGCTGCCCGTCCGTCGCCGCGCTGATCTCGGTCCGCTCCTGCGGCATCGGCCTGAGCGGCGTCCAGTGCCCGAGCGGAGGATGGACGGTGATCTCGGCGCTGCCGCTGACGCCCCCTGTCGTGGCGGAGATGGTCGCCGTGCCCACGCCGGTGGCCGAAACCAGCCCGCTGCCGTCCACGGTCGCAGTGGCCGGGTCGGAGCTGGACCACTCCAGCGTGCGGTTCAACAGGCTGCCGCGCCGGTCGTGGGCCGAGGCCCGGAGCTGGATCTTGGTCTCAACGGGGATCCGCGTCAGCGGGGCGGTGACGACGACGGATGTGACGACCGGCGTGACCTCGATCCGGACGCTGTCGCGGGCCTCGTCGGCCCGCGCGTGCACCCATGTCGCCCCCTCGCCCCGGGCGATGACGAGGCCCTCGATGGTGACCGTCGCGACCTGCTGGTTCGCGCTGGACCACTGGATCGTGGGGTCCGGGATCGTGTCGCGGGTCGCGAACAGGGCGACGGCCTCCAGCCGGTGCATGTCTCCGATCGCCGTGAAGACCGGCACCTCATCCGTCACGTCCACCCGCACGGGGACGGGCTCGAGCCGGATGGTCACCTCGGTCGTGTCGCCCTGCAGCACCGCGACGGCGCCCGAGCCGCGGAACAGCAGGTCCACGCCGCGCCTCAGCCCGAGCGTGAGGCTGCCGGATGGTTCGTTGCGCGGGGTGCGGAACGCGAGTCGCAGACGGTCGGCCGGAGTGAACGCGAAGACGGTGTCCAGCACCGTCGTCGCGCCGGCCGTGATGCGGACCGTTGCGGTGTTCGCCGCGTTGAACGCGGCCGCTGCGCCGGGGGCCGTGATCCCGGAAAACGGGATGTCCACCACGGCAACCGGATCCGACGCCTCCGGGCTGACGGACTCGCGATCGCCGCACGCGACGAAGAGCGCGGAGACGAGCACCACGGAGACGCGGATGGCCAACGAGAGGTCGGCCGGCCGAGCCATTGCAATGCGAGCTCCTCCTGCGTTGTCCGACGGGCGATGCGGGTCGGCGACGGCTGCACGCCGTCGCTGCGAGGACAGCGCGGCCTCGGGGCGGGCCCCGGCCGGCGGTCAGTCAATGGAACGCGCGAGGCGCTGGGGACGTGGACGGGAGCGCGGCCGGCTCGTCGCTCAGCCGACCAGCAAGGGGATCGCACAGAGGCACTCGATGCCCGCGCTCAGCGCGGCAACGCCGATCGGGGTCGGCCGTCGCCCCCGGCGTCGAAGCGACGCCGGGGGCGGTCCGCTTCAGCGGGTCGCGCCGGCCGTGATCGGAGCGCGGATCGCGCGGCCCGGCCGGACTCCTTCCACGATGCGGCCGTTCTCGACGACCGGCACGCCGTTCACGATGACGTAGCGCATGCCGTCGGGCGGAAGCACGGGCTCGCGGTAGGTGGCGCGGTCGATGACGCGGTCCGGATCGAAGATGACCAGGTCGGCGAACGCGCCGGCGCGGATCCGGCCGCGGTCCTTCATCTCCGGCACGCGCGCCTCGAGCCGTCGTGCAGGCATGATGGTCATCTTGGCGAGCGCGTCCGCGAGGGTGAGCACGCCCTCGTCGCGTGCGTAGCGGCCCAGCACGCGGGTGAAGCTGCCAGCGCCGCGTGGGTGGCCCTTGCCATCGCGGTTCGGGCCGCCATCGCTCGCGATCATGGTGAGCGGGCTCGCGATGGCGATGCGCACGTTCTCCTCGCGGTTGCCGTGGCGGATGACGGTGCCGCCAACGGCGCGGTACTTCGCGAACGTCTCCCTGGTGAGCCGTTCGCCGGTCTCCGGCCACTCGAACGCCTGGAACCACTCGTCGGGCTGGCTCTCCCAGTCGTCGTACAGCGCGGATTCGATGCGGGTGGCGCTCGCGGCGTAGGGATACGCCTCGGTCGTCACATCCTGGCCGCGGGCGCGCGCGGCGGACACGGTGTCGAGCATCTCCCCGATCCGCGAGCCGGCCGTGCTGTTGATGTGCACGATGTGCAGCGCCGCGCCGGCCTCGGCCGCCGCCTCGATGGCGCCGATGATGCCGCGCAGCGGGCCGCCCGTGTGGATGTGCGCGGATGCGCCGTGGCGCGCGGCCACGCGCAGGACCTCGATGATCTCGTCCCGGGAGGCGGCGGGCGTGTAGGCGGTGCCGAGCCCGACCGCGATGGCGCCCTCCCGCAGCCCGCGGTCGATCCGGCGCACGATCTCCGCGATCTGTTCGGGCGAGGCCGGCTGGTCCGCGCCGGGGCCGCTGGGCAGGAACTCGCCCGGGTCGCCGAGCACCGCCATGCGGACGGGGATGTGGCCGACGGCGGCGCCGTAATTGATGAGCTGCCCACCCTCGCGCTCGCGGTACCAGGCGTCCACGTCCCCGACGCCGACCTCCAGCTCGAGCCCGGTCGTCACGCCGTCCAGAACCGCGTAGCGGTAGTTCTCCTCGTCCTGGCCGTGGCGGTGGAGATCGATGAACCCGGGCGCGACGACGAGGCCGGCGGCGTCAATGACCCGTGCGCCGCGCAGCGGCCCTTCCGCGATCGTGACGATGCGGTCGCTGCGGATGCCGATGCTGCGGACCGCGTCCAGCCCGGACTCGGGATCGATCACGCGGCCGTTGGCGATGACGAGGTCGTACGTCTCCGGGCCCGGCCCACCGTGCTGGGCTAGAGCGGGGGACGACGCGAGGGTGCAGAGCAGCGGAACTGCGAGCACGCGCGACAGACGATGCATGGCAGGTCCTACTTCGGTTGGAGAGGTCCAGCTTCGTTCTCGGTCGGATGGTGGGGCGAGCCGCGGATGATTGCAATCCCGCCCTCCAGAACGCCCGAGGGGCGAGGAACGACCCCCCGCGCGTTTTCTCTGCCCTGCGGTCGCCGCGCCTTTGCGCGAGTCCCGCTGAGCTGGGCGAAGGAGAAGCTCGAGGCCGCGGCTTCAGCCGCGGCCTCCGCGCCTTTGCGGGAGTCCTGCCGAGCCGTGGGTCCGGTCGGCGGCTACCTTCGCCGGCGTCCCCAGCGCGGGGCGGGGCCGCCCACGCCCCGGTCGGAGCGGCGGCCCTGGTAGCCGGAGAAGAGGAAGCGGTAGCCGCACCAGGGGTCGTCCGGGTCGCGGTAGGCGGACAGGGTGTCCCACCCGCCGCGGTACTCCTCCGGCGGGCCGAGGGTGCGGCCGTAGCGCTCCCGCTCGAGCCGTGCCCGGTACTCGCCGACGTACGGCCCGCCGACCTCGCCGCGCGGGTCACGGCCCCAGTCGCGGCCGCGGCGGCCGAGTCGCCGGTAATCCGAGCGCCGGAGCAGCCCGCGCTCGGCGAGGTAGGGACGGTCGGTCACCTGGCGGTAGGCGCCCCCGCCCGTGTAGTAGCCCGGCGCGATGTCGTCCTCGTCCGATGGATAGCCGTAGCCGAGCGGCGGCCCGGCCAGCATGGGGCGGGCGTGAGGCCCGCCGGGCAGCACGCTGCGGTGGCGGATGTCGTAGGCATCGTCGTAGCGGGCCATGGTCGCGCCCTCCGGAACGTGTGAGAGCCGGCGGACACGCTGCCGGCCGGCTCCGTCACCCGGTGCGCCCCGCGGGCGGGGCGCCGGCTATCGACGATGCGGTGCAAGAGGTGAACCGGGGTGCTACACCGGCCACGCCTCCCCGCGCCAGCACATCTCCCAGAACTGCCACTCGTAGCGGCTGGACTGCACGAACAGCGCCTCGAGCCGCTTGCGCTTCTCCGTGGTCGCGCCCTCGGCCTCGCGGTTCAGCTCGGCCTTGAGCCACTCGGCCGCCTCGCGGAACTCCTCTGACGTGTACATCGCGATCCAGTCGGCGTAGCGCTGGTCGCTGGGCGGCGAGCCGGCGGCGAGCCGCTCCGCGATGTAGACGTAGCCCCAGGCGCAGGGCAGCAGCGCGGCGAGCAGGTCGGCCATGTCGCCGTCCGCGGCGGTGCGCACGAGGAAGTCGGTGTACGCGCGCGTCGTCGGCCAGACCTCCGCGGCCTCGAGCTCGGCGGTCGAGATCCCGAACCGTGCGGCGTACTTGCGGTGCAACTCCATCTCGGTGTTCAGCGTGAGATTCAGCACCGCGGCGTACCAGCCGATGGACTCGAGCCGCTGCGCCTTCGCCACGGCCCACGCGAACACCCGGGCGAACTCCTTCAGGTACGCGTAGTCCTGAACGACCCAGTTGCGGAACAGCACCTCGTCGAGCGAGCCATCGCCGATGCCGCGCACGAACGGGTGTTCGAGCTGCGCGTCCCAGATCGGCTTCGCGGCGGCGTACAACGCGTCGGTCAGCAATGTCTGCGTAGTGACGGCGGCACTCATCGCGTACCTCCTGCGGCAACGGTGTGCGCCTCGGGCGAGCGGTGGGCAGCCGCCGACGACGACGCGTCCACGATCCCCGGCCAGTCCTCGTTCGTGACGGCCATCTCCCAGAACGCGATCTCGTAGCGCGTCGTCGTCTCGAACAGCTCGGCCATGCGCGCGCGCTCGGCCTCGCCCGCGGCAGCGGCCAGCGCATCCAGCTCGTGCTCGAGGTCGGCGACGTACTGCGCGAACGCATCGCCGGCCCAGTTCTCGACGAACGGCGCCCACACCGAGTCCGGGTCGATGCCCTGCTTCACCACGCTCCACGAGTCGTGGTACGCCTTCTCCGCGGCGTAGAGGACGGTGAACGCCTCCGCGTAGCTGTTGCGGTACGCCGTCGCCATGAGGAACTGGACGTAGGCGTGGTTGATGAAGGTCGGGCGGATGCCGGTCATGTCCACGCCGACCGCAGCGGCGCGCTCGCGGAACAGCTCCAGCTCCTTCTGGAGCATGGCGATGACGCTGGAGTGCAGAGGCCAGTGCTCGGGCGGCGCCTTCGGGATCAAGGCGCCGATGAACGGGATCGCGGCCTCGACGAACAGGTAGTCCTGCCGCATCCAGCGGGCGAACGTGTCGAACGGGATCGTGCCGTCGCGCGTCTCGATGAGGAACCGGTGCCGGAGCATGCGGTCCCACAGCGGCGCGAGGCGCTCGAGTTGTTGTCTGGCGAAGCTCATCGATTGTCCCTTCCCGCCAAGGTGAGCCGTGTATGGGGACAGGAAGGGTGCAGAGGGCGGGATGGCCCGCGGCCCGAGAAGCAGACTCCCTGCGCCGGCATTACCCGGATCAGGTTCAAAGGGTATGATCTCAGCCGGGGCGTTCGGCCCCAGCACCCCTGTCTGTCGCGGGGGATAGTACAGCCGTGAGGGCGGGGGCGAAAGGGTCAGCGGCGCGGCATGTGCAGTCGTGGACCAGGACGCCGCCCGTGCGAGGATGCCACGGAGCTTCCGGCCCCGCGATGTGACCGGAACCGGTGATCGAGGGGTCCAGTATTACGGTGATCGGGCGGTCGGTGGGGAGTGCGCGGCCGGTGCACGGGCGACGCGGTGCGCCGGCGGGTGCCGCAACCTGGAGGTCGGCAATGGAACGGCACGAGCGGCAGGACCGGGCCCACGCGCGGGCCGTGACCGCGGGCATCGCCGTCTCGGTGGCGGTGCACGCGACGGCGTTCGCGCTGATCCGCTTCTCGGTACCCGCCTTCGACCATGCGCGGGAGGCCAGGGAAGCCGAAACCTCCGAAGCCGTTCCGGTGCTGTTCGAGCCCGTGATGCAGGTCGTCGCGTTGCGGGAAGCGCCGGCCGTAGAAGCCGTGGCGCCGTCGCCGGCCGTGGCAGCCGTGGCGTCGTCCGCAGCCGAGGCGCACATCGCGGTGCAGGCCGAGGCCGCTCCCGACCCGATGGCCGACGCGGCGGACGCTGCGGTTGCGGTGGCCGACGTCACCGACGTGCCGGCCGCGGCGTTGCCGAGCGCCGAGTCGGATGCCGCCCCCGGCGGCGGGGACCTGCCGGGCGAGCCGGCGGAGCCCGCAACGGTGGCCGAGGCGCTGGAGGCGTCTCCTGTGCAGGACGGCGAGGAGGAAGAGGAGTACGCCCTGCCTCCGGGCGTGGCTCTGCACGTGCCCGGCTCGGTCGGCCGCGCCAAGGGTCAGTGGGGCGCCTCGGCCGGGAACGGCCAGGGGGACGACGAGGAGCGGCGCGGCCGTGTCGTGATCATCCGCGGCGGCAAGTGCCCGCCGTTGCCGGGCCGCGCGCAGCCGCCGATCATGCGGTCGCGCCAGACCCATCATCTCGCACATTCCGTGGGGTGGTGATCGCGGATCTCGCTTCGACGCACCGGGTGCGCGAGCTCGCCCGCCGACTCGGGCAGGACCGCATCGAGCGGGACGTCCCGCTCGCGCCCTACACCACGTTCCGGATCGGGGGCCCGGCCGACCTCTTCTACCGCGCCCGGACGCCGGATGAGCTCGCGAACGCGGTCCTCGCCGCTCGCGAGCTGGAGATCCCGTACTTCATCCTCGGCCTCGGCGCCAACATCCTCGTGGGCGACCGCGGGTTCCGCGGCCTGGTCATCCGCAACGAGGCCCGCGGCATGGAGTTCCGCGAGGACAACCGGGTGTGGGCGGCGAGCGGCGAGGTCATCTTCCCGGACCTGATCGTCGCGAGCGTCGAGCGCGGGCTCGGCGGGCTGCACCACTACGTCGGCATCCCCAGTACCGTGGGCGGGGCGATCTGGCAGAACCTGCACTTCCTCTCGCCGCCGCCCGACCGCGAGCGCACGTGCTTCATCGCCGAGGTCTTCGAGTCGTGCGAGCTGCTCACCCAGGAGGGTGAGCGCCGCGTCGTCGGCCCCGAGTACATGAAGTTCGGCTACGACTACTCGGTGCTGCACGAGCGCCAGGACATCGTGCTCTCCGCCACCTTCCGGCTCGAGCCCCAGCCGGTCGAGGAGCTCCGCTCCGTGATGCGCGAGAACCTCGCCTGGCGCGACGAGCGGCACCCCGACCTGTGGCTCTACCCGTGCGCGGGCTCGATCTTCAAGAAGATCGAGGGCATCGGCGCGGGCCGGCTCATCGATCAGTGCGGCCTCAAGGGCTACGTCCACGGCCGCGCGGGGATCTTCCACAAGCACGCCAACATCATCGTCAACCTGGGCGGCGCCACCGCGGCCGAGGTCCGCTGGCTCATGGACTTCGCGCAGGAGACGGTGCGCCGCCAGCTCGGCTACGAGCTGGAGCCCGAGATCGGCCTGATCGGGGAGTTCTGAGGGCGGCGGCTCGTTCGGAGCCGACGTCGAACCCGGAGTGAGCCGGGCTGCGCCGGAGCGCCTTCCGCCCGCGCCGCTCCCGTCGCATCATTCCCCTACGGACCGTGGTGCCGCGGTCCGCACCGAGCCGCTCGACCTGGAGCCATGACCCGGGGCCGCGCCGCGTGCCGTCGTGTCTCCGCACCCTGAGGCGGTATCGCGCTTCTCCGTAAATGGATCCGGATCGCCCCCAGCCCGGAGACCCATTGCCGTCCCGGCGCCGGCGCTGGCTCCTGCAGCACCTGCTGCGCCGGCGCTGGCTCCAGACCGTGGTGCGCACGCGACGGGTCGCGCGTCTACCCGCGAACGTCGCGACCAGCGGCTGGGGCGCGTTCGTCGAGTGGTTCGGCCGGCTCGAGATCAGCGAGAACGCGGTCCTGCTCGGCTTCGCGGTCGCCATCGGCGCTGCCGGCGGGCTCGGCGTCGCCGCGTTCTACAAGCTCATCGACCTCGCCTACATCGCCTTCTTCCAGTGGCCGCTCGAGCAGATCGGGAGCGGGCCGTTCGTGCTGTACCGGCCGCTGCTGACCGCGGCGGGCATGTACACGGCGTGGTGGGTGATGCGGCGGCTCGGCCGTGGCCACGAGGGGCTGAACGTGCCGGACGTGCAGCTCGCCGTCGCCCGCCGCGGCGGCTACATCCCGACACGGCCCGCCCTGGCGCGCACGACCGCGAGCGCCATCACGCTGGGCGCCGGCGGCTCGGCAGGCAGCGAGGGGCCGGTCGCGGTGCTGGGGTCGACGATCGGCTCGTTCCTCGGCCGGGCGTTCCGCTTCGACGCCGGGCGCGTGCGTGTGCTCGTCGCCGCGGGCGCGGCGGCCGGGATCTCGGCCGCGTTCAACGCGCCGCTCGCGGGCGCGTTCTTCGCCCTCGAGGAGATCCTCGGCTCGCTCGCCGTGGCGGCGTTCCCGCCGGTCGTCGTCGCGAGCGTCGTCGGCGCCGTGGTTTCGCACTCGTTTTTCGGCAACCACCCCGCGTTCCCGATCCCCACTGAATACGGCTACACGCTGACGCGCGAGATCTTCGCGTTCTACCCGCTCCTGGGCGTGCTCGCGGGCGTGATGGCAGCGTTGTTCGTGCGCCTCTACTTCCGCGCCGAGACGATGGCGCAGCGCTCGACCTTGCCCGCGCCCGTGCTGCCGCTGGTCGGCGGCATCGCGGTCGGCGCGATCGTGCTCGCCTCCGGCGGACTGCTGGTGGGCGATGGGCACCTGTCCATTCCGCTCGACCTTTTCGGCCGCCTGCCGTGGTTCACGCTGCTGCTGCTCGCCCTCGGCAAGATCCTCGCGACCGCGATCACGCTGAACACCGGCGGGTCAGGCGGCGTGTTCACGCCCGCGCTGTACGTGGGCGCCGCGACCGGCGGCGCGTTCGGCGCGGCGCTCGCCTCGCTGTTCCCGGACCTGCCGCTGAGCCCCGAGGCGTACGCGCTGGTCGGCATGGGCGCGGTCGTCGCCGCCTCCACGCACGCGCCCATCACCGGGATCCTGATCGTCTTCGAGATGACGAACGACTACCAGATCATGGTGCCGCTGATGCTGACCACCGTGATCGCGTATCTCGTCGCGCGGCGGCTCGAGGCGGACTCGCTGTACAGCGGCTGGCTGCGCCGGAGGGGTGAGGTCCTGGAGCACGGGGCGGACCGAGACGTGCTCGCCGGCCAGCTCGTGGCCGACGCCTACGACCCGGACCCGCAGGTCATCGGCGAGGCGGCGACGGTCCCGCAGTTGCTGGAGCGGCTGGAGCCGGGCGCACAGACCGATTTCCCCGTCGTGGACAGCGAGCTGCGGCTGGTGGGCGTGATCACCGTCGCGGACCTGGTGCGGCTGGCCGCCGAGCCGCCGGAGGCGACCGCGCCGCTGATCGCCGCCGACATCGCGGTCCCGGTGGACCCGGTCACGCCGCAGGACTCGCTGCTGGACGCCGTGCGGCGCATGGGCGTGCGCGGCGCTGCGTCGCTGCCCGTGGTGGACCCGGAGACCGGCCGCCTGCTGGGGATGCTCGGGCGCGGCGACGTGCTGGCGCTGTACGAGCGCGCGTTGGCGGGAGCGCACGCCGGCGGGCGGGGCGTGGTTCGAAGTTGAACCATTCGGGCCAGCGGAGGTCCACCGCGGATCCGTCACCCGACAGCCGCGCCGTCCGCAGCACCGGCCCGCTCTCGCCCTGCGCCCACCCACACCGTGGAGCCTCTCCCGCACCGCACGGTATACTACGGGGATCACGGGCGAATCGGACCCCGGAACCGGAGGGCGGCGGAGCCATGCGGGCCTGCACCGGCCATACAACCCTTGCGTTCGCACTGATGGCATCGACGATCACGGCGCAGACTGCTGCCGCGCAGGAGCGGATCAGGTACCCGGAAACCCGGAAGGTCGACGTCGTCGACGACTACCACGGCACCAAGGTCCCCGACCCGTACCGCTGGCTCGAGGACACGGACTCCCCGGAGACGCGGGCGTGGATCGAAGCGCAGAACGCCATCACCTTCGCGCACCTCGCCGCGATCCCGGAGCGCGACGCGATCCGCGAGCGCCTCACGCGGCTCTGGAACTACCCGAAGTACGGGCTGCCCTTCCGCGAGGGCGGGCTCTACTTCTTCACGAAGAACGACGGGCTCCAGAACCAGGCGGTCCTGTACGTGCAGCCGTCGCTGGACGCGGAGCCGCGCGTGCTCCTCGACCCGAACACGCTCTCCGAGGACGGCACGGTCGCGCTCTCCGGCCTCGCCGTCTCCCACGACGCGCGCTACCTGGCGTACAGCACGTCCAGCGGCGGATCGGACTGGCAGGAGCTCTTCGTGCGCGAGGTCGCGACGGGCCGCGATCTCGCGGACCACATCCGCTGGGCCAAGTTCACCGGCATCTCCTGGACGAAGGACGGCCGGGGGTTCTTCTACTCGCGCTACCCGGAGCCCGCGGAGGGCGAGCAGCTCCTCCAGGAGAACCGCAACCAGAAGCTCTACTACCACGTCGTCGGCACGCCGCAGTCGGAGGACCGGCTGATCTACGAGCGGCCGGACCAGCCGGAGTGGGGCTTCAACGCGGAGATCACCGAGGACGGCCGCTACGCGCTGATCTACGTCTGGCACGGCACGGACCCGAAGAACCGGCTCTACTACATCGACCTGAAGGACCCCGCGAAGCCGGACCTCTCCGCGCCCGTCGTCCGGCTGCTCGACGACTTCGACGCGTCCTACACGGTGGTCGGCAACCGGGGCCCCGTGCTCTACGTGCAGACGAACCTGGACGCGCCGCGGCAGCGTATCGTCGCCATTGACCTGCGTGACCCGGCCCGTGACAAGTGGCGGACGATCGTGCCCGAATCGGAGGACGTGCTCGAGGCCGCGGCGATCGTGGGAGGGAAGCTGGTCACGGTGTACCTGAAGGACGCGGCGAGCCGGGTGCGGTTCTACACCCTCGATGGCGAGCCGGCGGGAGAGCTCGAGCTGCCGGGCCTCGGCTCCGTCGCGGGGATCTCGGGCAAGCCGGACTCGCCCGAGCTGTTCTACGCGTTCACGTCGTTCCTCTATCCGACGACGATCTTCCGCTACGACATCGAGACCGGCACCAACGAGGTCTTCCAGGCGCCGCAGCTCGAAGGGTTCGACCCGTCGCAGTACGAGACGAAGCAGGTCTTCTACACGTCCAAGGACGGCACCCGCGTGCCGATGTTCATCACGCACCGGAAGGGCATCGCGCTGGACGGCTCGAACCCCACGTACCTCTACGGCTACGGCGGGTTCAACGTCTCGCTCACGCCGGCGTTCTCAATCGCGAACCTGCTGTGGCTCGAGATGGGCGGCGTGTACGCGCAGCCGAACCTGCGCGGCGGCGGCGAGTACGGCGAGGAGTGGCACCGGGCGGGGACGAAGGAGCGGAAGCAGAACGTGTTCGACGATTTCATCGCCGCGGCCGAGTACCTGATCCGCGAGGGCTACACCAGCCCGCAGAAGCTCGCGATCGGCGGCGGGTCGAACGGCGGGCTGCTCGTCGGCGCGGTGATGACGCAGCGGCCGGAGCTGTTCGCGGTGGCGCACCCGGCCGTGGGCGTCATGGACATGCTCCGCTTCCACAAGTTCACCATCGGCTGGGCGTGGGTCTCGGACTACGGCTCGCCGGACGACCCGGAGGCGTTCCGTTACCTGTACGCGTACTCGCCGCTGCACAACCTGAAGCCGGGCACGTGCTATCCGGCCACGCTGGTCACGACGGCGGACCACGACGACCGCGTCGTCCCCGGCCATTCGTTCAAGTTCACGGCGCGGCTGCAGGAGGTGCAGTCGTGTGACAAGCCGGTGCTGATCCGCGTGGAGACGCGCGCGGGCCACGGCGCCGGCAAGCCGACCTCGAAGCAGATCGAGGAGGCGGCCGACGTGCTGGCCTTCCGGGTGAAGCACCTGGGCATGCGCGTGCTCGTGCCGTGAAGCTCGCGCGGCGTGCGGCGCTCGTCCTCTGGCTCGCGGCGGGCGCCGCCTGCGCGCCTGTCGGCCCGCGCGAGGCGCCGGCGCCCGAGCCGCGCGCCCCGGCGCGCGCGGATTCCGCTGGTGTTCCACCGGGTGTCGGAGCGTCGACGACAGCCCCGCCGCATCCCGGCGCTGCGCCGGACTCACAGCGTGCGCCGGGTTCGGAGCTACGCGACGTCGCCGCCGACCCCCGTCCTGCGCTCGACATCCCCTCCCTGCCCCGCGAGTTCCGCGGCCTCTGGGTCGCGACGGTCGCGAACCTGGACTGGCCGTCGCGGCCGGGGCTCTCCACCGCCGAACAGCAGCGGGAGCTCCTCGCCATCCTCGACCTCGCCCAGCGACTCCGCATGAACACGGTGCTGCTCCAGGTCCGGCCGGCGGCGGACGCGATCTACCCAACCGTCCTCGCACCGTGGTCGGACTACCTCACCGGAGAGATGGGCAAGCCGCCGGAGCCGTACTGGGACCCACTCGCGTTCGCGGTCGAGGAGGCGCACCGGCGCGGGCTCGAGCTGCATGCGTGGTTCAACCCGTTCCGGGCGCGCAGCGCGCTGGCGGGGCGGCCCGCGGCGGAGACGCACGTCACGCGCGCGCGGCCCGACCTGGTGCGCCGCTACGGCCGCCTGCTCTGGCTCGACCCGGGCGAGGTGGAGGCGCAGGACCTGGCGGTTGCGGCGGTGCTCGACGTGGTGCGGCGCTACGACGTGGACGGCGTCGTGTTCGACGACTACTTCTACCCGTACCCGGAGCGGGACGCGCGCGGCCGTGTGCTGGAGTTTCCCGACGACGCGTCGTACGCGAAGTACACGCGTGCGGGCGGCACGCTGGCGAAGGACGACTGGCGGCGCGAGAACATCGACCGCTTCGTCGAGCGCGTGTACCGCGAGGTGAAGCGCGAGCGGCCGCATGTGAAGGTCGGCATCAGCCCGTTCGGCATCTGGCGGCCCGGCGAGCCTGCATCGGTGAAAGGGATGGACGCGTACGCGGTGCTGTACGCGGACTCACGCCGCTGGCTGCAAGAGGGTTGGGTGGACTGGCTGGCGCCGCAACTCTACTGGCGGGGCGACGCGGCCGAGCAGGGCTTCGACGCGCTGCTCGGCTGGTGGCTCGCGCAGGACACGCTCGGCCGGCACGTCTGGCCGGGGCTCGCGCCCAACCGCATCGGTGCGGAAGGGCATGACTGGAAGGCGGACGAGGTGCTGGAGCAGGTGCGGCACACGCGTGCGCTCTCGCCGCGCGGCGCGTCCGGCCACGTCCTCTACAGCGCACGCGCGTTGCTCGGGAACCGCGACGGCATCGCGGACCGGCTGGAACGCGAGGCGTACGCGGAGCCCGCGCTCCCGCCGCCGATGCCGTGGCTCGACGCGGAGCCGCCCGGCGCGCCGATGGCGTCTGCGCGTGTGATCGGCGAAGACGGCGCCCGACGCATCCGGCTCGACTTCCGCCCCGCGGAGGGCGAGGAACCGTTCGTGTGGGTCGTGCGGGTGTGGGACGGGAAGGGGTGGACGATCGAGCTCGTGCCGGGGGCTGCGCGCACGCACGTGCTCGCAATGGGGGCTTCGGCGCCTGTCGCCGTGGCCGTCTCCGCCGTCGACCGTGCGGGCAACGAGGGGCCGGCGGAGGTGGTGTGGGTGGAGAGTCAGTGAGGGTGCTTTTCGCCGGGCGCCGTCAGAGCAGCAGGATGGCCGCCTGCACGAGGACGGCTGCGACGACGACGGCGAAGAGCCACGTCATGGTCTGCTGGGCTCGCCTGGCGATGCGGCTCGGCGCCCCACGGACCCAGTGCTCGTAGCCGAGCAGCCAGAACGCGGCGAGCCCGAGCACGGGCGGGGTGAGCAGCAAGGTGGCCATCGCCGTGCTCACCTCGCCGGCCCCGTTCCAGCGTTCCGACAGGACGACGATGTTGATCACGTGGGTGGCCGCCCCCGCCCCGGCGATCAGGGCGAGCACGCGCCTGTGCTGCGCGACGAAGCGTTGCAGCATCACCTGCCTCCTCCTGTCGCCCGCCCCCGGATCGCCGGATTGTGAGGGTTGCCAGCGTCGCGCGGGCGGAGCGGCTGGCCGCGCCCGGCGGCCGCGCGGCGGTGTCGGCAGAGTCGCGCGCCGCCGCCCATGTGCCGGTCCAGCGCGAGCAGGTAGAGCGCCTCGACGATCGAGTCGCGGACCTGCATGACGCGGGCGTAGAGGCGCACCGCGTCGCCGAGCGAACTCTCCGGCTTCACCAGCTCGATGAACCGCGCCGCGCCGTCCGCGTGTACGTCCAGCAGCGCCAGCTCGGTGCGCGCGGTGTGGAGCTCGACCCAGCGGCGAAGCTCGTGGTTGCGGCGCCCGCGGAGTCGGCGGCGCAGCTGGCGGAAGACGGAGAACACGTCGTCGTCCTCGAAGACGTCGCTGAGCCGCTCATCGCCGCGGCCGAGCGCTGCGAGCCGGATGGCGCGTCCACCCACGTGCGCGAGCACGCGCTTGGCCAACTGCTCTGCATCCTCGTCCCTGAGGTGATGCAGCCGCGCGTAGATCTCGAGCGCGCGGCCCGCCGGCAGGTTGTCCGCGCGCGCCCGCTCGATCAGCTCGAGCACGTGCGCGAAATGCACGTCCACGAGCTTGGCGCGCGTGACCTCCGCCGCCACCTCGAGGCGGCGCCGGAGGTCTGGATCCAGCCTGGACAGCGGACGGCGATCCAACGTCGGTCGCTCCTGTGGGTGCTCCAGGACCAGCCGTGGAACGGGCTTGGCGGCGGAACGCGGACGCCGGGTCTCCGGGCAAGATCCGTTCTCTGGGGCGGGCCTGTGGGCGGTTCGCCGGCTGCGGGCGTGGGATTGCCCGAAGCTTCCGCGCCGCGGCGCGCTCGGCGTGGTCCCGGGCAGGGCCACGGCCGGCCGAGCACGCTGGCACGACCGGCCATCCTGCCCGCCCGACCGGAAAAAGTTGCGCAGTGGTGCGCAAAGGGGCTTCAGCCCATGCCGGGGGGACGGCGCCGTGTCTCGCGGCTGTTGCGCCCGGCTGGATCCGAGATCGTCACCGACCCGACGGAAGCTCCGTTCTGGGTGCAGAAGCTTCCGCGCGCCGGCGTTCCGGTCGCGGCGTACCGCAAGGCCTTCAGGTCGACTCGTTCCGCCGAGGGAGACAACCCGCCTGTCATCGTGCGGATACTCGATCCGCGCGGGGAGTTGCTGCGCGATACCGTGATGGTGCTTCCCGGCGAGGAGCTGCTCGTGTCGCGCAGCGGGGGCGTGGTGAACGTGGCGTCCCATCCGTTCGCGCGGAGGCCGGTGCTCCGCGTCGGGGAGCCCGACGAGCTGTTCGCCGCGTACACGGACTCTTCAGGAATCACGGTCAGCGACCGGTACGGCGTCCCCCGGGCCACGCTGCGGTTCACGGCCCACGTCCAGCCCGTCACGCGCGAGCAGCGTGACCGCGCGATGGCCTCGTGCGCGTGGACAGCCTCGGAGCATCGAGGTGCGCATCATGGATGTGTCGCGCCAGCGCTTCGACGCCGCGCGTCGGATCGACTGCGAGGCGGCCCCGCGGCGCCGGTCCGCGCCGGAAGGACAAAGCAGGCGGGTCCGGCGGCGGTGGAGGTGGCGAAGGCGGATGGACATTGGGCCGCCTCATACGCGCCGCCAAGAAAATCGAGGCTCTCCCTCCTCGACCTCGCCGCTCGTCGGGCGGATGCGAGCGGAGGGCGGTTGCGACCCGAGCGCTGCTGTCGGGACTCGTGTCGCCGCGCGCGACCCGTCGTCTGCGTGGCACCCGGAGGGACGTCCTGGGGCAGTCCTTCCGGGCGCGCCGCCCGACGGCCCCGAGCAAGGTCCGCCCGGAGGTCCTCAGGGTTGCGGGATGAACAGACGATTCTGTAAATTCTTGGACGGAGACGCCGACTGGAATGTCGGGGCTCTCAGAACTCCTCGCACCGCGTGCGACGGCGCACGCGCAATCGGCCCGCCGACAGTCGATCGAACCGTCGGGTTACCCGATCCTCTCTTGCGCAGGCAATGGATTCTTTCCTCGAAGATCGTGCTTCTATCTGTGGCGGAGAAGCTCGCACCCCGACGGCGTTGCCCCGCTGACGAGCCATTCGGGAGTACGATGTGAGGCCATGCCATTCGACCACGCGAAAGTCCTGGACCACCGCACGGGTCCCGCCGTGCACACGAGGAAGCACGCCCCGCGTGTCAGCATCGGGGTTCCGGTCTACAACGGCGCGAGGTACCTCGCGGAGGCGCTCGAGAGTCTACTCCGCCAGACGTACGAGGACATCGAGATCATCATCTCGGACAACGCCTCGACCGACGCGACCGAAGAGATCGCAAGGTCGTTCGCCGCCCGGGACTCCCGCGTGCGTTACGACCGGTTGCCGAAGAACATCGGCGCCGCCGCCAATTTCATGCGCGTGCTGCACCTGGCACGTGGCGAGTACTTCCGCTGGGCGGCCGCCGATGACCTGTCCGCGCCCGAGTTCGTTGAACGCTGCGTCGCCATCCTGGATCGTGAGCCGGCTGTCGTACAGGCTTACCCGCGAGCGAAGCTGATCGACGAACGCGGGGCCGTGATCGGGGAATATCAGGACAACCTGCACATCGTCGCGGAGCGGGCGAGCGACCGGTACATCCAGGTCCTGGAGAGGATCGGGCTGTGCAACGCGATCTACGGCGTCATGCGCACTTCAGTCCTTCGGAGGATGCCTCCGATGGGCGCTTTCGAGGGTTCGGACATCCCGTGGCAGGCGGAGATCGCCCTGCACGGCAAGATCTGGGAGATCCCGGAGTACCTGTTCTTCCGTCGGAGGCACCGTGATGCGCTGAGCATTGTATCGACGGAAGCGCGTCAGGTGCACTACGATCCCTCGGGAGCCGGCAAGCCCGTCATGCGCAACTGGAGGCACGCCGGAGCCAGGCTCGGCACAATCGTGCGGGGCCCCGGGGACCTGTGGGATCGGGCTCGTCTGCTCGCGTTCCTGGCCCGCGACGTTGTTTGGTCCCGGGACGAGTTCGCTCGCGAGATCGGCGCATACGCGCGGTATGTGTTCTCCCGGGGGCGGCGTCCGGATCACCGGCGCGCGTGACCCGTTCTAGGGCGCGCCGGCATACCTGGACGTCGATGCGAGTGCCGTCGGATGATCGCTCCGACTCAGGTTGCGGTGCGGGCACGACGGCGGGGCCTCGCGGAACGGCGCCCTGAGATTCGCGGAGCCTCCGCTGCCAGGGGCTCGGGCCGGCGCTGGGGCCGGTGGGCCCGGAACGGCGCGAGCAGCCTTCGGCCGACCATAGCGCGCTCGGCGCCGGTGAGCCCGACGAACCATGCGCCGAGCGCCGCGACCGGAAGCGCCGATGCGACCTGCAGGAAGAACTGAATGACGCTGCTGGCGGGCCAGAACCGCTCAATGAGGAGGGTCGCCGCAGCGAACGGGATCATTGCAACGGCGGGGCGCAGCCAGACCTCCGACACGATGGACGTCGGGGAAACCCCCAAGGTCCGCCGCAGGACGTAGGGCATGTAGACGACGGAGACGAGCAGGTTGGGAATCGCCGCGCCCAGAGCCACGCCGACGAGCCCGTAGGGGCGGATGAGGACGACGGAGAGAAGGACGTTCGCGGCGGCCTCCGCGATCCAGCCCGGTACGAGCGCGCGGTGCCGGTGCAGGCCCATGAGCACCGAGACGGCGACGTGAGCGCCGACCGAGAAGCCGAGCGCGATCGCAAGGAGGACGAGGATACGGCCAGAGTGCTCGGCGTACTGCGGCCCCATCCACAAGCCGATGAAGGTGTCGCCCCGGAGCAGGAACGTGGTCACGACGGGAAAGAGCACCAGACCCGCGAGGCGTCCGGCCGTGACTGGAATCCGAGCGATCTGCGATATGGATGCCGAACGTTCGAGGGCGCTGACCCGGGGAGTGATCGTGTGCGAGATCCCGCTGACGAGCGTACGGGCGTATTCGATCAGGTTAGCGGCGATCGCGTAGAACGTGATCGTGCCGACGTGCATGAACGCCCCGATGACGAACGCGTACGCCCGGACCGCGACCATGCCCGCGACCTGGAGCACCAGACTGTATGTGCTGAACCCGAGGAGCCGCTTGACGTGCCCCCGGTGCCACCCTCTGACTGGCACCCGGAGTTCCGGATAGAGCATGCGGGACACGAGGAACGAAAGGGTCCCGCCCAGGACCGAGCAGCCGAGCTGGACGAGCGCGAGGGGAAGGATGCCTCCCCCCAGCTTCAGTGTGGTGAAGACCGCAAGGGCGCGGAGGGCTTCGATCGCGATGCCGATCCCGCTGCCGAGGTCGAAGCGCTGGAGCGCCGTGATCACCCCCCCGTAGACACCGCTCACGAGCGTCACCGCGATGTTGATCCCGAGGATGATCACGACCGCTTGGGCGACACTCTGGAGGTGGTCCGGAACTGCGAAGAGCCTCGTGATCCCGAGTGCAATGACGACGCAGGCCGCAATGGCGACGGCGCCCGCGATCGAGAATATGAACAGCGCCGCCGAGGCCATGAGGCTGGCCTCACGGTGCTCCGTCCCAGCATGCAGGTTGGCGACGTAACGGGTCACGGCGCCCCGGATGCCGAGATCCAGGAGGCCGAGATACCCTACCGTCGATCCAATCAGCACCCAGGCCCCGTACGCCGCATCGCCCAGGCTGCGGACGATGAACGGGGAGAGAACGAACCCGACGACGGCCGAGAAAACGAACGCCGTCCAGTTCGCAATCACGTTACGGACGGGACTCGGCACGGCGCCCCTCCTCCGGCTCCCGTCCTGCCGCCGTCATCTGAGAGGAAAACACTCCGACCACGGATCGCTCCTCACGGGTACAACACCAGCTTCCGCGCCTCGAACCCTTCCGCGTAGCCGGTCGGCGAAGCACATTCGATGCCGCGCAGCCGCATGAGTCCGAGGAACGTCTCGGGCGTGAACCAGCGCTTGCTCCGCTGCGACGCGAAGACCTCCATCAGGTGAGCGACCTTGGTGCGGCAGATCTCCTCGTCGAGCGGCACGTACACGTTGGGCGTTTCGAGGTCCCCGTCGTACTTCGGGATCTCGTATTCGAGGACCAGGTGGTCGCGGAACGTGTTCCAGGTGAGCTCCGCGAGCAGCCGGTGATCCTGGTGCCGGTCGCGCCCCCGGTGGGTGAAGATCACGTCCGGCGCCGGCTCGTCCTTGAGCGACTCGAACACTTCCTTGATCCGGCCGCCCTCGTACGGGAAGAACCCGTCGCGAAACGAATGGACGTCGACGGCCGCGTGTGCAGCGCCGCGCAGGAACAGCTCCGCGCTGCGCCGGGCCTCCTCTTCCCGCTCCGGCGAGCTGCTGAAGACGATCCAGCGCACGGTGACGTCGCTCCGACCCGCGAGGAGCCGGAGAATCGTGCCGCCACAGCCGATCTCGATGTCGTCGGAGTGGGCGCCGAGGCACAGGATGCGCAGGCCCTCGCCGGGCGGACGGCGGAACGCCAGCTCCAACATCGCCTATCGGTCAACGCCGGCCGAAGGGGTGAGCTCCAGGGCCGCCGCGTGCACCCTGATCCGCGAGGTGACCGAGGTCACAGTCCGGCGGGGCGCGGCGTTCTTCCAGACGAACCAGGGCGGATCCCCCGAGTCGTAGAGGTCATCCAGCCGCTTCTTGTCCTTCGCCGTATCCATCGGCAGCCAGAAGCCGTCGTACCGGTAAGCGACGAGCTGGCGCTCCTTCATCAGACGCTCGAACGGCTCCTGGACGAGCTCCTCGCCGGGCCGGATGTAGTCGAGGATCTCCTTCCGGAAAACGAAGAACCCGCCGTTCACACGCAGGCCCGACTGGGCGATGTCACGGAAGCTCGTGACCGTGCCGTCGTCCTCGGCGGTCAGGAAGTGGTAGCTCAGGTTCGGCCTCACTGCAAGGAAGCTGGCGATCTTGCCGCTCTCCCGGAAATGCCGGATCTGGTCCGGGAGGTGCAGGTCCGTCAGGCCATCGGCGTAGTTGGCGAGGAACATCTCCTCACCCTCGAGGTACGGCCGCACCGCCATCAGCCGCTCGCCGATGTTGGTGTTCAGGCCGGTATCGACGAAGGTGATCCGCCAATCCTCGATGTCGCTGTTGATCAGCTCGCGTCGCCGCCCGCCGTGCGACAGGATGAAGTCGTTCGAGACGCACTCGTCGTAGTTCAGAAAATACTGCTTGATGAGGTCGCCCCGATACCCCAGACAGAGGATGAAGTCCTTGTGCCCGAAGTGGGCGTAGTACTTCATGAGATGCCAGAGGATCGGCCGGTAGCCGAGCGGGACCATTGGCTTGGGAACGTTCTCCGCATAGTCGCGGAGCCGCATGCCCAGCCCTCCGCAGAACAACACGACCTTCATGGCTCGCCTTTCTCCTGGTTCGGATTCAACGCGACAGGGCTCTCAGCCCGCGACAGCGGCTAGAGCCGGTGAGCCGTCCCGCCAGCGCAGGTTCTCGTCCAGCCGTCCCTCGCGCTGGAGCCGCTGAATGTTCCGTATGCGGAAGTAGCGATGGCCGGCAAAGTCCTCTGGGGTCATCCCGTAGCGGTCGAACGCAGCTACGAGCTCTTCCACGCCGCGCCGCACGGTCCATTGGGGCTTGTATTCCGGCAGCAGGGTCTCCAGCTTGCTGCAATCGACACGATAGCTACGTGGGTCCGGCCCGGCGCCTTCCGCGTAGCGGATCCGGCTTCCGGGCACGAGCTCGCGGACGATTTCTGCGATCTCGCTGACCCGGTAGTTCTCGCTCGTCCGCCCGACGTTGAACGCCTGATTGTGGACCAGCTCGCGTGGTGCGTGGAGGACCGCAATGAACGCGCGGGAGAAGTCCTCGACGTGGACCAGCGGCCTCCACGGCGTTCCGTCGCTCTGGATCAAGACGTCGCCCGTGGCGTAGGCGGCCGCGACGAGGTTGTTGACGACCAGGTCCAACCGCAGCCGCGGCGACACGCCGTACGCCGTTGCGTTCCGCATGAACGTCGGACTGAAGTCGTCCGTCGCCAGGCGGGCGACCTCCTGCTCCACCTGGACCTTGGATAGGCCGTAGGGCGTGATCGGATTGAACGCCGCCGTTTCATCCAGCATCTCTTGCCCGGCAACGCCGTAGAGGCTGCAGGACGAGGCGAAGATGAAGCGCGGCACGCCCGCCGATCTGGCGAGCCACGCCAGCCGCACGGATGCCCGGTAGTTGATCTCCGCCGTCAACTCGGGATTCATGCTGCCGAGCGGGTCGTTGCACAGCGCGGCGAGGTGGATGACCGCGTCGAAACCCGCCAGGTCTTCGGCCCGGACGTCGCGGATGTCCTTCCGGATCGTGTGATCATCCGGCGGTTCGTCGCCGAACGTGCAATCACGGAACAGGCCGGTATCCAGGCCGACCACGTGGTGCCCGGCTTCGAGGAGCATGCGGCTCATGACCGAGCCGATGTAGCCGTTGGAGCCGGTGAGGAGAACGCGCATACGCAATACTCCGACGTCGGAATGACGCACTGTATGGGTCACGACGAGAATCAGGACGCGCCCGTTGGCGGATCCACGTGCGACGTGCGGCCGCGACGGTCGCCCGCGAGGAGAGGATCGGGCGGCTGCGCGTGCCGGGAGCGTGGGGCACACGGTTCGTGGCCTGTATCCCGATCCAGGTTGCTCGGCGCGAACAGGTGGCCCTTGTCGTAGCGGATCCGCGGGGCGCCGGCCGGCGGCACGAGCCACAGCCGGTTGACGAGCGCCCCCCGCTCGTTGCGCGAGATCATGCTCCCGGCGATGCATGCCCCGCACTCGGCCGCGAGACCGGAGAGGGATTCGATGACCGCGGGCGTCTCAAGGTCCGCCGCGGGGGGCACGCGGCGTGCGCGTCGCCCATCGTCCAGAGCTCGGGGAGGACGTAGAGGTCCGCCGGCCCGGCGTTGCGGATCGAGACCGTGGCGCGCTCGAGGTTCGCCGAGGGCCGACCGTCACGGATCTCGAGCTGCACCAGCGCGACGCGGAGCTGGCGCCGCTCGCGGGGCTCCGGAGTGGACGTGCCGCTCGCCGACGCGGCATCGGTGACCGCGGGGCGCCCCAGACGGATCTCCATTCACTCCTCCACCAAGACCGGATCCTCGCTCGCCGTCGACTGCCGCGCCGAGGCGTCCCTGTTCGCGCCGCGGTCCGCTCCCGGTGGTGCGGCCGCGGCCGGGCGCAACAGGCCGACCCGGACCAGGTCTTCCGCTGCCCGCCGCACCGTCGCGAACGGGATGTCCGCACGCTCGGCGATGTCCAGCAGGGAGTGGTGCCCGTCCGAGAAGTTCAGGACCCACAGCAAGGCGAGCTCATAGCCAGGGAGCTCCGTCCGGCCCGTCACGCCACTGTACAGGCCCCGGCGGCCGAGCTGAGGCTCGCATTTGGGATTCAGGTTCTCGTAGACGGCGTCGTGCTCGAGGACCTCGACGACGGCCTGACACTTCTGGAGCGTATCCGCAAGGGCTGACGGATCGACGAACTCCAGGTTGTCCGCCGAGGTGTGGTACTCGGGGAACCGCCCGTTGGGCGTTCGCATGAGGCACCCGACCGGGAGATCGAACCCGGGGGAGCAGTACTGCCGTTCGTCGTAGCCGTACGGCACGAAGTCCTGGATCGCGTAGTCGCCGCCCGAGTGCCGCAGCACGTGCTCGACGGCCCGGTCGATCAAGGCGTTGCCGCGGCGGCTCCGCTTGTACGTGGGATGGCCGCGATCGCCGACGCACGTGAGGACCAGGCCGTGTTGGATGCGCGCGGTCACGGGCTCATTGAGCGCGAGCCACGTGATGGAGCCGATCGTTCCGGGGATGAAGAGGAAGCGGTACGTGTAGCGGAGCGACCTGCCGGTGAGGGAGCGGGCCAGCGCCACGGCGACCGCGATCCCCGAAAGGTTGTCGTTGGCGAGCGAAGGGTGGCAGCAATGGCACGAGATGAGGACCTCGCCGTCCGTCCTTCCGCGGATGATGTACTCGCCGTACGTGAGACTCCCGGGCGCGAGGGTGGAATCGATGCAGACCTCGTACTCGCCGTCTTCGAGCGCCTCGAGCTGCCGGTGCGACAGGCAGAAGCCCCAGTCCTCCTTGTAGTACGTGGTCCGGTACGGAATCCAGTCCGGCCGATCCGGCAGCGAATGGAGACGCGGCCGCAGCTCCTCGAGCGTCAGCCGGGCCCGGACGGGGACGCTGTAGCTGACCACGTGGAGGTTGCAGCGGCGGAAGTCCACCACCCGGTTGCCGTGCTCGTCCTTGATGTACGCGTCCCGGATGTTCCACTCGTTCGGGACCGTCCAATCGAACACCCGGGTCCCGCTCGGCACCTCGTGGATCTCGAGCGGGATCTCCTGCCGAAGGCGGGCAAGGGTCTGCCGTACGCCGTCTCCGGTGATGCTCCGGCAGATCGGGTACAGTTCCTCGATGAGCGCGTGCATCGCGCGGCCGGCCTCGAGGTCCGCTCCGCTCATCGCGTAGGCCGAAAGTCGGGGTACGAGGCGTCCCGATCGAGGATGATCGGGTCGGGGATCGGCCACTCGATGCCGAACGCCGGGTCGTTCCACCGCACGCCGCGCGCGTGCTGCGGCGAATAGAACTCGGACATCTGGTAGAGCACCTCGGAGTCGTCCTCGAGCGTCTGGAAGCCGTGCGCGAACCCCTTCGGAATGTAGAGCGCCTTCCGGTTCGCTGCGGAGAGGACCACCGCGAAATGCTTCGTATACGTCGGCGAATCGGGCCGGAGGTCGATGATCACGTCATAGATGGCGCCGCGGATGCAGCGGACGATCTTCACCTCCTCGCGCGGCGCGATCTGGTAATGCATCCCTCGCAGCGTGCCGCGCCGGTGGTTGTGCGATAGACTGCACTGCACGAGTCGGGTCTCGAGGCCCTGAGCCGAGAACTCCTCGACGCAGAAGATCCGCGTGAACGAGCCCCGATGGTCCTCGTGGGACTCCGGCTCGATGAGCACGGCTCCCGGCAATGGCGTGGACGTGAAGATCACGGGTACACCGTCGTCGTCGGGATCGGCACCACGAACTGCCCGCCCCACTCCCGGATGTGCGCCATCTGCGCCATGATCTCGTCCTTCAGGTTCCACGGCAGGATCAGCACGTAGTCCGGCCGTGTCTCGTCGATCTTCTCCGGCGCATAGATCGGGATGTGGGTGCCGGGCAGGTACTTGCCCTGCTTGTACGGGTTCCGGTCCACCGTGTAGTCCAGGAAGTCGGTCCGGATGCCGCAGTAGTTCAGGAGCGTATTCCCCTTGCCTGGCGCTCCGTAGCCGACGACCGTCTTCCCCTGTCGCCGCACCTGGATCAGGAAGTCCAGGAGCGCACGCTTGGTTTCTTTCACCCGTTCCGCGAAGGAGCGGTAGTAGTCGAGGCTGAGCACGCCCGCCGCTCGCTCGCGCTCCGCGAGCGCGCGCACGTTTTCGGAGACCGGCTTCGAGCGGTCCTCGGCGTGCCGCGCGTAGATCCTGAGCGAGCCGCCGTGCGTGGGGAGCTCCTCGACGTCGAACAGGGTGAGCCCGTGCGCCGCGAAGATGGTCTGGACCACCAGGAACGAGAAGTAGGAGAAGTGCTCGTGGTAGATCGTGTCGAACTGGTTCTCCTCGACCAGCCGCTCCAGGTGCGGGAACTCGATCGTGATCACGCCGCGCGGCGCCAGCAGGATCTTCAGGCCGCCCACGAAGTCGTTGATGTCGTGGACCTGGGCGAGAACGTTCTTCCCGAACAAGAGATCCGCGCGGTAGCCCTCGGCGACGAGCTGCCGCGCCAGCGCGCGGCCGAAGAACTCGACCCGGGTGGGGATCCCCTTCTCGATCGCGACGCGCGCCACGTTCGCCGCGGGCTCGATGCCCAGCGACGGGATGCCGCGTTCGACGAAGTACTGGAGCGCGTAGCCGTCGTTGCTCGCGACCTCGATCACCTGGCTGTGCGGGCCCAGGTCGAACCGCGAGACGACGTGGTCGCAGTAGCGCCGGCAGTGCTCCAGCCAGCTCGTGGAGTAGGACGAGAAGTACGCATACTCCCGGAAGATCTCCTCGCCGCTCACGTACTCCTGGAGCTGGACCAGATAGCAGCGGCCGCACACGTAGACGTGGAGCGGATAGAACGGCTCCATCTCGTTCAACTTCTCCTGCGAGACGTAGCTCTCGCAGAGCGGCGACATGCCGAGGTCGACGAACGTGTGCTCGAGGGGAGTGCCGCAAAAGCGACAACGCGTTCGATCGACGGGGACGTAATCGGCAAAACGCGCGATGCTGGCGTCCAGGGTCATCTGGGACATGCGGCGTCCTGAATCCTCGATTGTCTTGGTGGTGGTCAGTTGAACTTTCGGAAAACGGGCTCGACCGACGGGGCGACGAGGTAGCGTTCGACGCCGTTGTCGAGGGCGGCGCGGTAGACGCCGATCGCCTCGTAGACGGCGTCGACGACCACGGGGTGGGCGTGCCCGAGGGTGACGGCGCGCAGCCCCATCCCGTACGCGCTGTACTCGTCCCCGTCCGGGTCCCGGACGTGACAGCCACGTCCGCGCACCAGGAACGCCGGGGCTAGCTCGGGATACTGATCATCGCCCTTCGCGTGGGTGTGGCAGCCGCCGGGGATCAGCTCGTGCGCCCCCCGCTGCAACGCGCGGGAGCGGGCCCGCTGCTGTGTACGGCCGATCAAGAGGTCGCTCATCGGGGTCCTACCGCCACGGTTGGAGTCGGGCCCGTACGGGAACCGTCCGCCGCGGGCCCACCGTGGAGCCGCGGCGAGGATTTGCGATTTCCGGGCCATCTGGTCCAACGGCGAATGAGAGCGGTGGTCGGGTGTTTCGGGCGGGGGCGCCGGCCACGAAAGGCGCGAGAGCGTGATTTCAACGGCGTTATGGGCGTTCGGATCTGTGGCGCATAGTCCACAGATGCTGCGCGGGCGTCGCGGTGAGGCACGGAGGCAGCAGCCGGGTTGCGGCATCGCTGCCTCACTGTGGCGCCGAAGGCGACCCGTCGACCGGTGCGATGAGGCGTGGGGCCGGGATCCGTGCTGCAGCGGGCCTCGCTGGCAAGCGGTTGGCGAGCCGCCCGGCTTCGGCACCTCGATTGCACCCGCCGAGTCTCGCCGGCCCGCCGATCCAGCTCGATGAGCGGGAGAGGGTGGAGCCGCCGGAATCTTCCCACGATGCTGGAACGGAGAGACTTCGCGTGGTGGGGCGTTACGACGTTGCCATCGTCGGAGGCGGGCTCATTGGGCTCGCGACCGCCCGGGCCCTCGTCCTCCACGGGGTCCGATCGTTGGTGGTGCTCGAGGCGGAGGACCGCCTCGCGGCGCATCAGAGTGGCCACAACAGCGGCGTCATCCACTCCGGGTTGTATTACCGTCCCGGGTCGCTGAAGGCGCGCATGTGCACGAGCGGCCGGGAAGCCATGTACCGCTTCTGCGAGGCCGAGGGCATCCCCTACCGGCGCTCGGGCAAGCTGGTGGTGGCGACGGCGGAGCGGGAGATCCCGGTGCTGCGGGAGCTGGAGCGCCGCGGCCGTGCCAACGGCCTGGAGGGGCTCGAGTACATCGGCCGCGAACGGTTCCGGGAGCTGGAGCCGGAGGTGGACGGGATCGCGGCCCTGTGGGTGCGCGAGGCGGGCATCGTCGATTACGTGCGCGTCGCGGAGGCGCTGGCGCGCATCGTCCGGGAGTCCGGAGGCGAGATCCGGACAGGTGCGCGCGTGCACGCGGTGAGGCGACGGCAAGGCGGCCTCGACATCATCACTGGCTCGGGCGACATCAGCGCATCGCTGCTGGTCAACTGCGCCGGGCTGCACTCGGACCGGGTGGCGCGGCTGTGCGGCACCGATCCAGGCGTGAGGATCGTTCCGTTCCGAGGGGAGTACCACGAGCTGGTCGGAGCCGCGCGCGGCCTGATCCGCAACCCCATCTATCCTGTGCCGGATCCGGCACTGCCTTTCCTGGGCGTGCATTTCACGCCGACCATCGATGGCCGTGTGGAAGTGGGCCCGAACGCCGTCCTCGCCTGGAAGCGGGAGGGGTACCGTCACCGCGACGTCTCGCTCCGGGACGTGGCGGAGGTGCTCGGCTACGGCGGCTTCTGGCGTCTCGCCCGGAAGTACTGGCGGTCCGGGGTCGCGGAGTTCGCGCGTTCGCTCAGCAAGGAACGGCTGGTCCGCGAGCTCCAGCGGCTCGTGCCTCGCGTGCAGGCGGCCGACCTGGTGCCGGGCAAGTCGGGCGTCCGGGCGCAGGCGGTGGACGCGCAGGGCAAGCTGGTGGACGACTTCGTCATCGTGCACGGCGAGCGGTCCGTCCACGTCCTGAACGCCCCTTCCCCGGCCGCGACGGCCTCGCTGAGCATCGGCGCACACATCGCGCAGGAGGTGCTGGCCCACCTTCCGCCGGGCGTCGCGTCCCCGCGCCCTGCGACGGCGGTGTCGTGAGCCCGGGCTGGGGACCGGCGGTCAGGGCCGTTGATCGATGCCTGGTCCTCCATGCCTCCTCTGGGGGTGCCCTCTGAGTCGTCCGTGTCGTCGGCGCGCGTGGTCGTCGGGGGACTCGCTGCGTGCGAGAGCGAGAGCGGCGAGGGCAGCCCCGCCGTCCACTTCGCCGTGCGCGACAGCGCCGGCGTTCGGATCGCCGATCGGTCCGTCGATCCAGGCATCACTGATGCCCGGGGCCGCACGGCCCAGCCGCTCGCTCTCGGCGGCGGATCCCTCCCGGTGGGGTGGCCCCGGTACGCAGCCCGGGTGAGCGGTGAGGGCCGCCAGGGGTTGGAGTCCGGGCCCGTCGGGATTGCCTCGGGGTCCGATGGCCCGTAAGTGTTCCCTCGCCGACGTGTCGACAATCCGCAGGCGAGGTGAGGATGCCGAGCTACTGGATCGTGAAGACGGAGCCGTCGTCGTACAGCTTCGGCGATCTCGAGAGGGATAGGCGCACGGTGTGGGATGGCGTGAAGAACGCCGTCGCGCTGAAGAACATCCGCGCGATGAGGAAGGGCGACGCCGTGATGGTCTACCACACCGGCGATGAGAAGCAGATCGTCGGGCTGGCGAGCGTCGTGTCCGACCCCTACCCGGACCCGAAGGCGGACGACGATGCGCTCGTCGTCGTGGACGTGGAGGTGGGGGAGCGGCTTCCGCGACCGGTCACGCTCGCGGAGATCAAGGCGGACCCCGACTTCAAGGACCTCGCCCTGGTGCGGCAGGGGCGGCTCAGCGTAGTGCCGGTGGAGGAGCGGCTGTGGAAGAAGCTGCTGCGCATGGGCGGAGCGTGAGGCGCTGGGCGGACGGCGCTCGATCTGACGGGCTGTCGTGGGTGAGGCGGCGGCCGGGCTGCCGCGACGCGTCGCACGACGAGGACCAGCGCTGGCCGTGCGCCGCGTTCGGGCACGGGTGGTGGCCGGGTCAGCAGATCCGAGAACAGCAGCCGCTACACGAACGGTAGGGCCTACACCCCCACCTTCTCCGCCAGTCGCTCGAACCGCGGGTTCTGCTTGGCGTCCACGAGCTGCGCGGTGATGCGCACCCGTTCGCCGTCGCGCCGGACGTTGCCGCGGAGGATGTCGTCCACGCCGAGCATGGCAGCGATCTCGGCGACAGGCCGCTTCAGGCCGGTGTCCGGCAGCACGGACGCGCTGGATACGACGAACAGGTCCGGGACGCGCGCGAGGTGCGTGAGAACGTCCTCGGTCACGCCGTCCGCGAAGTAGCGGTTCTCCTCGTTCGGGGTGAGGTTCGCGAGCGGCAGCACCGCGATCCGCACCTTCGATGGCGACGACGATGGGGCTGTCGCCGGCGGGGGTGTCGTTTCCCGTTCGGGCCAGGCCAGCCACAGGGTGGCGAGTACGGCCCCGAGCGCGAGGACCCCGGCGAGGGGGCGCGCCAGCCGGTGTTGGTGGAGCGGAGGTCTCGGTGCCGGCGAGGGCGCGGGCTCGCGCGGCGGGCTCGTGGCGGACGAGATCATCGAGGTGCAGGAGGGGGCGTATCAGAAGCGGCGGCGGCCGTGCGGACCGAAAGGTCCGCGCGGCGCCGCCACCCATGCGGCTCTCGCCGGCCCGGGCGCCGCCGGCCGGCGTGCCCACGGACGAGGAGCGGGACGGCGGGCTCCGGCGCGCTCCCTACCTATGCGTTCTCCTTATCCCCCCACCAACCCCGCGTGCGCCAGCACGATCAGCAGCGTCCGTTTGATCGCGGTCTCGCTGTCACGGTCCAGCCACCACTCCTGCAGCGAGTGAGCGCCCGAGCCCACGCCGCCGCCGCCCAGGGTGACGGCGGGGATTCCTCGCGAGATGGGGATGTTCGCGTCGGTGGAGCTGCGGTTGGGCCGTGGCTCGAACCCGAAGTAGGCGATCGCGGCCGCGGCGCGCTGGACCAGCGGGTCGCTGAGCGGGATCTCGCCGGACGGCCGGTCGCCGACCAGCTCGAGCTCGACGGTCAACGAGTCGCCGTGCGCCCGCATGCGGTTCTGCTCCGCGATGGCCTCCCGGACCGCGGCCTGGAAGATCGCGTCGATGCCGCGGAGCCGATCCTCGCTGACGGACCGCATGTCCACTTCCATCCACGCCTCGAACGGCACCGCGTTGACGGACGTGCCGCCGCCGATCACGCCGACGTTGTAGCTGGTGCGCGGCCCCTCGGCGACGAACGCCGCCGCGCGCTCGTCGAACAGCCGGATCGCACGGCCGAGCGCGTGCGCCGGGTTGGCGGTGCCGAACGCGCCCCACGAGTGGCCGCCCGGGCCACGCACCGTGACCCGATAACGGCGCGACCCCAGCGCCTGGTGCGTCACGCCCTCCTCGCCGGAGCCGTCGATCGAAATGAACGCGGCGATCTCGGGCCCGCCCTCACGGAAGAGGTGCTTCACGCCCCGCAGGTCCCCCAGGCCTTCCTCGCCCACCGTGCCGACGAAGAGCACGTCGCCGCGGGTCTCGAGAGCGGCGGCCTCCATCGCGCGCAGCACGGTGAGGACGACGACGAGCCCACGCGTGTCGTCGCCGACGCCGGGAGCGAACAGCGTGTCGCCGCGCACGCGGACGGTGACGTCGGTGCCCTCGGGGAACACGGTGTCCAGGTGGCCCGAGAGCACGATGGTGTTGCCGCCCTCCGTGCCCCGACGCAGGGCGAGCACGTTGCCCTCTTCGTCGATCCAGACGCTGTCGGCCCCCGCTTCGCGGAGGAGCTCCGCGAAACGTTCCGCCCGCGCCTGCTCGTTGAACGGCGGCGCCGGGATCTGGGTCAGCGCGATGTGGTCCGCGCGGGTCCGGTCACGCAGCTCGTCGACGACGCGGAACGCGTGTTGGACGCGCTGGTCCGCGGCGAGGGCGGCGATCTCCTCGGCGTATCTGCGTTCGATCTGGATCGTCGCAGGCTCGGCGGCAGCCACCCGGGCCGCGCGTTCCGCGGTCAACGGCGCAGGCACTTCCGGTAGAGGCGCGGCGCTGCGCGGTGCGCAGGCCGTCACCGCCAGGAGGATGGCAGGGAGGGTACGCTGGACCGGTCCGGCCTTTCCGTGCTCCAACCGCATGCGCGAGTCTCCTGCGTTTCGCCGTTCGATGCCGGTCGGCGAAGGTACGGATCAGGGCAAAGGACGGGCAAGCCGTGGCGGCGCGAGGGGCGCCGACTTGCCCAAGCGCCGCGGCGATGGCCGATTGTCTGCATCGGGAACCGTCGCTCGCACGAACCAGCAGCGGAGGCGGAGATGCGCATCGCGGTCCTGGGCACAGGCGTCGTCGGCAAGACGATCGGCACCAAGCTGGTCGAGCTCGGACACGAGGTGCGGATGGGCTCGCGTACGGCGGACAACGAGCGCGCCGTCGCGTGGGCCAAGGATATGGGGCCCAACGCGTCGTACGGCACGCACCGAGACGCCGCGGCGTTCGGCGAGGCGGTGTTCAACTGCACGACGGGGAGCGCCTCCCTCGAAGCGCTCGAGCAGGCCGGCCGCGAGAACCTCGCCGGCAAGATCCTGATCGACCTCGCGAACCCGCTGGATTTCTCGCAGGGCGTGCCGCCGTGTCTGACGGTGTGCAACACCGACTCGCTCGCGGAGCGGATCCAGCGCGCGTTCCCGGAGGCACGCGTGGTCAAGGCGCTGAACACGGTGAACGCCGGCGTCATGGTGGACCCGTCGGTCGTCCCTGGCGATCACGTGCTGTTCGTCTGCGGCAACGACGCGACGAGCAAAGTCCAGGTCGCCGTGTGGCTCGAGCAGTCGTTCGGCTGGAAGCGCAGCAACGTGATCGACCTGGGCGACATCACGGCCGCGCGTGCGACGGAGATGTTCGTTCCCCTCTGGATGCGGCTGTACGGTCTGCTGGGCACGCCCTACTTCAACATCAACGTCATCGGCGGGCGGCCCGGGGTCTGACGGACCCGGCCGACGCGGCAAACCCAGGATCATGCACGGTCCCCGCATTGCCCGGCAACGGCTGCGCAACCAGCGCCTCGCGGGCCCGCCGTTCGCCTCGCCGGAGGAGGTGCTGCGTTGGCTGAGCGCATCGCAGGCACAGGAGTACGGCCTGGCGAAGTGGTCGCTGGCCCAACGGACGCGTCGTCACAGCGACGCGGCGGTCGAGCGCGCGCTGGCGGACGGCCGCATCCTGCGCACGCACGTGCTCAGGCCGACCTGGCACTTCGTCCTTCCCGAGGACATCCTGCTGGCTGCAGGCGCTGACCGGGCCGCGGGTGCAGCGCATGAACGCGTCGGCTTACCGCCGGCTCGAGCTGGACGACGCGGTGCTGGAGGATCGGGCGCCGCAGGCGCGGCGTCCCGAGCGTGATGAAGCGCTGGCAGAGCTGGCGCGCCGCTACTTCCGATCCCGCGGCCCCGCGACGCTGAAGGACTTCCGGTGGTGGTGGAGCTTGACGGCGGCCGAGGCGGAGCGGGGTTTGGAGTTGCTCCGTTCGGAGCTGGAGGAGATGGAGGCGGATGGCCGGACGTACTGGTTCGTGCCGCCGCTGCCGGCCGCCCGTCCGCCCGCGCCGCGCGCGCACCTGCTCCAGCTCTTCGACGAGTACGTGGTCTCGTACGCGGAGACGCGCGACGTGCTCGGCGTGCCGAATGTTCTGGCCGCCCTCGGGCCGACGTTGACGCATCCGATCATCGTGGATGGCCGCATTGCGGGCGAGTGGCGACCTCGGGCTGACGGGAATGCGCAGCGGGTCGAGGCGCGGATCTGGCCGGGGCCGGATGCGGCGGAGCGCGCGGCGGTGGAGGATGCAGTCAGGCGGTACGAGCGGTTTGCGGGGGCGGCGCGCGGGCAGGCGTGATGCGCGCTCCACGCACGGGCGTGCTGGCCTGGCGTGCAACGATCCCGCCCGCGAACGACAAGGGGCCGGCGCCCGTCGGTTCCGGGCACCGGCCCTCGGTCTCGCCCTACGCCCGCCGCTCGCCGTCCCGCACCGTCAGTCCTTGCCGCCGCTCGACTCGGGAAGTTGCGGCGCCGAGCCGACCTCGATGCGGATCTGGCGCGGCCGTGCAGCAGGGACCTTGGGCAGCGTGATCGTGAGCAGCCCGTTCTCGTAGCGCGCGGTCACCGCATCCGGATCCACGCGGGACGGGAGCTGGAAGCTCCGCGTGAACCGGCCGTACCGCCGCTCGGCCAGGTGGTACGTCGCGTTCTCCTCGGAACGCTCGGCCCTCTTCTCGCCGGAGATCGTCAGGACGTTGCGCTCGACCGTGACGTTGAGGTCCTCCGGCCGGATGCCGGGCACCTCGAAGACGTAGCGGATGTGCTCACCCGTCTCCTCGACCTCCGCCGGCGGGATCCACGCGCCGTCGTCCATCCAATCCGTGGCGAAGACGTTCGAGACCAGGCGGTCGAAGTCCCGCCAGAACCCATCCATCCGCGCGAAGACCGGATCCGACAGCAGGCTGCGATTCCTCGTGATCAGCATGGTCGTCACCTCCGTCCGGGATGGATCGGCCGTTCCGAGCCTTCCGTGGAGGCGGCTGCCGCGTCTCGCGGTCCGTGTCCGCGATCCCACGCGGCTGCGCCGCCGCTCGCTGCGCAGGGCGAAGCAGCCGGCGTGCCGCGAGGATGCGTCAGAAGTGCAAATAGGACTTGCAGTTATTACAGCGCAGGTGGAGGGTGGGGTGTCACGGCGGCAGGTTCAGGACGCCAGGCCGCCGCGCCTCGCCGGACGTTCAACCGGCGGGCGCGGCGGGCCTCCGACCGACATCCTCGCGCCGCAGGGGGTGTCGACAGCAGATCGCCGCATGGGGACCTGCTGCCTGACGGCGACGGCCCTCAGGCCGCGCGCCGGAACCGCTCCCGCTCTCCCCGACCGGCGGCCGCCTGGCCACGGGCGGAGAAGCCGAAGTACAGCAGCGGGATGGCGATCAGGGCGTGCAGCCACAGGTCGTTGCCGCCGAGGGGCATGATGCCGAACAGCGTCGGCGTGATCAGGCCGATGGGGATCAGCAGCGCGTAGATGATCCCGAGCGTGCGGGCGTAGGTCCGGGCCGAGGAGAACGTGCGCGCCGCGCGCACGCCCCAGATCCCCGTCGCGAGGTGAAACAGGTTGTGCCACACGTTCACGGCGAACAGGCCGAGGAGATGGGGTGCCTCAGCCATGTTCGACTCGGTGGTGAACCCACCCCAGAGGAACCCGAGGATCCCCACGATGGTGAGGATCCAGCCGAGGATCTTCGCCGTGCGTTGAACCCTGGTCATCTGCTCCACCTCGTCCTGGGGGCCACGGCCCGACTCATCGAAGGCCGGGTGTTGCAAGGGTCGAACCACGGGGCTACAGGAACTGCGCCGTCTCGGTGGATTCCGCCATGGCGGCGGTGCTGGTCCGGCCGCGCATCACCGTCTCGCGCACCAGGTCGAAGTAGCCGTTCCCGACCTCACGCTGGTGCCGGGTCGCCGTGTAGCCGAGGTGCTCGGCCTCGAACTCCGCCTGCTGCAGCTCCGCGTACGCCGTCATCCCTCGCTCGCGGTACGCTCGCGCGAGCGAGAACATGCTGTAGTTCAGCGTGTGGAACCCGGCGAGCGTGACGAACTGGAAGCGGTAGCCCATGGCGGCGAGTTCGCGCTGGAACGAGGCGATGGTCGCGGCATCCAGGTGCCGCCGCCAGTTGAACGACGGCGAGCAGTTGTAGGCCAGCAGCTTGCCGGGGAAGTGTTCGTGGATCGCCTCGGCGAACCGCTTCGCCTCGTCCAGGTCGGGCGTGGACGTCTCGCACCACAGCATGTCGGCGTACGGCGCGTAGGCGAGGGCGCGGGCAATGGCGGCGTCGAGCCCTGCGCGCACGCAGTAGTAGCCCTCGGGCGTGCGTTCGCCGGTGAGGAACTCCTGGTCCCGCGGGTCGATGTCGCTGGTGAGCAGCCGTGCGCTGCGCGCATCGGTCCGGGCGATCAGGATCGTGGGCACGTCGAGCACATCGGCGGCCAGGCGTGCGGCGACGAGGGTGTCGATGAACTGGCACGTCGGAACCAGGACCTTGCCGCCGAGGTGCCCGCACTTCTTCTCGGACGCGAGCTGGTCCTCGAAGTGCACACCGGCGGCGCCCGCCTCGATCATCGCCTTCATCAGCTCGAACGCGTGGAGGCAGCCGCCGAACCCGGCCTCCGCGTCGGCGACGATCGGCGCCATCCAGTACGTGCCGTCGTCGCCCTCGGAGTGGTGGATCTGGTCCGCGCGGAGCAGCGTCTGGTTGATGCTGCGCACCAGGGCTGGCACGCTGTTGGACGGGTAGAGGCTCTGATCCGGGTACATCTGGCCGGCGAGGTTGGCGTCGGCGGCGACCTGCCAGCCGCTGAGGTAGATGGCCTCCAGCCCGGCCTTCACCTGCTGCATCGCCTGGTTGCCGGTGAGCGCGCCCAGCGCGGCGACGTACGGCCGGGTGTGCAGCAGCTCCCACAGCCGCTCGGCGCCGCGGCGGGCGAGGGTGTACTCGATGTGGAACGAGTTGCGCAGTCGTTCCACGTCCTCGGGCGCGTACGGCCGCTCGATGCCGGCCCACCGGTCCGGCAGGCCCGCCGTCTGCCCTGCCCCGCCCGTCGTCGACACGTGGCGGACGTGGATCGTTGCCGCGCCGTCGTCGTTCACGACGGTGCGTGGCGTGACGCCTCTGGACGCGCGCTGCCCGTCGCGCTGTCCGTTGCCCCCGACCCCCGGCCCGCCGCTGCGCTCGCGCATCGTTGCCTCCCTTTCGGTGACGGTCCTGACCCGGTTCCAGGCGCGCCGCACCCGCGTCACGTGCGCGCCGCTTCCTCCCGCAGAACGCGCCGCCGCTCGGCCTCCGGCGTGCCGGCCAGGTCGGACCGACACGTCAGGAACGGCCGGAAGACGGGTTCCGTGAAAATGTGTCGCGCGTCCTCGGCCGCTTCTTCGAAGCGGCGGATCTCCTCCCGGGCAGCATCGCCGCTCGCATCACCACTGTCTCGTTCGAGCTCGGCGCGGATGCGCGCGAGCTCCTCGTCGAACACGCGCTCGACGAGCGCGCGGTCTACGCGCGTGCCGTCGTCCAGCACGGTGCCGTGCCGCAGCCACTGCCACGTCTGGGCACGTGAGATCTCCAGCGTGGCGAGGTCCTCCATCAGGTCATCCCACGCGATGCAGCCGATGTCCTGGTTCCAGCCGCGCAAGTACGCGATGCCGACGCGCACGTTCTTGCGCAGGCCGTCGAGGGTGCGGGGGCCCTCCGGCAGCGGCAGCAGGTCCGGCCGGTCGTACTCCGGGCCGGGGATCACCCCGAGCTGGTTGTCGGAGGGGAAGGCGGCCAGCGCAGGGCCGATGAAGTAGGGGTGGGAGACCCAGCAGCCGTCGTGGCCGATGGCCGCCTCGAACCGCTTGTCCTCGACCACCTTGCGCACCTGCTCGCGGCGCCGCTCCGGCGAGCGGCCGGGTGTGAACGCGGCCATCCCGCCCATCGCGAACGCCCCGTGCCGGTGACACACGCGGATCAGGCGCAGGGCGTAGTTCAGCATCCACGGTCGGTTCAGCGAGATGCTGCCGCGGTCCGCCAGCACCCGGTCCGGGTGCTCCTTCAGCACCTTGATGTCGCTGAAGATCTTGTCCCAGCGGCCGACGTTGAGCCCGGCCGCGTGCTCGCGGATCTCGTACAGGATCTCCTCGCACTCGAACGCGGCGGGCAGCGTCTCGATGAGGAACGTCACCCGAACGGTGCCGACGGGAAGGCCGACCGCGTCCTCCACCAGCGAGAACAGCCGGTTCCACCACCGCGCCTCGAGGTGGGACTCGCACTTGGGCACGTAGTACTTGGGCGTCTTGCCCTGCTCCACCAGCTTGCGCGCGGTGTGCCAGGCGCTGAGTGCGAAGTCGAACAGGCCCGCGGCGACCGGCTCGCCGTCCACGAGCACGTTGGATTCGTCCAGGTGCAGGCCGCGCACCCGCACCATCAGCAGCGGCATGTCCGAGGGGTCGATGCGGTAGACCTTGCCCGGCTGTCCGCCCTGCGCGGGCTTGATGTACGTGAGCGAGCCGTCCACCGCGCCGATCAGGTTCTCGATGCCCTGCACGACGTTGCTCCACGAGGGCTTCATCGCGTCCTCGAAGTCGAGCATCGCCGCGTCGGCCCGGGCCCCGTCCTCCGTGCGGCTCAGCATGTTGATCACCATCTTCGGATCGGAGATCGGGCCGGTGATCTCGACGCGTCGGCGCAGCAGGTCCGGAGGCAGGTCGGGGATGCGCCAGTCGCCGCGCGCATCCGCGGTCTGGGGGTCATCCAGGTAGGTGGGCACGGCGCCGGCGTCCCATTCCGCCTGGCGCTGCCGTCGGAGCTCGAGCAGGCGTTTCCGCTCGCCGCTCAGCTCACGGTGCAGGCGTGCGACCAGCGCCAGCGCGTCGGCGGGAAGCACGCGTTGCGCCTGGTCCGTCCAGCCTGCGCGCGTGATGCGAACGCCGTCCGCGACCTCGACCCACGTCCGATCCACCGCCGCCGTTCCCGCCAACGGTTCGGTGCTGGCCATCGGTCCGATCTCCTTCTGGGGTTGAGGGACAGCGGAGCAGGATGTGTGCCGGTGGTGCGGGCTGGAGGCGGCGTCGGCCGGGGGCGCCTCCGCGCTCGTTCGACGGTGCTCGTCGTTCGATCCCGGACAGGGTCGAAGCCCTGGGGTCGCGGGTGTTGACAGGCAGCCCGGAAGGCGCAACGGTGACGGAGGCTGCCGGCGCCGCCCGGGCGTGGCGGCGTCGGGCTGTTCGTCACGATACGCCCCTCGACGCGGAGTCACGTCATGAACGCGGCCCAAATCCACCTCATGCTCAACCACGTTCCGGTGATCGGCGTCATCATCGCCACGCTGCTCCTGGCGGTCGGCCTCGTGATGCGCAGCCGGGACGTGTTGCGTGTCAGCCTCGGCTTGCTCGTCCTGGTGGCGCTCTCGGGTGTGGTGGTCTACCTCACGGGCGAGCCGGTGGAGCATATGGTCCGGCGCCTGCCGGGCGTGGAGCACGACACCATGGAGGCGCACGAGGAGTTCTCGTTCCTGGCCACCGTCGTCCTGACGATCGTCGGGCTGGTGTCGCTGGTCGGGCTGATCCGCTACCGGCGTGCCCAGGGGGTGCCGCGCGGCTTCGCCGTTCTCACGCTGGTGCTCGCCATCATCGCGTGCGGGATGATGGGCTGGACGGCCCACCTGGGCGGGCTGATCCGGCACGAGGAGCTGCGAGGGACGGCGGCGTTGCAGCAGGCGCCGTAGCGGCGCGAGCGACACGCAGCCGAGCACAACCGCGGCGGCCCTTGGGTGTGTGTACCGTCGGGCGCCGGTTCGTAGCTTTGCGCGCATGCGTCGCCATCAGAGCTCATGCACGGCGACGTCGCTGCGTCCTGCCGCGCCGGTCGCGGTCCTGCTCCCCGCCCTGGCCGCCTGCGCGGGGGACCGCCTGCTCCCGAGGTGCGAGTCGCGGGCTGAGGGCGTCCGTACGGTGGCCAATGCCGGCCCGGGCCTCTGGGAACGCGACGGCCGGCCGCCCCGCCTGGTGGAGCTGTGGCGCGCGGGCGGGCTGGAGGAGGGCCAGGATCTCGCGTTCCCGATCGGCGTGGCTGCATCCCGTGACGGCCGCATCGCCATCCCCGACTGGGTGCTGGGCGAGGTGGCGGTGGTGGACGCCGACGGCGAGTGGTTGGGCGCATGGACACGCAAGGGGCGGGGCCCGGGAGAGACGCTGCGGCCCGCCGCGGCCGCGTGGACCGCTGAGGGCCACCTCGCCGTCTTCGACATCGAGAACAGCAAGGTGGTCTTCCGCTCGGCCGAGGGCGCGGTCGCGCCGGACAGCCCCGTGCATCATGCGCTGACCGCACCGGTGCTGCTCTCCGGCGAGCTCGAGTGGGTGGGCGTGGATGCCCGCGGAGCGGTCGCGCTGGCGCCGGGCGCGCGGCCGGACCCGCAGGCGCCGGAGCTCTTCTTCACCTCCTTGCTGTCCCTGCCGCCAGGGAGAGACGAGCCGGACACCCTTGCGATCGCGCCGATCCCCGTGGTCGGTGAAGGGCGTTACGAGGGCTGGGCGCTCCCGGGCGTGCCGCGCGTGGTCGGCGCGCTCGCGGCGGACGGGCGCATCGCGGTCGGCGGCGAGGACGCGTCGTCCAGCATCACCGTGCTCGATACGACGGGCGCGCCGCTGCTCCGGATCTGCCGCGAAGCGCCGCCGCTGCCGCTCACGGCCGCCGAGCGGCTCGAGACCGGGGTCCCCGAGCGCATGGAGGAGTTGGCGGTCGCGCTGCGCAACGCGCCGCGACCCGAGCAGCCCGCCCCCTACGCACGCCTGTTCTTCAGCGCCGACGGCTGGCTATGGGTGCGGCGGGACCGGAGCGATCCGTTCGCGGTCGGGCAACTCCACGGCCCGCGCGGCGCGCGCTCCGACGTCTTCGATGCGGACGGCCGCTACCTGGGCGAGGCCCAGGCGCCCCCCGGGCAGTGCTGGTTGCCGCAGCGGGTGACCGCGTGTGGGCGTTCGAGACCGGTGGGTTCGATGAGACGGCGGTGGTCGCCTACCGGCTCATCGTGGAGTGAGGCGCAGCACGGGCCGCGTGGCGGCGGCGCGTTCCGTCGCCCAGGGCCTCTGCGGGGTGTTGCTCCAGCCAGGCGACTCCGGGAGTTGCGCGGCCGCCGTCCGGGCCGCAGAATGCTCGCGCGCGAGTCCTGAGATCTCTTCTCTTCACGGAGTCGACTGAACCATGCGTGCAGCCGTTCGATCGATCGGTGCGGCCGCGCTCCTGCTGGCCGCTGTCCCATCCGTGGCGGCAGCCCATCCCGATACAACGATTCCGCACGGGTTCCTGCACGGGTTCGAGCACCCGTTCTCCGGGTGGGATCACCTCCTGGCCATGTTCGCCGTCGGGTTGTGGGCGGCCCAGCGCGGCGGTCGTGCCGTGTGGGCGCTGCCGCTCACCTTCGTCGCGACGATGGTCGTGGCCGGCGCGCTGGCGATGAGCGGCGTCGGCCTCCCGGGCGTGGAGGCGGGGATCCTCGCCTCGGTCTTCGTGCTGGGTCTCCTGATCGCCCTGGCGGCGAAGGTCCCGGCCGCGGCGGCGGTGGCGCTCATCGCGCTGTTCGCCGCGTTCCACGGCGCCGCCCACGGCGCGGAGATGCCTGTCGGGGTCGGGGGCTTCACCTACGCGGCCGGCTTCGCGACGGCGACCGCCGGGCTCCACCTGGCCGGGGCGTTCCTGGGGATCGCGCTCCAGCGGGGGCTCCGCGAGCGACAGCAGGTCTGGGTGCGCCTGGCGGGCGCCTCGGTGTGTGCCGCGGGTGTCGCGTTCCTGATCCTGGGGAGCTGATCCGGGTCCCGGCGGGCGGATCCGGATCCTGGCGAACGCATCCTCCGGGCGACCGGATCCGGCCGACACGTCTGCGCGCCGCGCGATCGCGCGGCGCGCAGGTCGTTTGGGGAAACGATCTCGAGCGTCACGGCGCCGGCTCCGGGCCGGCGGGCCGGCGCCGGTCTGCCTCCTCTCACCCGTTCGTGATCCGCCCCAACAGGTCCTCGGGGCGGAACGGGCCACGCGATGCGATCAGCTTGCGCGCCGCGTCCACCTTGCCCCACACGTTCCACAGCAGGACGCCACGCACGCGCTTGCCCTCGAGGTAGTAGACCACGCCCTCGCCGAACGGCTCCTTCCAGTCCTCGACCATGGTGAGGTCCGAGTCCAGGTCGCCGACGGCCTCGTAGCCCAGGTCGAACAGGTCGGAGTAGAAGAACGGCAGGTGGTCGTACGGCTCGGGCGCGCCGGCCATGGCGCGGCCGGCGGCGCGGCCCTGGGTGTTCGCGTTGTCCTCGTGCTCGACGCGGATGCGCCGGCCCAGCGCGGGGTTGAAGAACACGGCGACGTCCCCGGCGGCGTAGATGTCCTGGTCACTGGTGCGGAGCCAGCGGTCCACCATGATGCCGTTGGCGACCTCGAGCCCCGCGGCCTCGGCGAGCCCGGTGTTGGGCTGGATGCCGAGGCCCGCGACCACGCCGTCCACCTCGATGCGCTCGCCGCCGCGGGTCACGACCACGAAGTGATCGCCCTCGTCCACCACGTCCGCGACGCTGGTGCCCGCGCGTACGTCCACGCCGCGTTCACGGTAGTACCGGTTCAGGAAGCGCGAGAGCTCGGGCGGGAAGAGGCGGCCGCCGATGCCGTCCTCGGGGAACAGCATGACGACCTCCTTCCCGATCATGGCGAGCGCGGCGGCGATCTCGGAGCCGATGAACCCGCCGCCGATCACCGCGAACCGCTGGCCCCGCTCCGTCCAGCGCCGCAGCCGGCGGTAGTCTTCGAGGGTGCGATAGTAGAGCACGCCGTCCGGATCGCCGGGGAGCTGCCGAGGCGAGCCGCCGGTGGCCAGCAGCAGCTTCTCGTAGCGGTAGACCTCGCCCGTGTCGTCGCGGACTTCCTTGGCGACAGGGTTCAACGACACGGCGGTGCGGCCGAGCCGCAGCTCGACGCCGCGCTCATCCGTGCGGCGCCATACGCTCTCGAGCGGCTCGCCCTTCCACAGCGCCTTGGAGAGCGGCGGCCGGTCGTAGGGCGCGTCCGACTCGGCGGAGATGATGCCGATGGTGCCGTCGGCGTCCACCTCGCGGATCCCGGCGGCCGCCGCGTCCGCGGTCATCCCGCCGCCGATGATGAGGTACTTGTAGGAAGGCATGGTGCTCGGCTCCGTTCGTCAGTCGGTCGGGCTGCGTCCACCGGCATATGCCGGGTTCGCCCGGCGCGCGCAAGCCCCGGGGCACGCAGCCGCGGCAACCTGCCTCAGCGCCGCAGGCGCGCGACCTGGTCGTACCTGAAGCAGCCCGTGAGGTGGTCGTTGACCATGCCGGCCGCCTGCATGAACGCGTAGCAGATCGTGCTGCCGACGAAGCGGAACCCGCGCTGCCGCAGCGCCTTGCTCATGGCGTCCGACTCGGGCGACGTCGCAGGGACCTGCTTCGCCGCCGTCCACGCGTTCACCTTCGGCTCGCCGCCGACGAAGCTCCACAGGAACTCCGCGGCCGTGCCGAACTCGCGCTGGAGGTCGAGGTACGCCCGCGCGTTGGCGATCGTCGCCTCGATCTTCAGGCGGTTCCGCACGATGCCGTCGTCCTTCAGCAGCCGCTGCACGTCGCGCGGGCCGTAGCGCGCGATGGCCTCGGGGTCGAAGTCGTGGAACGCGGCGCGGAACCCTTCCCGCTTCTTCAGGATGATCGCCCAGCTCAGGCCGGCCTGGAACGCGTCCAGCACCATGTATTCGAACAGCCCGCGGTCATCCCATAGCGGGACGCCCCACTCGGTGTCGTGGTAGTGACGGAGCTGGTCGTTGCCTTCCGCCCAGTCGCAGCGTGTCGGCATGGCGGTTCGGGGCTTGGGGTTCACACGGTCGCCGGTTCGTGGGGGAGGGCCCGCGCGCGGCTCACCGCCGGAACCGGTACGCCAGCTTCATGAAGAAGCCGTCGCTCGTGCGCTGTAGTACCGCCGGCCCGAGCAGCGGACTGCGCTCCAGCGAGCCGCCGTAGCCGACGTACACGGCGGTGCCGGGCGCCGGCTCGTACGACGCGAGCAGGTCCACGCGCAGCGCGTCGAGCTCGGCGCGGCCCACGGGCTCGCCGTCCACGTTCAGCGGCGCCCCGGTGCGCGCGTCCGCGAGCGCGGCCCGCCGTTCCGCGCGCTGCTCGGCAACGGCGCGGAAGAAGAACGCGCGCGTCGGCTGGATCTCGACCTCGAGTCGTGGGATCAGCGTGCGCGCGAACTCGGAGCCGTCCCGCTCGCGGGTGATCCGCTCGATGCTGAGGCCCCAGGTCTGCTCGGCCGCGTTGGAGGAGCGGAGACTCTTGAACGGGATGCGGACCTCGACGACGTAGCCCTCCGGCGTGATGCGGCCTTTCGACTCGAACAGGAAGTCCGGGCTCGGGTCCGTGCCGCCGCCGAACATCCGATCCGCGCTGCCCGCGCCTCCCGTCCGCACGCCGTCCTGCTGCACGGCCAGGGGGTTGACGGCGAAGACGTAGGCGCGGCGGCGGTCGTTGAACGTGTCCAGGTAGATGACGACGTGGTCCTCGCCGCTGATCGCGTCGCGGTCGGCGTTCGTCGCGCGGATGCTGCCCGGCTCGCGGTCGTAGGCGAGGATGCCGAAGTGGATGGCGTCTGGCGAGTACCAGGCGAGCACCTCGGTCCGCTCGACGGCCGGGCGGCCGTCCACCGGCTCGAGCTGCGAGAAGCCGGCGAGGCGCACGGCCTGGGCCCAGGCGGGCTCGTCCAGCGCGCCGTCGACCACGATGGCCGCCTCGATGCGCGAGACCACGACCTCCGGGCGGCCGCGACCCTCGACGACCACCGGCGAGGCCACGGCCATCTGCGTGGCCATGAGTGCTGCAATGACAGACACGGGCCTGCTGCCCCCGGATCCCGGCGTTTGCGCTGGGCTGTCGCGGCTGCATGCCGCGGCGGGCGGGCAAGCTAACGCGCGGCGCGCGGGGCTGGAAGGGGCGGCGCGCCCTGCGCGGCCTGCTCCGTCCGCGGGCCAGACCGGGGTCGAAACGGATGGCGGCGCCTGCGGGTCGCCGTAGACGCTGCTGCTCGCGGTGCGACCGCGCCCGCCGCCCGTGCGCGGCGGGCCGGGGTCGAGTAACATAGGGCGCGAAGCGGTCCGCCTCCCCAACCGAGACTGATCCCGGAGACCGCGAGGGGACGATGCGCCACTGGCTGCGGCTGGCCCGAGGCATCGATCGGCTGAACGACTGGATCTACGCCGCGATCCGCTGGTTGGTCCTCGCAATGATCGCGGTGGGCGCGTACAACGCGCTGGCGCGGTACGCGAACCGGTGGACGGATGTACAGCTCGCGCCGAACGCGCTGTACGACCTCCAGTGGTACATGTTCAGTCTGGTCTTCCTACTGGGCGCCGCGTACGGGCTGAAGCACGACGTGCACGTGCGTGTGGATGTGTTCTACGCCCGCCTGAGCCCGCGGCTGCGGGCGTGGGTCGACCTCTTCGGCACCGCGCTGTTCGTCATCCCGTTCTCCATCGTGGCGCTGGTCGTATCGTGGCCGGCGGTGCGGAACTCGTGGGCGATCCGGGAGGCATCGTCGGATCCGGGCGGGCTGGCGCGGTACCCGATCAAGACGGTGATCCTGGTGTGCTTCATCCTGCTGCTGCTCCAGGGCGTGGCCATCGTGATCGAGAAGATCGCGCTGCTCCGGGCGGACCAGGCGGGGGGGAGGGCATGACGCCGACGGATGCGGAGTCCGCGCGGCGCGACCGGACGGAGGGGGTGTGATGGAGGGGGTGTGGGGGCCGGCCATGTTCGTGGCCGTGCTGGTGCTGATCTTCAGCGGCTTCCCGGTCGCGTTCGCGCTGGCGGGCACGGCGCTGATCTTCGCCCTGCTGGGCTCGCTCGCCGGCCAGTTCGACTGGGTGCTGCTCCGCGCGCTGCCGGACCGGATCTTCGGCACCATGTCGAACTACACGCTGCTGGCCGTGCCGTTCTTCATCTTCATGGGCGCGATCCTGGAGAAGTCGCGGCTGGCGGAGCGGCTGCTGGAGACGATCGGGATCCTGTTCGGCCGTTACCGCGGCGGGCTGGGATTTGGCGTGGTGCTCGTGGGCGCGCTGCTGGCCGCGGCGACGGGGGTGGTGGGTGCGTCCGTCACCGCGATGGGCCTGATCTCGTTGCCCGTGATGCTGCGCTACGGCTACCAGCGCGAGCTGTCGCTGGGCGTGATCGCCGCCGCGGGCACGCTGGGGCAGATCATTCCGCCCAGCGTGGTGCTGATCGTGCTGGGCGACCAGCTCGGCGTCTCGGTCGGCGCGCTGTTCCGGCGTGCGCTCGTGCCGGGTCTCGTGCTCACGGGGCTGTACGCGCTGTACATCCTCGCCGTGGCGGTGGCGCGGCCACGGGCGGTGCCGGCGCTGCCCCCCGAGGCGCGGGCACTGGGCGCCGGCGCGCTCGCCCGCCGCGTCGCGGGCTCGATGCTCCCGGCGCTGGTGCTGATCCTCGTGGTGCTGGGCAGCATCTTCGCCGGCGTCGCGACGCCGACAGAGGCGGGCGCGTTGGGCGCGGTGGGCGCCACGGTCCTCGCCGCGATGCACCGCTCGGTGGACCGGGCCGGGCTCGTCGCCGCCACCAACGAGACGGCGCGGCTGACCATCATGGTCGTGTTCCTGCTGATCGGCTCGACGGCGTTCGCGCTCGTGTTCCGCGGGCTGGGGGGCGACCTGTGGATCGAGGGGGTGCTGACCAACCTGCCGGGCGGCGCGATCGGGTTCCTGGTCGTGGTGAACCTGATCGTCTTCGCGCTCGGCTGCTTCCTGGACTTCTTCGAGATCGCGTTCATCGTCGTGCCGCTCATCGCGGCGCCCGCCGCGCTGCTCGGCATCGACCTGGTCTGGCTCGGCGTGCTGCTCGGGATGAACCTCCAGACGTCGTTCCTCACGCCGCCGTTCGGCTTCTCGCTCTTCTACCTGCGCGGCGTGACGCCGGGGCACATCCCGACCGCCGCGATCTACCGCGGCGTCATCCCGTTCATCATCATCCAGGCGGCCGTCGTGATCGCGATGATCGCGTTGCGGTGAGTCCGATGAACGCGGCCCCGGCGCGCGCCCGGAAGGGAACGCCCGGGGCCGTGGCTGCGCGACGCCGTCGGCTTCAGCTCAGGCCCTCCGCGAACGCGAAGGTCATGTAGCTCTGCTCGTTGCCCGCGAAGTAACGGAACGCCTCAGCCCGGAACCGCTTCCATGGGGTGTAGACGCGGGCGAACTCGGCGTTGGAGGCCGCCACCTCCTCGAGGTACGCATTGGACTCGCGCCACGCGGCGCGCAGGATGTCCTGCGGGAAGGGGAGGACCTGCACGCCGTGCTCGTTGATCAGGCGCTGGAGCGCGGACGGGTTCGCGGCGTCGTAGCGGATCAGCATGTCCTCGTTCGTGGCGCGGCAGGCGGTCTCCAGCACTCGCTTGTACAGGTCGGGCAGCTCGTCCCACGCCCGGCGGTTGACGAGCAGCGACAGGGTGACGCCGGGCTCCTGCCAGCCGGGGTAGTAGTAGTACCGCGCGATCCGGTGGAAGCCGAGCTTCTCGTCGTCGTACGCGCCGACCCACTCGGTCGCGTCGATCGCGCCGCGCTCGAGGGCGAGGTAGATCTCGCCGCCCGCCAGGAGCTGGACCGACACACCCAGGCGACTCATCACCTCGCCGCCGATGCCGGGGATGCGCATGCGCAGCCCGCGCAGGTCGCTCAGCGAGCCGAGCGGCCGGCGGAACCAGCCGCCCATCTGCACGCCGGTGTTGCCGCACGGGAAGTTGATGATGCCGAAGTCGGCGTACACGCTACGCACCAGGTCGAGGCCGCCCGCTTCGTACAGCCACGCGTTCTGCTGCCGCGCCGTGAGGCCGAACGGCACGCCCGTGTCCAGCGCCAGCGCCGGGTGCTTGCCCGTGTAGTAGTAGCCCGCCGTATGGCCGGCCTGCACGGTGCCGTTCTGGACCGCGTCCATGACCTGGAGCCCCGGCACCAGCTCGCCCGCCGGATAGATGCGGAGGTTGAACCGGCCTCCGGTCAGGTCCCGCACCCGCTGCGCCAGCGCTTCCGCCGCGCCGAAGATGATGTCCAGCGAGCGGGGGAAGCTGGATGCGACCCGCCACGTGATCTCCGGGCCGTCCACCGTGACCTGGCCGGCCTCCGCCCCGCCGCCCGCGGTCCCCGCGTTGCCGCACGCGCCGAGGGCGCCCAGCGCCCCGGCTCCCGCCGCGCCCAGCGCGGCCTGCTTCACGAACGCGCGTCGATCCACGTCGCCCCTCCGGCTGTGACGAGCTGCCGCTGTCCGTGGTGAACGGGGCAGCATAACGCGCCCCGGCGCCGGCGTGCAATCTCCCTCCCGGGGCGGCCGCCGGCGCGCCCCCGCGGGCCGCCCGCCACGATCGGGCGCCCGCCAGCGGGGCGGGTCGGCCCGCGCCTGGCGACAGTCCCCCCGACGCCGCCGGCCCCGTCCGTCGCCGAGCGGCCGGCGCCGCCGGCCCGGCCGCCGGGCGGCCTCTGGGGCGTTCGGCGGGCCGGATGGCGGGTGCAAAGTGTAACTGGAAAAGGTGCCGAGTGATCACGATCGCTGTGACAGTTTGCACGGAACAGCGGTCGCGGCCGCGGTTCTGACCCCGAAATCGTGCCATGTGTCACAGCAGACGTTGACACCTGGATTTCCCGGTGTTACTGTTGCGTGTCGCGCGGCGCGGGGGTCGCGTCGGCGCGACGGGAGAGCCGGGCGCGCTCGCCCGGCGCAGGTCCACCTCAGCCCCGATCAAGGAACCCATGCCCACGCGTACTTCGCGGTTCGACACGTTGGCGGCAGCCAAGTCCTGGACGCAGACCCCCCTCAACGGCACCCTCCAGCAGGCGCTCCAGCCCAAGCGGGCGCCCCGGCCGTTCGACATCGAGAAGATCTTCGGCGAGAACACGTTCAGTCTCGCGGAGATGAAGTCGCGCCTGCCGAAGCCGATCTACGAGGCGCTGGTGGAGACGATCGAGAACGGCCGCGAGCTGGACCCGCGGGTGGCGGACGCGGTCGCGATCGCCATGAAGGAGTGGGCGACGGAGAAGGGGGCGACGCATTTCACCCACTGGTTCCAGCCGCTGACGGGGCTGACGGCGGAGAAGCACGACTCGTTCATCACGCCGAACGCGGGCGGCGGCGCGGTCGCGGAGTTCAGCGGCAAGGACCTGATCCGGGGTGAGCCGGACGCATCGTCGTTCCCGTCGGGCGGGCTGCGGGCGACGTTCGAGGCGCGGGGCTACACGGCGTGGGACCCGACGTCGCCGGCGTTCATCATGGAGACGGCGGGCGGGTCCTACCTGGCGATCCCGACGGCGTTCACCTCGTGGACCGGGGATGCGCTGGACCAGAAGATCCCGCTCCTGCGGTCGATGCACGCGCTGGACGTGCAGGCGCGGCGCGCGCTGAAGCTGTTCGGCGTGGACGCCGGTCCGGTGCGGGCGACGCTGGGGCCGGAGCAGGAGTTCTTCCTGGTGGACCAGGAGTTCTACTACCGGCGTCCGGACCTGGTGACGACCGGCCGCACGCTGTTCGGCGCGAAGCCGCCGCGGGGCCAGGAGCTGGAGGACCACTACTTCGGCGCGATCCCGGACCGCGTGCTCGCCTTCATGATGGAGCTGGAGCGCGAGCTCTACCGTCTGGGCGTGCCGGTGAAGACGCGGCACAACGAGGTGGCGCCGGGTCAGTACGAGATGGCGCCGATCTACGAGAACGCGAACCTGGCGGCGGACCACCAGCAGCTCACGATGCTGCTGATGCAGCGGATCGCGCGGAAGTACGGGCTGGTGGCGCTGCTGCACGAGAAGCCGTTCCAGGGCGTGAACGGCAGCGGCAAGCACCTAAACTGGTCGTTCGGCACGGCGACGCACAACCTGCTGGACCCCGGCAACGATCCGGACGAGAACCTGCAGTTCCTGTTCTTCTGCTCGGCGGTGCTGCGCGCGGTGGAGCGGCACCAGGACCTGGTGCGCGCGAGCGTCGCCTACGCGGGCAACGACCACCGGCTCGGCGCGAACGAGGCGCCGCCGGCGATCATCTCGGTGTTCCTGGGTGATGAGCTGACCGAGATCTTCGAGCGGCTGGGGAACGGGACGAGGGGCAAGTCCTCGCGGAGGGGCGGGCTGCTCGGCCTCGGCGTGCCCGTGCTGCCGCACATCCCGCTGCACTCGGGCGACCGCAACCGGACGTCGCCGTTCGCGTTCACGGGCAACAAGTTCGAGTTCCGGGCGCTCGGCGCGTCGCAGTCCATCTCGTTCCCGGCGACGGTGCTCAACACGATCGTCGCCGAGTCGATCGACGAGCTGGCGACGATGCTCGAGCAGGAGATGGAGGGCGGCAAGTCCCTCGACGTGGCGCTGAGCGCGGTGCTGGCCCGCGAGATCCCGAAGTTCAAGCGCATCATCTTCAACGGCGACAACTACTCGCCGGAGTGGCGGGCCGAGGCCGAGCGGCGTGGCCTGCTGAACCTGAGCAACGCGCTGGATGCGATCTGCCGGCTGACGGACGAGAAGAACGCCGCGCTGTTCGAGAAGTACGGCGTGCTGACGCGCCGCGAGCTCAAGTCGCGGGAGGAGATCGCCGTCGACCAGTACTTCAAGACGATCAACATCGAGGGCGAGACGGCCGCGGACATCGCCCGCACGATGATCCTGCCGGCGGCGGTGCACTACATGAACGACCTGCTGGCCGCGGCCACTCGCGCGCGCGAGCTGGGGATCGATGCCAGGGGCGTTGCCGCGACGCTCCATGAAGTGAGCGAGCTGGTCGACGACCTTCGCGAGGTGCTCGACGAGCTGGTCCGTCAGAACGCCGAGCTCGGCGGCGACGACGTGTACTCCAAGGCGCAGCACATGCGGGACAACATCATCCCGGCGATGAACGCGGTGCGGGCGGTGGTGGACAAGCTGGAGCGCGTGCTGCCGGACGACCTGTGGCCGCTGCCGCGGTACCGGGAGATGCTGTTCGTGAAGTAGGGAGGGGACGCGGCGGGTCGGCCGGGCTCGGGGCGAGTGGCCCGCGTTCGCGGCAGAGCGGCGCTCGCACTGAAAGATCACACGGAGACGCGAGGGGCGCGGAGAACGGCGGGAGCGCCGGGATCCGCGCCCTTCGTCCATCCTACGATCCCGGATCCGGATTCGATGTCGAGTGTTCGGCAGCGGCGCGACGCCCGGCCGTGAGCCGCGCAGCGCCGCTGCTCGTCGCCGCCACACCTCGACCGAATCACCGGCCGACGCCATCTTGGAGCGTGATCGGCGCCACGTACTGGATCAGACGCACGCAGGCGCGGGACGAGCCCGTCGGCCTGGGACGTGACCGGCGATGTCGGGCGCCTGCTCGGGGAGGTCACCGTTCCCGTGGGCCCGACCTTGGTCCCGCCGGCAGCCCGCGGCGATCTCACCGGCGTCGTGACGCGTGGACGACGCGCCAGCCGGCGTCGCCCACGGCATCGCTCGCGAACGGAGGTCCGATCGAATTGAAGCCCGACAGACCCTTGCGTTCTCCATGCGCCGTGCGCCTCACGGTTGCGGCGTTCGGCGCCCTGTTCGCAGCCGCGGCGTCTCCAGCTGCGGCGCAACAGCCGATGCCGCAGAACCCCTCGCCCATGGTCGAGAACACGCGCGCGCACGAGCGGCTGACGCAGCGCCCGCTCGAGGGCGCCGTGCGCACCTTCGCGGGCCCCGACGGCAAGCCGGTGGAGCTGCTGGTGCCGCCGAACGTCCCGAGGACGACGCCGTTCGACCTCGTCGTCCACTTTCACGGACCCTCCTGGCTGGTCCACCAGGCCGTCGCGGATCTGGATGCGGGGATGGTGTCCGCGGCGGTGCACCTGGGCGCCGGCTCGGCGGTCTACGACCGGGCCTTCAGCGACCCGGCGGCGTTCGACTCGCTCCTCGCCCGCATCGAGCGCGAGGTGTCGGCGGTGATCGGCGCGCCGGCGCGGTCCGGCACCGTGATCCTGACGGCCTTCTCCGCGGGGCATGGCGCGGTACGCGCGATCCTGCGCGCGCCGCGGCACTTCGAGACGGTCCGGGCGATCCTGCTCCTCGACGGCATGCACACCTCCTACATCCCGGAGCGCACGGTCATCGCCGAGGGCGGCGTGCTCGACACGACGAACCTGGTCCCGTTCGCGGAGTTCGCGCGCGCGGCGATGCGCGGGGAGAAGCGGCTCGTCGTCACGCATTCGGAGATCTTCCCGGGCACGTTCGCGAGCACGACGGAGACGGCCGACTGGCTCCTCGGCGCGTTGGGCCTGCGCCGCACGCCAGTCCTGCGCTGGGGCCCTCGCGGCATGCAGCAGTTGGGCGAAGTGCGGGCGGGCGGGTTCGAGCTGCTCTCCTTCGCGGGCAACTCGGCGCCGGATCACATCGACCACCTCCACGCGCTGCCCGAACTCCTCGCCCGCACGTTGAGACCGGGCGACCCGTGACGGCGGCGCCGGTGGGTCTCCGATGCAACGCCATCCGCCGCCGCTCGCTCTCATCCTTGTGCGGAGTGCGGGCTGGCGCCGTGGTTCGCGCCTCGGCGGTCGTGCTCCGCACCGGATCTCCTGCCCGGCGTCATCGCTGTCGTTGGGCACCGGCGCGCACGCGAACGGACCGAACGGAGCGACGCATCGTGGACCGACTCACTGTGCTCATCCACGCCTCTCGCAGCCGCCGCGCTCCTCGCCTGCCAGGCCTCGCCGCCCCCCGCCGATGCCGGCGAATGGGCGGGCACAATGGACACGCCCGCATCCGGCCGGATCATCGTCCGCAACCCGGACGCGCCGCTGTGGCGGCCGGGTGAGGCGTGGGCGCTGCGCGAGCAGTTCCGGCTCGGGGCGACGGAGGGCGAGGGCGCCGACGTCTTCGGCGAGATCGGTGACGTGGAGCTCGGGCCCGACGGCGCGCTCCACGTGCGAGACGCGCAGGCCTCAGAGGTCCGCGTGTTCGGCAGCGACGGGGCGCACCTGCGAACGCTCGGCCGGAGAGGCCGTGGCCCCGGCGAACTCGAGAACCCCACCGGGATGGCGTTCGATGCGCACGGCCCGCTCTGGGTCATGGACTGGGGGAACGGGCGCTACAGCGGCTTCGACCCGAACACCGGCGCGCTCGTGAAGGAGGCGAGGCGGCTCGCGGGGTTCGCGATGGTTCCGTGGCCCGGCCGCTTCGACCGATCGAACGCCGTTCGCGCCGGCGCCCTGGTGGGCGGCGCATCCGGACGGCGGCATCGTGGTCGGCGTCGGACACGCGTACCGGCTGCACCGGATCGACTTCCGCGGGGACACCGTGCTGGCCATCGAGGTGGACCGCGCGCCTGTCCCGGTCACCGCAGCGGAGCGCGACTCGGCAATCGGCGACTTCCGGGAGATGGCCGCGCGAGCGGCGGGCGCGACGCCGGACCGCGAACCGCGCGTCCCCTCGACGAAGCCGGCGCACGGCATGCTCTTCGTCGACGACCGGTCCCACATCTGGGTCCGGCGCACGCAGGCGGCGGGCGAGCCGGCGGCGTGGGATGTGTTCGACGACGCCGGGCGCCTGCTCGGCCAGGTCGCGAGCCCCGTGGTGCCCGCGTTCATCCCGCCGTCGGTGCGGGGCGACCTCATGGCGGTCGTGACGCACGTGGACGACGTGCCGGTGGTCGTCGTCTACGACATCGTGCGGGGTCGCTCGGCCGACTGGGGGTGCGTCCGGCGGCGAGGCGGGACGGCCGGCGCGCAGTGTGCGCGGCTGCGCGACTCGCGAGAGGAGGTCAGCGCGGCGCCGCGTGCGACCCGGGGCCGGGACACCGCCGGCCCGCGCCAGCGGCGCTGCAATTGCGTCACTGGCTCGGCATGGACGTGGTGGTCGTTGGGGCGGGCGTCGCGGGGCTGGCCGCGGCGCAGACGCTCCTGGAGGCGGGGCTGGAGGTGCGGGTGCTCGAGGCACGCGGGCGCGTGGGCGGGCGGGTGCACACGTACCGGGACCCGCTCTCGCCCGTGCCGATCGAGCTGGGCGCCGAGTTCATCCACGGCACCTCCCCGGAGGTGTGGGACGCGGTGCGGGCGGCACGGCTGCTGGTGTGCGAGGCGAGCGACCGGTTCTGGCGCTCGCGCGACGGCGTGCTGTGGCCGATGCCGCACTTCCGGGCGCGGCTCATGGAGGTGATCCGGCGCATCGGCCCGCGGGTGCCGCCGGGCCGCTCGTTCGCGGACCACCTCGCGGCCTGCTGCAGCGGCGAGCAGTGGGCGGAGTCGCGGGAGCTGGCGGCCGCGTACGTCGAGGGGTTCCACGCGGCGCCGGTGGACCGGATCAGCCTGCGCGCGCTGGCCGAGGTCGAGGACGTGGCGCACGGCGCGCCGGCCGAGCCGAGCTTCCACGTGTTGAGCGGCTACGCCCGCGTCGCCGAGTGGTTGGCGCGGGACGTCGTCGCCCGGGACGCGCTGCGGCTCAACACGGTCGTCACGGCGATCCGCTGGCGGCCGCATGACGTGATCGTCGAGGCGCGCACTGCGGCCGGCGCGGAGCTCGAGCCGCTGCGCGCACGCCGCGTGTTGGTCACCGTGCCGCTCGGTGTGCTGAACGCCGGGCCGGACGCCCCCGGGGGCATCCGCTTCGACCCCGCGCCTGGCGCAGTGCTCGATGCCGCCCGCCGGCTCGAGATGGGCAGCGTCGTCAAGATCGTGCTGCGCTTCCGCGAGGCGTTCTGGGAGCGAGCTGCGGGTGAGGCAGTGGCGGAAGACGGCGGGCCGTATCGGCGCATCAAGTTCATCGTCACGGACCAGGCGCTGCCGACCTGGTGGACCATGCTGCCGGTGCGCGCGCCCGTGCTGGTGGCGTGGGCCGGCGGGCCGCCGGCGCAGCGGCTGGAGGCGGTTTCGCTGGACGAGCGGGTCGAGCGCGCCGTCGTCTCGCTGGCGAACACGCTGGGCGTGGACCGGCGCGTGGTCGAGTCCCGGCTGGAGGCCTGGCACCACCACGACTGGTCGGCCGACCCGTTCGCGCGCGGGGCTTACACCTACGTGCCGGTCGGCGGCGAGGATGCGCGGGCGACGCTCGCACGGCCGGTCGCCGACACGCTGTTCTTCGCGGGGGAGGCGCTGGCGGAACCGTCGGAGATCGGCACTGTGCACGGCGCCATGGCGAGCGGCCGCGCTGCCGCGCGGTGGATCATCGAGGGGATGCGCGCGGGCGGGCTGCGGCGGGCGGCGTGATGGCAGCTTCCTCGAGTGCCTGAACGAACGCGCGGACGTGGGCGCTGTCGCTCACGTCCGCGCGTTCGTGAGCTCGTGCTGACCACGTCCTCGCACCCGCGCGCCGTGCACGAGTACGAGGACGTGTCTTCCCGTGGGCGGCTCGCGTCACATCCCCGACCGGATCTCCAGCCGGTTGCCGTTGAAGATGGGAATGAGCACGCGGTTCCGTTGACGGTCGAAGCCGATGTCGGCGGGGGACTCGACGTCGTCGACCGCGACCACGGTGTGGCCGGGCATCACGTGGTAGACGGCCCGGCCGTCCCAGCTCGAGACCAGCAGCGAGCCGTCATCGAGGAGGACCACGCCGTCCAGCGCGCCCGCGGGCAGGCTGTCCATGAGCGTGATGTTGCCGCTCGCGTCGATGCGCACCGGCCAGTTGCCGCCGAACGGCACCACGATCAGACCCTGCTCGTCCGCCACGATGCCGTTGGGGCCGGAGAGCACATCGCCCTGCGCGACCACCTCCGGCTGGCCGTCGGGGCCGAAGCGGTAGACCGCGGCCGTGCCGGCCGGTTCGAAGCCCGCGGGACCGGGGCGCACGCCCGTGTCGGTGACGTAGACGGTGCCGTCCGGCCCGACGGTCACGTCGTTCAGGAACGTGGCGTTGGGCACGCCACGGGCGCCCAGGACCGCGCCCGTCTCGCGGTGGAACATGCGGACCGTGTCGATGTCCGCCACGAACAGCGTGTCCCCCTTGATCGCCATGCCCTTGGGCGCGTGCAGGGTGACGCCGTCCCGGCCGCCCTCCACCCACTTCAGCTCCGCGACCTCGCCGTCCGGCGTGATGCGGCTGAGGAACCCGTTGTTGTCCTTGTCGGTCGGGTTGCCGTTGATGTTGGAGACGATGTAGACGTCCGCCACGGGGTCGTGGAGCACGGACTCCGGTGTCTGGAGGCCGACCTCCGCGACGGTGATGGAGGAGGGCGTCGGCATTGTCTCCGCCGCGCTCTCCGTCGCCGGCTCCTCCGCCGGCTGGCCGCCGCGTTCGCACGCAGCCGCCAGCGTGGCGGCGAGGAGTATCGGGACGACCGTCCGGTCGAGGCGCCGAACCATTCGGTTGCCACTCATCTCCGGCCTCCTGTCCGCTTGGGGGAAAAGGTTGGGGCTCGGCGCAATAATGAGCGGCTGCGCGGCCCGGGGCCAGGGGGCACCCGTCGAGCCGCTGCGGCTGCCCGCTCGCCGCCTCGAGGGCGCACCCGGGCCTCTCGGCGTCCGGTTCGGGACGGACCGGAGCCTCCCGGCGTCCGGTTCCCGGCGCGCTCCGCCCGGCGCCACCGAGACGCCTGCTCGGGCCGACCGGCGCCCTTTGCCCCGCCCTCGCCCGCACCCGCACCCTGGCCCTATCATTCCCGATATGATGCTGCTCACGCCGCACGACTTCCTGGTGGAGCTCCACGCACGCGGGGCGGACCGCGTGCGCCGTGTCGTCTTCCGTGACACGCGCAGCACCATCTTCTCGCTCACCCGTTACGGGCGGGTGTTGAACCTGAACGCGGCGTTCGCCGCGGCACCGCCGGAGCTGCTGGACGCGTTCGCCGTGGTCGCGAAGACGGGCGCCCGGCGCACCAAGGCGTACGACCGCGCGGTGAATGCGATCCGGAACTGGCCGCCGCTCGTGGAGGCGCTGGAGAACGCCCGCGCCCGTCACGCGGCCAACGGCGGCCGCCGGGTGGGGCCGCGGCTCGCGCCCTGCTGCGGCACGCCCGAGCAGCAGGCTTACCTGCGGGACCTCTACGCGCGGCTCAACCAGGCGTGCTTCGGCGGCCGGCTCCCGCCGGACATCCGGATCCGGCTCAGCAACCGCATGCGGCGCCGGCTCGGCCAGATCCGGTACGACGACGCCGGACCCGAGCGCGCGGTGCTCGAGATCGCGCTCAACGTGGACCTCATGCTGCGCGCGAACGACGAGCACCGCCTCGAAACGATGCTCCACGAGATGGCCCACGCCGAGGCGTACCTGCTGTACGGCGAACGCGGCCACGGGCCGCGCTGGCGCCGGATCGCCCGCCGGGTGGGCTGCGAGCCGCGGGCGTGCAGCGACGTCCGCATCGCGCGCCGCCGCCGTCGCACCGACCCCGTCACGCGCGTGCCGCCGCCGGAGCGGTTCTTGCCCGACGGGACGCCGCTGCCGGAGCCGGAGCCGGAACCAGGGCCGCGTCCCGCAGTGCAGGCGTGTCCGGGGGTGGACCGCCCGAAGGCAGGGGGATCGGCGGCTCCGGGCATGGAGCACGCGAATGGGGTGCTCGTTCGCGCGCCCGAGTCGCAGCTCGATCTGTTTGCCGCGTGTATGGCGGGTTTGTGACCGGGGCGTCGGGTTCAGCGTCCAACCACCAGCGCAGCGGAGCCGTGTTGGGCTCGCGCCAGCAATGGTTGGACCTCCCCGAGCCTCCTCCCACAGCTCCCGTTCGTGGATCGGTTCCTCTGGATCCAGGGCCCGCTCCACCCGCCAGCTCCGCCGGGGCGGGGGCGGCGGAGCGAGGCGGATGAGGCCGAGCAGGCGGCGCAGCACGCCCCGGCCGTCGGTGCGGGCCGAGAGACGTCGTCCACGGCCCCGAGGCGTGCGGCGGGCCGGGATGGGAGAACAGCGGGATCGGGCGACGCCCCCGCAACGCACTGAAACGTGCTATATTAGAAGGATTGCGACGGGTGATCAGGGGCACGAATCCGGGAATCCATGAGCGATAGCACGACAACCGCCCCGGCAGGGCGGGCCGCAGGTCAGGACTTCATCCGCGCCATCGTCGCCGAGGACGTGCGGAAGGGCACGCACGGCGGGCGGGTCGTCACACGCTTCCCGCCCGAGCCGAACGGTTACCTGCACATCGGGCACGCCAAGTCCATCACGCTGAACTTCGGCATCGCACAGGAGTTCGGCGGCGTGTGCCACCTCCGCTTCGATGACACGAACCCGGAGACGGAGAACGCCGAGTACGTCGAGGCGATCATCCGGGACGTGAAGTGGCTCGGCTGGGACTGGGGCGAGCACCTCTACTTCGCGTCGGACTACTTCGAGAAGTTCTACGAGATCGCGGAGGCGCTGATCCGCAAGGGCAAGGCCTACGTGGACAGCCAGACCGAGGAAGAGATCCGCGAGCAGCGCGGCACGATCACGGAGCCGGGCCGCCCGAGTCCGTACCGCGACCGCAGCGTCGAGGAGAACCTGGACCTGTTCCGCCGGATGCGTGCGGGCGAGTTCCCGGACGGCTCGCACGTGCTGCGCGCGAAGATCGACATGGCGTCGCCCAACATGCTTCTGCGTGACCCGGTCCTGTATCGCATCCGTCACGCGCCGCATTACCGCACGGGCGACAAGTGGTGCATCTACCCGATGTACGACTTCGCGCACCCGCTCGAGGACGCGATCGAGGGCGTCACGCACTCGATCTGCACGCTCGAGTTCGAGACGAACCGCGCGCTGTACGACTGGGTCGTCGAGAACGCGGACCTCGGCACGCGGCCGAGGCAGTACGAGTTCGCGCGGCTGAACCTCGATTACACGGTGATGAGCAAGCGCAAGCTGCTCCAGCTCGTCGAGGGCGGCTACGTGAACGGCTGGGACGACCCACGCCTGCCGACGATCGCGGGTCTGCGGCGGCGCGGCGTCACGCCCGAGGCGATCCGCGCCTTCTGCGAGATGATCGGTGTCACGAAGGCGGACAGCCGGGTGGACATCGGCAAGCTCGAGTACGCGATCCGGGCGGACCTGAACACACGGGCGCCGCGGGTGCTGTGCGTGCTCGATCCGTTGCGCGTGGTGATCACGAACTGGCCGGCGGGCCAGGTCGAGATGCTGGACGCGCCGTACTGGCCGCACGACGTGCCGAAGGAGGGCTCGCGTCCGCTGCCGTTCTCCGGCGAGCTGCTGATCGAGCGCAGCGACTTCGCCGAGGACCCGCCGCCGGGCTGGCACCGGCTCGCGCCGGGCCGCGAGGTGCGGCTGCGCTACGGCTACATCATCCGTTGCGACGAAGTGGTGAAGGACGAGCGCGGCGAGGTGGTGGAGCTGCGGTGCAGCTACGATCCCGCGACGCGCGGCGGCGCCACGCCGGACGGCCGTGTGGTGAAGGGCACGATCCACTGGGTCTCGGCCGCGCATGCGGTCCCGTGCGAGGTGCGGCTCTACGACCGGCTGTTCACCGTTCCGGACCCGGAGGCCGCGGCCGGCGAGGATGGGGACTTCACGGAGTTCCTGAACCCGCAGTCGCTGGTCGTGGTGAAGGATGCGCGCATCGAGCCGTCGGTTCGGGACGCGGCGCCCGGCACACACTTCCAGTTCGAGCGGCTGGGCTACTTCTTCACGGACCCGGTGGATTCAGCACCCGGCGCGCTCGTGTTCAACCGGGTGGTGACGCTGCGCGATACGTGGGCGAAGAAGGCAGGGGCCCAGGCAGGGGCCGGCGCGAAGGCGGAGGAGACCGCGGGTTCCTCGCACGCCCGTGCTGCGCGCCGGGGGGCGACGGCGGCGCCGCGCGCCGAAAGTGCGACGCGCGCGGCTCCTAGCCCGCGCCCACGCCCTGGCCCCGCGGCTGCCGCCTCCGCGGACAGCGCCCTCGTCCGCCGCCTCGCCGAGCGGTACGGCCTGGGCGAGGAAGAGGCGGAGCTCCTTGCCCGCGACCCCGCGGCTGCGGAGCTGTTCGAGAGCGCGGTGGCGGAGGGCGGCGTGTCGGCCCGTGCGGTGGCCAACTGGGTGATCCACGAGCTGCCGCGGGAGCGCGCGGGCCGCGCCATCCCGGAGCTGCCGTTCGGCGCGAAGGAGCTGGCCGGGCTGGTCCGGCTCGTGGAGCAGGGGCGTGTGTCCAGCACCGCCGCGCGGCAGGTGCTCGCGGAGCTGGCCGCGCGCGGCGGTGATCCGGAGCGCATCGTGGAGGAGAAGGGGCTCGCGCAGATCAGCGACGCGGCAGAGCTCGAGCGCGTCGTGCGGGACGTGCTCGCGGCGAACGCCGCGAAGGTCGCGGAGTACCGCGCCGGGAAGACCGGCCTGCTCGGCTTCTTCATGGGCCAGGTCATGGGGCGCACACGGGGGCGCGCCAACCCGGAGAAGGCGAAGGAGATCCTGGTCCGAGAGCTGGGCGGATAGCGACCCGCCTGCCCCGGCCCGCCTCGGCTCGCGCGGGGATGGCCCCCACAGGCGGTACTGCAGGAGGCGATCCCCTGGCCCGTGCGCGCTCGGCGGGGATCGCCCTCGGCGCGTGCAACGAGTGAAGACGTTTCTCCCGGGGTGAACGCTGCGCCCCCGCGTGAGCCACGGGGGTGACGGCAATGATCCGGACAGAGAAGCTCTCGCGCAATTACGGCGACAAGCGAGCGCTGATCGATCTCGACCTGCACGTCGAGCCGGGCGAGATCGTCGGCTTCCTGGGCCCGAACGGGGCTGGCAAGTCCACGACCGTCAAGATCCTCACCGGCCTGATCCGGCCGTCGTCGGGCCGTGCGATGGTTGCGGGGTTCGACGTCGTCGAGCAGCCGCTCGAGGTCAAGCGGCGCATCGGCTACGTGCCGGAGACCCCGGCGCTCTATGACGCGCTGACGGCGGCGGAGTACCTGGACCTCGTCGCGTGCCTCCACCACCTGGACGCGAAGACGGCGGCGGCGCGGCGCAGCGAGCTCCTCGAGCTGTTCGGCCTGGGCGAGGTCCAGCACCGCCGCCTGGCCGAGTACTCGAAGGGGATGCGCCAGAAGGTGGTGATCGCCGCCGCGTTGCTGCACCGGCCGGAGGTCCTCTTCCTCGACGAGCCGTTCGACGGGCTGGACGCGAACACGGTCGCCGTCGCCAAGGAGCTGCTGAAGCGGCTGGCGGAACAGGGCCGTGCCATCCTCTTCTGCTCGCACATCCTCGAGGTGGTGGAGCGCGTCTGCTCCCGCATCGTGATCATCAACGAGGGCCGCCAGATCGCGGGGGGCACGGCGGAGGAGATCTGCCGGTCCGCGGGGGCCGCGACGCTGGAGGAGGCGTTCAGCCGGCTGACCGGCGTGCGGGACGTCGGCCTGGTCGCGGCGGATCTCCTGTCCGCGCTGGAACGGGCATGAGGCGTCTGTTCGAGGCGCTGGGCGTCGACTACATCCAGTGGAAGGCGTTGACCCTCACGGCGCTGAAGCTGGATGTCCGTGCGGGCGGCGTCGTGGGCGCAACAGCGCAGGGCAGCAAGAGGGGCGCCGGCGCCTTCGTGGGCCAGGTGATCTTCTACGGCGGCCTCGGCCTGCTGCTGGCCGTCGCCGTCGCCTTCTTGGGCGACCGCTTCGCGGCGGCGATGCTCGTGGTCAGCTACGTTGTCCTCCTGGTGGCGACGACGATGCTCCTGGACCTCAACGGCGTGATCCTCTCGCCCACGGACCACGCCGTCCTCGCGTTCCGGCCCGTGTCGTCGCGCACGTTCTTCGCGGCGAAGCTGACCAACGTGCTGGTGTACACGCTCGGGCTGGCGACGCTGGTCGGCCTCCCGCCGGTGATCGCGTTCGCCATGAAGCACGGCGCTGCGGTCGGCGCCGCCGCGCTGGCCGCGGTGTACGCCAGCGCACTGTGCACGACGCTGGCCATCGTCTCGGGGTACACGTGGCTGGTTCGCGCCATCGGCTCGCGGCGGCTGCGCGGCGTCCTCTCGTGGGTCCAGTTCGGCATCAGCTTCTTCGTCTACGGCGGGTTCATCCTCATCTCGGACTTCGTGGACAGGAACGCGCTGGCGAACTTCTCGCTGCCGTGGTCGCCCTGGCTGCTGCTCTACCCGGGCACCTGGTTCGCGAGCTACATCGAGCTGGCCGCCGGCGCGGCCGGTGGGCTGCAGGCGGCGGGCGTGGTGGCGTCCGTCGCGCTGGCGGTCGCGCTCGCCCGCGGGCTCCGCGGGCGACTCACGCTCGAGTACGCCGAACGGATCGGCGCGCTGACCGCCGCCGGCGCGGCCGATCCCGCGCCCGCATCGCCGCTGCGGCCCGGCCGCTGGTTCCGCAGCCCCGAGGTCCGGGCGGTCGCGATCCTGCTGCGCGGCCACTTCCGGAACGATCTCGTGTTCCGGATGAGCGTGCTCGCCGTCCTGCCACTCACGCTGCTCTACCTGGTCCTCGGCTTGCGCGAAGGCGCTTCGAGCCCGGGCCGGGAGCCCGATCTCGGGTTCCTGAGCATCGCCATTCTCATTTCCCCGGTGCTCCTCAAGGGCAACCTCGCGCAGAGCGAGGCCTATCGCGCGTCCTGGATCTACTTCGTGACGCCGGCCGACCGGACGCGGCTCGTCCGCGCCACATGCGACCTGCTGCTCGCGTTCGGCCTGGTCCCCTACCTCGTCTTCATCGCGGCGGCCCTGCTCATCATGGGGTACGGCGCTGCGCGCGTCTTCGCCTACGTCAGCATGATGGGGCTGACCAGCAGTCTGGTGCTGCTGCTCGTGACGCTGATGGCTCCCGAGCTGCCGTTCTCCAAGCCGCGGGCCAAGCAGTCGGCGGGGGCGTGGCGTGTGGCGCTCCTGATGGCGCTGAGCGGCGGCTTCGCCGCGATCCTGACCCTGCTCGTGGAGCCGGTGCACAAGCGCCCGCTCGTCCTGGCCGCGATCCTGGCGGCGCTGGCCGGGGCGAACCTCCTGGTCAGCCGCCTGATGCGGCCGCGGATCGAGCGCAAGGCCGCGCAACTCGAGTTCGTGGCGTGAGGGCGGCGGTCGCCTGGTGAAGGTCGCGGAAACCACGGCGCGCCCGCAGGCGTACGGTGCGGCGTGCCCGTAGGCGCGTCGTAGGGCGCCCCGCCGGCCCGGGCGGCCTACCCGGGGAGGGGGCGCGGCGGCGCAGGTCGGGGAGGTTTGGTGTTCCCGGCGCCGCCGTCTTACATTCGAGCGTGTCCACCGCGCTTCCACCCGCGCAGGAGTGGCTACCGTGACGTTCATCGTGCTGCTGGTCATCGTGGCGCTGATCGGTCTGTGGGTCATGCGCACCTACAACCGGCTCGTCTCCCTGCGTAACCGGTTCAAGAACGCGTTTGCGCAGATCGACGTGCAGCTCCGACGGCGCTACGACCTCATCCCCAACCTGGTCGAGACCGCGCGCGCGTACATGCAGCACGAGCGGGAGACGCTCGAAGCGGTGATCCGGGCTCGCAACGCGGCGGTTTCCGCGGAGCAGAAGGCCGCCGCGAACCCGGCGGACGCGGGGGCGATCCGGGACCTTTCGGGCGCGGAGCAGGCGCTGACGGGCGCGCTGACGCGCTTCTTCGCGCTGGCGGAGGCGTACCCGGATCTCAAGGCGAACCAGAACATGATGCAGTTGAGCGAGGAGCTGACCTCGACGGAGAACCGCATTGCGTTCGCGCGTCAGGCGTACAACGACGCGGTCACACAGTACAACACGGCCCGGGAGGTCTTCCCCGCCAGCATTATCGCGAACGCGTTCGACTTCCAGGAGGCGCCGCTGCTGGTGATCGAGGACGCGGAGCAGCGCGAGGCGCCTCGCGTTTCGTTCCGCTGAGCCGCCGCGGGCCGTGCGTCCGCTGTGACGGAGGTGCGGCCCGCGCGCCACGGGGCCGGCCATGGACTTCTTCCAGGCACAGGAGGACGCGCGTCGCCGGACGCGGGTGCTGATCGCGCTGTTCGCCGCGGCGATCGTCGCGATCGTCGTCTGCGTCTACCTCGTGGTCGTCCTCGTGGCAGGCGTCGGCCTGCGGTTCATCCCGGAGGTGTTCCTCGCCGTGGTCGCCAGTGTGGCGCTGCTGGTGGGCGGCGGCAGCACGTACCGCACGCTCCAGCTCCGGCAGGGCGGGCCATACGTCGCGGCGATGCTCGGCGGCCGCTTGGTCGACCCGGCGACGACCGACCCCGACGAGCGGCGGCTCCTGAACGTCGTCGAGGAGATGGCGATCGCGTCCGGCGTGCCTGTCCCGGCCGTCTTCGTGCTGCCGGAGGACGGGATCAACGCGTTCGCGGCGGGCTACGGCCTGCACGACGCGGCGGTCGCCGTCACGCAGGGCGCGCTGCGCCACCTGACGCGGGACGAGCTCCAAGGCGTGATCGCCCACGAGTTCAGCCACATCCTGAACGGAGACATGCGGCTGAACATCCGGCTGATCGGCCTGTTGCACGGGTTGCTGGTGCTGGCGCTCGTCGGGCGCGTGCTGGTACGCAGCGGCACCCGCAGCTCGCGCAGCCGCGGGAGCAAGAAGGGCGCTGGCAGCGCGCACACCGTGCTGATCGGGCTGGCGCTCATCATCCTCGGCTACATCGGCGTGCTGTTCGGCAAGCTGATCAAGGCGGCGGCCTCGCGGCAACGCGAGTTCCTGGCCGATGCGGCGGCCGTACAGTTCACCCGGAATCCCGACGGCATTGCGGGCGCGCTGAAGAAGATCGGCGCGCTGGGTGCGGGGTCGCGCATCCAGCACCCACGGGCGGAGGAGCTGAGCCACCTCTACTTCGCGAGCGGGTTCGGGTCCCGGTTCTCCGGCCTGTTCGCCACGCACCCGCCGCTCGAGGAGCGCATCCGCCGCATCGACCCGACGTTCGATGGCGACTTCGCGAGTGTGCTCGTCGGCGCGGCGGCGGTGGGCGGGGCGCGGGAGCGGAAGGCCGCCGGGCCGCTCGCCGAGCCGAGGAGGCCCGCGCCCCCGATCTGGTCGCCCGCGGAGCTCGGCGTCCTCGTGGCGTCGGTCGGCACAATGGATTCGAGGAACCTCGAGTTCGCGCGCGGGCTGGTGGACACTCTGCCCGCCGGGCTGCGAGAGGCCGTGTACTCGGTGGAAGATGCGCCCGCCGTGGTGTTCGCGCTCCTGGTCGCGGCGGGGGCGGGGGCGGAGCTGGCCGGGACGCAGCGGGACGCGGTGGTCGCCTTCGGCGGGGACGGAGTCGCCGCGAGAGTGGAATCGCTCGTGCCGCTCGTGCGGAGCGCCGGCCCGCGCGTGCGGCTGCCGTTGCTGGACATGGCGCTGCCCGCGCTGCGCCGGCTCACGCCGGAGCGTGCGGCCGCGCTGCTCCGGTCCGTGCACGCGCTGATCCTGGCGGACGGGAGCATCAAGCCGCTGGAGTTTGCCGTCTACCGTACCCTCGCCCGTGAACTGGGTGGTGCGCGAGCGCGTGCGGCCGCGGGCGCCCGAGCGATCCACTCACTCGCCGCGCTGCGTGACGAGTGCGCCGTCGTCCTCTCCGCGCTCGCGTATGCGGGCGCCCGCGATGAGGCGGACGCGCGTGCGTCGTTCGATCACGCGGTGAGGAGTCTGCCGTCCGGCGTCGGGCCGCTGAGCATCCTGCCGGCGGCCGAGACCGGGCTCGACGCGGTGGACCGCGCGCTGGAGCGGCTCGCGCACGGCTCGCCCGGCGTGCGCCGCCGCTTCCTGGTCGCGGCGGGCCATGCCATCGCAGGCGACCGTGTCCTCACGCCGGAGGAGGTCGAGCTGTTCCGCGCGGTCGCCGAGGCGCTGGAGTGTCCCGTGCCGCCGACGCTGGCCGTACCCACGCCCGAGCCCGCGGCAGAGGCGGCGCAACCGCCCGCGGGCGCACCCTTGGAGCAGGTCTGACGATGTTGAAGGATCGCGCGCCGTTCAGGTTCGGGGCCGCTGCCGATGCGGCCGAAGTGCAGTGCCGCCGCTGTCTGCGGCTCCGCCCGTTCGCCGACCTCGACCGCATGTTCTGGTGCGAGGAGTGTCGCGCGTCTGCCCGCCGGCAGGCCGCGCGCTGGGGCCGGATCGGCGCGCTCGCGGGCGCTGCCGCCATGGCCATCTGGATCGGGCTCGGCGTGCGGCCGCCGTCGGTCCGTCTCCAGATCCTCTACGCCGTCGCCATCCTCGCCCTTTACCGGATCGGGCGGCGGCTCGCCGAGGAGGTGGTGTACGGTGTGGCGAGGATCCGGAACCGGCCGGGCGTGGAGTCGCGTGGCGAGCCCTGAGGTCGCCCGGGCAAAGGCGCGGGAGAGGCGTCGTGTGGCGCCGCGAGTGGAGGATCCCGCGGGATGGCGCGCCAGGGGCGTCGTGTGACGCGACGGGGCGAGCGGACGGATTCCGGCGCAGAGCCCGATTCCCGCGTTATCGAGTTCCACCCCGTGGATCCCGACTCGCCGAGCTACCGGTTCATGGGCTTCGTCCGGTTCTTCGAGGCGGCCGGGTTCCGCGAGGTGGGGCGTGCGGGCAGCCGACGGCACGTGATGCGGCTGGATCTCACGTGAGCGTGTGAGCGCGGCCGGTCAATCGGCGACGACAACGTGCGACCTCGACGGGCCGATGCAGAGCTACATCGCGCTGATCCGCGGCCTGGGAGACGACGAGACGTTCTCGACGAAGGAGCTGGTCGCGCTCCTCCGGGACCTGGGGTTCGAGGATGTGCAGACGCACGGCCAGAGCGACATCGTATTCCGCGGCAGGCGGATCGACGTGCCGCGCCTCGAGCGGCGCATCATGGCCGCCCTCGAGGAGCGCCACGGCTCCGCGCCGCGCGTGATCATCCTGACGCCGAAGCAATTGGCGGCGGTGATCGCGGCGAACCCCTTCCCCGAGGCGGAGGCAGCGCCGGCGTCGCTCTACCTGACGTTCCTGGCGGAAATGCCCGACAATCCCGACCTGGAAGCGCTCGAACGGCTGCGAAAGCCGGGCGAGCGGTTCGCTCTGAAGGGCAGGGTCTTCTACCTGCACGCGCCCGAAGGCGTGGGCCGATCGGAGCTGTTCGCGCAGATCGAGAAGTGCCTGGGCGCGCAGGGCACCGCGCGCGACTGGCGCTCGCTCCGCGACATGCTGGCGCTGGCGGAGCGAGAAGACCGAGCCGCGGAGACCTGATGCATCGAGCTGCGATCGCGCCGTTGCCGGCCGGCGGCTTCGGCGTCGATGCGGCGGTGCCGATGCTGCGCATCGTCGGCGAGCGTGAGGTCGAAGCGACGGTTTTGTGCGCTACGTCGTCGCCGCGAGCTGACCGCGGTCCTCGACCCGCGGCCCGTCCGCGGACGGGCGGATGTCGAACTCGAAGATCTCCATCGGCACGTAGAGCGTGCAGACCGCGTTGGGAATGTCCACGATCCCGCTGATGCGCCCCTCCACCGGCGCGGTGCCGAGGATCATGTACGCCTGCTCGGCGGTGTAGCCGAACTGCTGCAGGTAGTCGATGGCGTTGAGGCACGCGCGCCGGTAGGCGACGTGCGCATCCAGGTAGGTCTGCTGGTCGTTCTCCGTCACCGAGATCCCCTCGAAGACCAGGTACCGGGTGTAGCGCGGCTCCACGGGCCCGGGCTCGAAGATCGGGTTCGCGTTGGGGTACTTGTTCATCCCGCCCTTGATCACGTCCACGTGCAGGTCCACGAACCCCGCCATCTCGATCGCGCCGCAGAACGTGATCTCGCCGTCGCCCTGCGAGAAGTGCAGGTCGCCCAGGGAGAGGTTGGCGCCGGGGACGAAGACGGGGAGGTAGATGCGGGAGCCGCGCGAGAGGTTCTTGATGTCGCAGTTGCCGCCGTTCTCGCGGCCCGGCACGGTGCGCGCCGCTTCGCGGGCGATCCGGTCGAACGCCGCGCCCTTGACCTGGCCGAGGAGTGCGGACGCCGGGTCGGGCGGCAGCGCGAGCGGGGGCACGCGTTCCGGGTCGCGGGCGATCAGCTCGCGTTCGCGCCGGTTCCAGCGGTCCAGCAACTGCTGGGACGGCGCGGTGCCGATCAGCCCCGGGTGCGGGATGCCCGCGAAGCGCACGCCCGGGAGGTGGCGCGAGCGTGCGTAGATGCCCTCGAACTCGAAGATCGCCTTGCGCGCTTCGGGGAAGTAGTCGGTCAGGAAGCCGCCGCCGTTCTCTCGCGCGAAGATGCCGTTGAACCCCCATTGCGCGCCGGGCAGCGGGCCGATGTCCAGGATGTCGACGACGAGCAGGTCGCCCGGCTCGGCGCCCTCGACGCGGATCGGGCCGCTGAGGTAGTGGACCTGGAGCAGGTCGACGTCGCGGACGTCGTTCGCGCTGTCGTTGTTGCCGATCTGCCCGCCGGTCCAATCCAGGCACTCGACGCGGAACACCGCGCCGGGTCGCACGGAGACGACGGGCGGGATCTCCGGGTGCCAGCGGTTGTGGAGCGGGACGGGCTGGTCTGCGGGGGCTTTGGTCAGGTCGACGGGGATGAGCGTCTCGGGCATGGCGGCGTCCCTCCGGTGCTGGAGCGTGGAGCTGGCGGAAGCGGCAGGAGCGGTTCGTTCGTGGCCGCGTCGCCTCGGATCCTCCACCTGCCGACCCGGCGAGAAAAACCGGCGGGGGCGAACGCCCGTGGCGTTCTGCCCCCGCCGGCCGCATCCCCCCGTGTTCGCGTACGGCGAGTAACCTATGCGCGGTGGGCGGCCGGGTCAACCGTCCCGGCTCACGAGTTGCGCCGGACGATCTCCGCGTTGAGGGCCGAGGCGAAGCCGACCCACGCGAGGTACGGCGCCATCATCCAGGCGGCGGGCTTGTCGACCCGCGCGCTCGCCGCCGTGTACATGCCGATCGCGGGGAGCAGCAGCCCGATGTCCACCAGCGCCGCGCCGGGCCGGCGCGCGCCGAAGAACAGCGGCGTCCAGGCCGCGTTCAGCGCCAGTTGCACCAGCCACAGCCCGAGCGCGCGGTTGCGCTCCGGCGACGACGGCTGCCGCGCCACGCGCCACGCGGAGGCCGCCATCAGCGCGTACAGCGCCGTCCAGACCATCGGGAAGACCGCGCGCGGAGGCATGAAGCCCGGTTTGTCCAGCCGCCGGTACCAGCGCATGGTCTTCGGCTTGCCACGGGTGAGCATGTTGCCGGCCACCGCCGTCCCGAGCACCGCTGCCGACACGCCGGCGAGCGCCTTGCCGGCGCCGATCCCGTTCGATCCCCGTTCCGTCATCCGCCCCTCCTCGCGAGTCGGAACTCCCAACGATCCAACGACATAGCGGGCAAGCCCCGTACCCGCGGAGGCGCCGACTCGGGCAGAGCCCCGCCGATCCCGCGAGACGCGGGCGCCGGGTACCGCCCGCGGGTCGCTTCGGTCCGCTTTCGCAGGCAGCGACGAGTACGGCTCCCCGCCCCTGGCGGCGAGCGCGTCACCCTGGCCGCGTCACGGCCGGACGACGCACCGGAACCCGAGGTGGCACGTCGAGGTGTCCACGGGCTGCGCCAGGCGGGCGGCGGGACGGTACCGCCGGCAGTAGTTCGGCGCGCACAGGTAGGAGCCGCCCTTGATCACCTTGCGGGGGATGCGGCTGCCCGGCGTGCGCGGGTCGTCGCTCGCGCCCCGTTCTCCACCGCGCGGCTTCGTGCTCGCACAGCAGGGGCGGACGGCCGCGCCGTACTCCCGGTACTCGTCGCGCGTCCACTCCCAGACGTTGCCGATCATGTCGTAGAGCCCGTACCCGTTGGGCGGGAACGAGCCGACGGGCGCGGTCCACTCGAAGCCGTCCAGGGCGAGGTTCTGGATCGGGAACTCGCCCTGCCACGTGTTCGCCATGAAGCGCCCGCCCGGGAGGAACTCGTCGCCCCAGGCGTAGGTCGCGCCGTCGAGCCCGCCGCGCGCGGCGAACTCCCATTCGGCCTCGGTGGGCAGGTCCTTGCCGGCCCAGCGCGCGTACGCCAGCGCGTCTTCGTAGGCGACGTGCACGACGGGATGGTCGCCGAGACCTTCGATCGAGCTGTCCGGGCCGAACGGGTGCCGCCAGTTCGCGCCCGGGACGTACGCCCACCACTGGTACGGGTCGCGCAGGTCCACGCGGTGCGCCGGCTTGCGGAACACGGCGGATCCAGGCACCAGCAGCTCCGGTTTGGCGCCCGGATAGTCCGCGGGGTCCGGCGTGCGCTCGGCCAAGGTGACGTAGCCGGTCGCCGCCACGAAGCGTGCGAACTCGTCGTTCGTCACGGCGTGAGCATCCATCCAGAAGCCGTCCACGCTCACGCGGTGGGCCGGCCGCTCCTCGGGGTAGTGTCTGTCGGAGCCCATGAGGAACGTGCCGCCCGGGATCCAGACCATTCCGTCGAGCCGTGCCGTTGCGGTCTGCTCACGCGAGGGATCGGTGCGAACCGGATGATCCATGAGTCCTCCAGCGTGCCTCAGCCGAGCGGCCCGATGTTGAACGCCATGCTGATGATCGCCGCGGCGCCGAGGAGCAGCAGGAGCACGGCGGTGATCAGCGTGAACGACACCGGAAAAGCCATCTCGGCGTGGATCAGTCCCTGCTCGGCCATCTGTCTGCGCTCGGCGCTCAGTCGCGTGCGCTGGAACGACATGCCCGTGCGGCGCATGGACAGTTCGGTCCGGTGCGTCGACAGCCGTGTTCGGTACTGGGAGAGCTGGACGGATGCCCGACCCGGCTTCGACTCATCGACCGGCGGGATCGGCGGGAGGTCGGCTTGCTCGAACCGCCTCGGTCCACCGGGCTCCGCGGCAGGCGCGCCGTCCGACGGCTGCTCTCGTCCTCCGCGCATCTGGAGTCCTCCCCGGGGGTGGTGCGAACCGGGTCGGCCGGCGGGCTCAGAGCCGGATCGCTACGCCGATGACCCACCCGCCGGTGCCGGTATCGTAGATGAACCCATCGTCCTCGTCCTCGAAGTCGACGTCGAGGTAGCGGTAGCCGGCGAACACCGTGGTGCCGGACGCGATCTCGTATCCGGCCAGTCCGATGAGCTGCCAGGTGAACTCGGAGCCGATGCCGAAACCGCCCAGATCGGCGCGGCCGTTGAGCCGCCAGCCGCCTCCCAGCTCGGCCAGCGCGCGCACGCCGACGATCGGATCGACCCACAGCTCGCCCGTGCCCAGCGTCAGCTCGGGAAGGACCGGGTCCGCGGGGTGGAGGACGATGGTCGTGCTCAGGTGCCAGAGCCGCAGGCCGGCCACGCTGGTCCCCCAGCCGGATCGCGATGACCTCGAGCACCGCCGCCCAACGCCCTTTCCGCAACTCGAGCGGCAGGAACACCGCGCCGTCCAGGTGCTCGACGACGTCGCTGAAGCCGATGTCCACGTCGATGACGTTGCCGCCCACGCCCACGCGGCCGTCGATCCCCGATGCCCAGAGGTAGATGGGCCAGAGCACCGTCCAGGCATCGTCGCTCGCCTCGCGGGCGACCTCCTGCGCCCGCGCCTGGCCGCCCGCCAGCGCCATCACCAGCACGGCTCCGGCGACGCCGATCGAATACGGCGTCAACGCCACGCGGCGTCCCGCCGCCGGTCGGACATTGAGAGGTTGCATGGCGCACGGTCCTCGGCCTTGCGGGTGTCGTTCCGGAGCACGATCGAGCTGCCCGCCGCATCCGGTGCGCGCCGGGGCCGATCCAGCGTTGCGCGATCCGCGTCACGGCGCCCGGAGCAGGAGATACGGGAGGATGGCGAGACGAGCGCAATGAACACCGCCTCGAGCGGGTGCAGCCCGGGTAGCACGATCACCTGGTAGACGAGGTCCAGGGCCAGTGCCAGCAGAGCGACCTTACCGATCGACTCCCAACCGGAACGGAGCAGCTCCTTGCGGCGCCCGCGCCCCTCAATCGCGCGTCAAGTAGCGCTTCACCTCCTTCTCGTGATCAACGAAGGGGGCGCCCGTCACATCGATGACCACACGGTCGATGGTCCCGCCCTCGAACTCGAACGGCGGGTCGTAGTCGGGCGAGACGCTGGATCCGCTGTCCCTCCCGACGCACAGTCCGTCACCCGTGAGGGAGAAGTGGCCCGGCTGGGTCATGATCTCGGCTTCGCCGACGGGCTGGTCGTCGATGTACAGGGTGAGCTTCCCCTTCGCGCTGTGCGTCTCCTCGTCCTCGCCGGTCTTCCGGAACT